>NZ_JBMPOV010000006.1:0-408340 GCF_049340405.1 Undibacterium sp. Ji42W
CGCTGGACGGCGGCTTGGGTACAGATACACTGAACATCGGTGCTATCGGTGCTAACTTGAATATCTCTGCTCTGGTAACTGGCGTTGAAACAGTGAACGTAACTGGCTCTGCTGCAACTGGCTGGACATTCACTAACGAAAACGGTGCTGGTGTAACTTTGAACTATGCTAAAGGCGCAACAGGCGACGTAGTTGTTCTGGGTACAGGCGGCCAAACAGTTAATCTGTTGGGTACAGCAGCGACAGCAGTAACAGTAACCGGCGGTACAGGTGCTGATACGATCAACCTGTCTACAACTGCAACTGGTGCTGAAACTATCACTGCTGGTTCTGTCATCGCTAATATCGATACAGTAGCAAACTTCAAAGTTGCTGGCGCTGACGTGTTCAAAACTGGCACAGCAGCAACAACATTGAACCTGTTGTCTATCGCTACTGCTGACGTATCTACTCTGGCAGCAGCAATCGCTACAGCAGCAACTGCAGCTGGCGCGGCTCTGGCAGCGAATACTCAGGCTTACGTGATCACTGTAGCCGCAGGTACAGCAGCTGGTACTTATGCTTTCCAAAACATCGGTGGCACTGTAGGTACTGTTGATGCAACTGACTTTATCGTTAAAATCACTGGCGCAGGTTCCATCGTCGCTGGCGACTTTATCGCTTAATTCAGTAAGCAATGCAGGAAAATGGGTAGCTTGCTACCCATGCAGCAGGGAGAGAATATCCTCCCTGCTGTCAAAAAATAAAAACCCACCTCTGTAAAGCGGTGGGTTTTTTTATCGCTCTCATCCGTTCATATTGGATGAATGTCTAGGCGCAAAGATTTGCTGCTAAAGTCCGCAATTCGCTGCAAGTATCTACAATTGATGGCAACTTATTGTTAACATGTGCACCAATTGATTTTGATCCTCTTTGCAGACCAGCTAGCCTGATGACAATGAAAAAATTGAGCCGTAATGATCCCTGTTCATGTGGCAGTGGGAAAAAATACAAACAATGCTGTATGGCTGCGGATGAGGCAATGCATGCGCAAGCAAACCAGCAAATATTGCAAACGCAACAAATACAAGAGCAGCTCAAGGTCATGCTGGATCAGGGCATGGCCGCACACCGCAGCGGTCAAATTGACGCTGCCAGGAAAATCTATCAGCACATTCTGGAGCTTAAACCTGACCATGCCGATACATTGCATTTATACGGAGTGACTGCTCACCAGCTGGGAGATTATGCGCAGTCGGCGCAACTTATCCGGTAATCGTTGCAGATCAATCCTCAAAATTTCTATGCACTGAATAACTTAGGGTTAGCATTGCGCGAATCTGCTCAGCCAGATCAGGCCCTCGCATGCTTTCAGCAAGCCTGCAAGCTCAAGCCCGATTATGCCGAGGCGCACAGCAATATAGGCAATGTGTATAAAGATATCGGTCAGCAGGATGACGCTATCCTGGCGTACAGACAAGCAATCCGTTTGAATGCGGCATTGGCAGAGCCCTGGAATAATCTGGCACTGATTTACCAAAAACGTAAAGAGCTGGAGCTCGCCATACAATGTGCAGAGCGCGCTGTTACCCTGCAGCCAAACCTGGCTGAGATTCACAATACCCTGGGCAATATTTACAAGGATGCTGGCCAGCCTGCCCAGGCCATCAACAGCTATCAACGTGCCGTCGCCTTGGACCCTGAGCACGGCAATGCCCTGCATTTCATTCACGTACTCAGTGGCCAGGCCAGCACCCAGGCGCCAGTAAGTTATGTCAGCAAGGTATTTGATGATTACGCCGAACGCTTCGATCAGCATCTGCAAGAAGTGCTGGCATACCAGATTCCAGTTGTCATTGGCAAAGAACTGAGACAATTGCGCATCGCTGACGCCAATGCAGATGCAAAGGCATGGCGCATACTGGATTTGGGGTGCGGCACTGGCCTGGTAGCAAAGGAACTCGCCTCTATGGCAGCGCAATTGGTCGGCGTTGATCTGTCTGAAAAAATGCTGTTAAAAGCGCAGGCCAGGCAGATTTATCACAGATTGATCCAAGCTGATTTACTGACGATGACCCGGCAAGAGACCGCTGCAAGCTACGAGGTGGTCACCGCTGCTGACGTATTTGTGTATCTGGGGCAGCTTGACCATATCGTTGCTGACATCAGCCGCTTGCTGGTCGCGGATGGCATCTTTGCATTTTCTGTCGAAGCCGCAGACGAAAGGTTGACGCAAGAAAATGATGTCGCGGGGTATACGCTACGTAGCAGCGGCCGCTATGCGCATCAATTAAGCTATTTGGGCAAACTGGCATCTGCATATGAATTTACGCTTTTGCAATGCCTGCCACAGACCATCAGGATGGAAAATCTGCAAGCGATTCCCGGTTATCTGCTGATCTGGCGTAAAGAAAACCCGGTCGTAATATGAGTCAAGTGCTGAAAAAAGCGCCATCGCTTTATCCTGCTGATACAATACTGCACTTGATTTTGGCCAAAACGTCTTCATTTCACGATAAGTAATCGTGTTTTGCGTGTTGTGCGTGTTGTGATCAAAATAAACATTGATTTGCGATTTAATGCCATCTAAGCCTTGCGCTTAACCCATGCCATCAATGGAAATGGGCTTTTTATAGTTATTGGAGTTTTATTATGTTTCAAAATGCTCAAACCCTGGACAAGAACCTGCATAGCTCTTTGCGCTTTCAACCAGCTGCAGACTTTGCGTTTGCCCGTGGCCTGACTACTGCCCCCCTGGCACCAACAGAAATTCCTGAGGCAGCACAGTTCTATCCTGTTTTGTTCTCACAATCCGGCTTGCTCAATCCGATTGCCGTATTGGGATTGAGAGAGCGAAACGTATTCTTGAATGAAAAAAATCAATGGACTGAAGCCTATGTGCCCGTCCATGTACGCCGTTACCCATTCATCCTTGGCCGTATTGGCGACACAGATGACTACGTGCTGGCTGCTGATATGGATGCGCCACAATTCAATACAACAGAAGGCGAACTGGTCTTTACTGAGAAAGCAGAATTCAATCCTAGCTTTGGTAAAGTATTGGAGTTGCTGAACAGCTACGAAAAAAATCTGCGTGAAGGCCGCGTGGTTCTGAATGAATTGGAAACCACGGGCGTACTGGTTGCTAAAGACCTCAACTTCCACGAAGGCAATGAAATACATCTGATCGGTGGTTTCCGCATTGTTGACCGCGAAAAAGTCCTGGCACTGGACGATGCCACACTGGCACGCTGGGTCCGCAGTGGCCTGATGTCGCTGCTGGAATTGCATTGGGCATCTTTCCATCATCTGCCTAAAGTTGCACTGGCATCTTCACGTCCAGATCAGGTTCAATAATCTGTATTTGACTTGATATAGAATGTGAATGGAAAATGGGGCCTGTGCCCCATTTTCTTTGGGATCAAACGACAAGGTGAATGCTTTGAAATTATTACACGTAGGCTGCGGCCCTCAAAACAAGTCAGGCACCACGCCTTTTTTTCAGTCAGATGATTGGCAGGAAATACGCTTTGATATTGACCCTACCGTCAATCCTGACATACAAGGCACGTTGACGGATATGAGTGCCGTTGAAACAGCCTCTATCGATGCGGTATATTCTTCACATAATATTGAACATTTGTATCCGCATGAAGTACCACTGGCTCTCAAGGAGATCTTGCGTGTCTTGAAAGACGATGGGATATTTGTGGTGACCTGCCCCGACTTGATTTCTGTCTGTAAGTTGGTCGTCGAAGATAAATTGATTGAACCAGCCTATGTATCACCAGCAGGTCCGATTTCTCCTCTGGATATCTTGTATGGTCATCGTGCTTCCATGGAAAGAGGCAATCTGTTTATGGCGCACCGATGTGGCTTTACCCAAAAAGTACTGATGAATACGCTGGCAGGGTCCGGTTTCAAGACGGTTGTAGCAGCAGCCAGGCCATCTGCTTTTGATTTATGGGCGGTGGGGACAAAAAATGCCAGAACTGAGGAAGAAGTCAGGGGTCTGGTAATGGCGCAGCTGAAATAATACTTGCTGTACTAAATGTATAAAAAGAAAACGCCAGGTAATTCACGACAGGTGAAATCTGTGGCAGGAAGTACTGCGGCAGAAGCCGAAGCGGCACAATTAATGCAAAAGGCCTTGGTGCTGCATCAGACTGGAAAACTCGCTGATGCTGCGGTCTTATATCAACAGATACTTCAGATTAACGCCAGGCATTTCGACGCTTTGCAATTTCTGGGCATGATCAAACGCAGCACAGGTGAGTTACTGCAAGCGCTTGATCTGCTCTCTCTGGCTGTATCCATCAATCCGGCGCATACCATCATTCATGCCTCGCTCGGCAATGTCTTGCTGGATCTGGAGCGCCATGCAGATGCCATCGCCAGCTATGACCGTTTCTTATTAGCAAAACCTGACTTTGCCGAAGTCCTGAACAACAAGGCAAATGCACTCAGCGCTCTGGGACGCGAAGCAGAAGCGATGGTTTGTTATGCGCAGGCGCTAAGTCAACAGCCAGATTTTCCTGATGCTTATTTTAACCGCGGCAATCTTTACATGGACATGCGTCAGTATGCGCTGGCGCTGAACGACTATGAGAAAGTGCTGCGCGTGAATGCGACGCATTTTCAATCCTGGAACAATCGCGGCAATGCGCTTTTGAAGCTGGAAAGATTACCGGAGGCCAGCCAAAGTTACCAGCAAGGGTTAAATATTGCCCCAGACAATCCAGAGCTACATGGCTGCCTGGCAAATGTCTATAAAATCACGGGTCAGTTAAATGAGGCCGTTGAGCACTATGCCAAAGTACTGCAACTGACGACTACTGGCTTCCCCAGGCAAAATGCCGCGCTACAACTGGCAATTTTGCACTATGTCTTTGGCAATCCAGCCAATGTTGACGCTTTGTTACAGGTGGCGAAAGACATGCTCGGCAATGCATTGATCAAAGACAAGGGTTCTTTGATCTACTGTGTCTTTATGCTAAAGATACAGGCGTGGTGGCAATCTTTCAGGCAACAGGCATCATTGCCACAAGCGCAAGGCATCTTGTACGTCATTGGTGAAAGTCACATGTTGTCAACGCATAATCTGATCCTTGGTTATCGCGGCCAGCATCTGCAATGCAAGGGACTTTGGATAGAGGGATGTACGCAATGGCAAATCGGTCAATCTGAAACCAATCATTACCAGCAATTGATGACGCAATATCTGCAGGCGATACCTGTCGCCTCCTGCGTTTTAATCACAATAGGCGAAATTGATTGCCGCATTGATAGCGGCATCTTGAAAGCCAGCAAGAAATCCATTGAATCTACCGAAGCTGCTACAGTTAGCCTGTCACAGCGCGTGCACGATACGGTAGTCGCATTTCTGGACTTTATTGAGATTCAGGCGCAGCAGCGCCAATTCAAGCTCATCATCAGTGGTGTACCCGCCTATCATATGAATGAAACTGGCCACACTGATGGCGAGTTGCAGGAGTTTGGCCAATTTCTCGTCTTGTTCAATGCCAGCCTGAGACAGCAAGTGATAGCGAGAGGTATGGATTTCCTGGATGTGTTTGCCTTGACCGATAGCGGCACGGGCAAAGCCAGCCAGCAATGGCATATTGATGACCATCATCTGCGTCCCGATGGCATTCTTGAGGCATTTTCCCGCCATTTAATTGCATCATGAGAGGTGCTGAGGATTTTGCCAGCAGCAAGGGTATTTGCATGTCTCGCCAGAGGCGAATAGCGTTTATACTGTAGCAATTTCCAAAGTTCGTATTCCTACTCAATTTGTGCTATGAAAATCCTGTTTGTTCACCAAAATTTTCCAGGTCAGTTTGTGCATCTCGCGCCCGTGCTGGCAGCAGATCCGGCGAATGAAGTCGTTGCACTGACCATGCAAAAGGCAGCACCCGCGTTGTGGAATGGGGTAAAGGTATTTTCATATCAGGTCACCCGCGGTACCAGTGCTGAAACCCATCCCTGGCTGGCGGACAGTGAACCCAAGGTCATCCGCGGTGAAGCTGCCATGCGTGCCGCCCTGCAATTGCGGGGGCAGGGCTTTGTCCCGGACGTCATCATTGCCCACCCTGGATGGGGAGAAAGTCTGTTCTTGAAAAAAGTCTGGCCCACAGCCAAGCTTGGCATCTATGCTGAATTCTTTTATCACGCGCAAGGTGCTGATGTTGGCTTTGACCCTGAGTTTTCTTCCAATGACATAGAACAAGCCTGCAAGATACAACTCAAGAACATCAATAATCTATTGCATATAGAAATAGCCGATGCGGCCATTTCCCCTACGCATTGGCAGGCCAGTACTTTCCCTAATGCCTTCCGTGAGCGCATCAGCGTTATTCACGACGGTATCAACACCGACATGATCGCCCCCAATCCCGACGTCGCCTTGACCCTGGGTGGCGGGCTGAAGCTGACGCGGGATGATGAAGTCATTACCTTTGTGAACCGCAATCTGGAGCCATACCGCGGCTACCACATTTTCATGCGTGCCTTGCCGCAAATACTGGCACAGCGCCCCAATGCCCACGTTTTGATGGTGGGTGGTGATGATGTCAGTTATGGTGCCAAGTCTGACAGTGGAAAATCGTGGAAAGAGATTTTCCTCAACGAAGTGAGTCCTCAATTACCGGAGAGTGCACGCCAGCGTATCCATTTCCTGGGTAATATTCCTTATCAGCACTTCATCCCCTTGCTGCAATTGTCACGCGTACATGTGTACCTGACTTACCCCTTCGTATTGTCATGGAGCTTGCTCGAAGCCATGAGCGCAGGTTGTGCCATCGTCGCCTCGAATACCCAGCCATTGCGTGAAGCAATACGCCACAACGAAACCGGCAGGCTGGTAGATTTCTTTGATGTAGAGGCTTTAAGCCAAGAGGTCTGCACCTTGCTGGATCAGCCGGAAGAACGACAACGTTTAGGTGAAAACGCCCGCCGTTTTGCCTGTGAATTTTATGACTTGCAAAGAGTGTGTTTGCCTGCTCAGCTTGAATGGATATACACATTGGGAAATGAAACAAAAGTTAACATTGAAAATGATATATCTGCACAGCCGCTTGTAAACACAGTCGTAATTGAGTTAAAATAAAGCGGTAGCCAGCAAGACCATTAAGAACTCGGCGCCCCGCAACGGATATTGCGGGGCGTTTTTTTTGCTTCAGTTCTTTTTCATTCCTTATCTTTTAGCCTCGTTGTGCCCTTGGCGCCCTTTTTTACGCAATATCTCACTCGTCACAAAGCCACTAATGTCGCCCAGCATATTCCCCGGGCAAATCACCTGACCTATGCATGGTTTATGTGACGGATATCACTTTGCTTCACAACGACGATGCTTTTTAATATTGAAATGGCATGTCAAATTAATAAAGTCAGAATTTTTCAAAAATTCTTGCTTCGCATTGATATGGGGAGTATGCAGAAAATACCAATAGCTTCAGGGCTGAGATAGCGTGATTTTCTTTATACAGGGGGGGGTATGTGAAATATGCATGCTTCGATACACGAAACACGTTTTAAAAGCGTAAAACTTGTGTTACGCTTTCGAAAAATGTGATGTACGTCACATTTAATTGGGTTGTGAACAGGGATAATGCCGCCTTGCCTTAAACATGTAGATGACATGTGGATGAATTTGTTCTAGTCAAACTTTATTCACCAAGCGGCCACCTTTTATATTGCGATGTTTTTAGCACTTCAGTGTGCAAAGAATACAAATGATCTCGAAATTAAAACTTCCACAAACTGAAATTGCACAGGTCCTGATGACCTTTAAAAGTGCTTTCAGAACCGTTGGCATTTTCAGTGCCATCATCAATCTGTTGATGTTAGCACCTTCCCTGTACATGTTGCAGGTTTACGATCGTGTTTTGCAAAGCCGCAACGAAATCACCTTGTTGATGTTGACATTGCTGATGTTGGGTGCCTACGCCTTGATGAGTGCGCTTGAATATATCCGTAGCTTCGTATTGATACGCCTCGGTGCCAAGCTCGACATGCAAATGAACAAACGCATCTACACGGCTGCGTTTGAACAAAACCTGAAGCGTGGCGGCGGTAATGCCGGCCAGGCTTTGCAGGATCTGACGCAGATTCGCCAGTTCCTCACGGGTGCTGGCTTGTTTGCTTTCTTTGACGCGCCATGGTTCCCGTTCTATCTGGCCGTGATCTTCATGTTCGACACTTACCTCGGCTTGTTTGCGCTGGCTGCGGTGATCGTCATGGTGATCCTGGCGTATGCCAATGAAGTGGTATCCAAAAAGCCTTTGACCGAAGCCAATACCATGGCCATTGTCTCCAGTAATCTGGCGACAAATAACCTGCGTAATGCCGAAGTCATTGAAGCCATGGGCATGTTGCCGAACCTGATGTCACGCTGGTTCAAGTTGCATGGCCGTTTCCTGCAATTGCAGGCAGAAGCCAGCGAGAAGTCCGGCATTATCACGGCCTTGAGTAAATTTGTCCGAGTTTCGGTTCAATCCCTGGTACTGGGTTTTGGTGCTTTGCTGGTGATTGAAGGCAAGATGTCGCCAGGCATGATGATTGCCGGCTCCATCCTGTTGGGTAAAGCGACTGGCCCTATCGATCAATTGATCGGTGTATGGAAACAATGGAGCACAGTCAAAGGTGCCTACGGCCGTTTGAATGAATTGCTGGCATCCAATCCACCGCGCCAGGCTGGTATGGACCTGCCTAAACCACTGGGTGCATTGTCTGTTGAAGGCGTGACTGCAGCGCCTCCAGGTTCTACCGTTGTTGTTGTCAAAGGCTTGTCCATGGCCTTGCAACCAGGTGACGTGCTTGGCGTGATCGGCCCATCAGGTTCCGGTAAATCCACGCTCGCACGTTTGCTGGTAGGCGTCTGGCCAGCTGCGGTTGGTAAGGTGCGTCTCGATGGTGCTGATATCTACCAATGGAATAAAGATCAACTCGGACCAAATATTGGTTACCTGCCACAAGACATAGAATTGTTCGGCGGCACAGTAGCAGAAAACATCGCACGCTTTGGTGAAGTTGATTCTGAAAAAGTCATTATGGCTGCCAAGCGCGCCGGTGTGCATGAAATGATTTTGCATTTCCCGCAAGGTTACGATACACGTTTGGGTGATGGCGGTGCCGGTTTGTCTGGTGGCCAAAAGCAGCGTATTGGTCTGGCGCGTGCCATGTATGACGATCCATCCCTGCTGGTACTTGATGAACCAAATTCAAATCTGGATGATATTGGCGAACAGGCTCTGGTTGTTGCTGTGAATGATTTGCGTCAACGCGGCAAAACGATTGTGTTGATCACGCACCGTACGACGATTCTGGGTGCTACTACCAAGCTCTTGTTGTTACGTGATGGTGTGGCCCAGGCCTTTGGACCGCGTGACCAGGTACTGGCCGCGCTGAATCAGGCAAATCAACAACAGGCACAACAGGCCCAGCAAGCCCAGCAAGCTGCTGCGGCACAACAGGCTGCCCAGCAAGCTCAGGCTCAGGGCGCTCTGCAATCAGCAGCTACAGAGCCACCAGCAGATACGCAGGCAAGAATTAATGCCACAGCTGCAGAAGAGGAATAATCATGAAAAATGCATTAGTCAAAAAAGGTGATGTCACGGACGTGACAACTCACAACGTAGAAATACTTGAAGTTAATACAGATGCACGCGGCTATTCCCGCCTGGGCTGGATCATCATCCTGATCGGCGTAGTTGGTTTCTTGCTGTGGGCATTCACGGCAAAGCTCGATAAGGGTGTACCGATGAGCGGTAACGTTGCTGTCGCGTCCAGTCGTAAAGTCATACAGCATCAGACTGGCGGTACTGTTGACGAAATTCTGGTCAAGGATGGTGATGTCGTTAAAGCAGGTCAAACCTTGTTGAAGATGAATTCTGTCAGTGCGAAGTCAAATGCAGAAATCACCAGGGTGCAATTGTTTACAGCCCAGGCCGTAGAAGCAAGATTGCTGGCTGAACGCGTGGGTGCAAAGTCCATCAGTTTCCCCAAGGAACTGGATGAGGCAAAAAATGATCCCCGCGTTGCTAACGTCATTTCGCTGCAACAGCAACTATTCACTACGCGCCAGATTTCCATACAAAGTGAGCTGGGTGCTCTAGATGAAAACATCGCTGGCTTGAAATCGCAACACAAAGGCTTGGAGGAATCCATGGTCAGCAAGAAGCAACAGCAGCAATTCCTCAAGGAACAGCTCGATGGTATGCGCGACCTGGCCAAGGAAGGCTATATCGCCCGCAATCGTCTGCTGGATCTGGAACGTACTTATGCGCAGGTCAATGGCAGTATCTCTGAAGACCTGGGTAAT
The DNA here is from genome assembly GCF_049340405.1 of Undibacterium sp. Ji42W. NCBI lineage: Bacteria > Pseudomonadati > Pseudomonadota > Betaproteobacteria > Burkholderiales > Oxalobacteraceae > Undibacterium > Undibacterium sp. Ji42W. The sequence continues at coordinate 10,301 of NZ_JBMPOV010000006.1, forward strand.
ATGGGCCGTGTCTCACGCCAGATCATGGAAATGGGCTTGCGTAAATCTCAGCGTCAGCAAGACTATCAAAAAGAAATCCGCACACAATTGTCCGATATCCAGAAAGAAGCAGAAGCCTTGCAAAACCGCCTGACTGCACTGGATTTTGATCTGAACAATGTCGCAGTGAAAGCACCAGTATCAGGCACCGTTGTAGGCCTGAATGTCTTCACCAAAGGTGCTGTTGTGCCTAGCGGTTTCAAATTGATGGAACTGGTTCCACAGGATGATGCGCTGATCGTGGAAGCCAGTTTGCCAGTCAACCTGGTAGACAAGGTGCATGCCGGTCTGAAAACAGAGTTGATTTTCTCTGCCTTCAATACTAATACGACGCCACATATTCCGGGCATCATTACCCAGGTATCGGCTGACCGTACTGTCGATGAAAGAACAGGTCAGGCCTTCTATAAAGTCCGTGCAGAAGTAGCACCTGAAGGCAAGAAAATGATTGCCAACCTGAACATCCGTCCTGGTATGCCTGTTGAGATGTTTGTCAGCACCGGTGGCCGCACCATGATGAACTACTTGCTCAAACCAGTGATCGACCGTGCCCATTCTGCAATGACTGAGGATTAATGATGAAAAAATCATGGAAGCGCCTTAATCTGATCGCAGCTGCCTGCGGCATCCTGGTGATGTCGGCAGGCCAGGCTCAGGCCATGGGCCTGGTGCAGGCCTATGAAGCTGCGTTGGTCAATGATCCGACTTACCGTGCTGCCGTTTCTGAAAACGTTGCTGGTAAGGAGTACCGTAATATCGGCCGCGCCGGTTTGCTGCCGACGATACAGTACGCTTACGGAACAAGTAAAAACCGTGCAGAAATCACTTCGCCTTCAGTGAACTTTCTGGGCCAGCCAACCGGTGGCGTGACTGTCAGTAATTACGATTACACCAGTATCACCAATTCTGTTTCGCTGCGTCAGATATTGTTCAGCCTGGATACGGCTGCGCGTTACAAGCAAGGTATAGCGCAGACCAACTATAGCGATGCCATATTTTCTGCGCGTAGCAAGGACTTGATCATCCGTCTGACGACTGCTTATGCAGACGTCAAATTCGCGGAAGATCAGCAAGACTTGTTCCGCGCCCAACGAGATGCCTACGCTGAACAAAAACGCATCAATGAACGCATGTTTGAAAAAGGTGAAGGCACCAAGACCGACATGCTGGAGACCCAGGCAAAGCTTGATGTTGCCGAGGCTCAGGTGATTGAAGCGCAAGACAGTTTGCTGAATGCAAGAAATGCTTTTTCTGCCATCGTTGGTAGTGAAGTAGTTCAACTTGATGGCTTGCGTCCAGAGTTCACTGTGATGCCCGTTGCCATGTCCAGTTTTGAAGAGTGGATGGCGATTGCAACAGAAAACAATCCTGAAATTGCGGCTGCTAAATATTCAGTAGAAGCAGCCGAGCTGGAAATCAGCAAAAGCAAAGCCGGGCATACACCAAGGCTGGAACTCAACGCCGGTTATAATCGCGGTTTGTCTGACAGCATCACAACACGTACGCAAGATCAGACAATCAAAAGCGTTGGCGTGCAATTAGTCATCCCGATTTATTCTGGTGGTTATGTGACGGCGATCAGTAACCAGGCCATCGCCAATCGCGACAAAGCCAAGGCTGATCTGGATTCAACCAAGAATAGAATCTCGATAGAATTGCGCAAGCAATTTAATGCGATACAAACCAGCTTGACGAAAATCAATGCTTTGCAAAAGTCGGTCAACTCATCGACTTTGCTGGTTGAAGCAACCAAGCAAAGTGTCAAGGGCGGTGTCCGTATCAATCTTGACGTGCTCGGTTCCGAGCAACAACTGGTCGCTGCCAAACGTGACTTGGCTCAGGCCAAATACAATTACCTGATCAGCTACCTCAAGCTGCGCGTGACCGCTGGCAATATCACTGCGGATGACGTGCAGACTGTTGCGGCTTACTTCACGCCCAACTGATATTGACTAAGACTGTTGCAAGGGCTTAAATCTGGAACTCAGTCAGGACTATATGAGAAGGCAAAAAAACGGCACATCCGCAAAGAGGTGCCGTTTTTTATTTGCTGGCAGAAATCAGCCAGCCAGTTTCTTCTTCAGCAATTCATTGACCTGTGCAGGGTTACCCTTGCCCCTGGTCGCTTTCATTGCCTGACCCACCAGGGAGTTGAAAGCCTTTTCTTTGCCAGCGCGGTATTCATCGACAGATTGCTGATTCGCGGCCATGACTTCGTCGATAATTTTTTCGAGCGCACCAACGTCAGAAATTTGTTTCAGACCTTTGGCATCAATCACCTGATCTGCCAGATTCACATCCGCAGATGGTGCCTGCCACATTGCTGCAAATACTTCCTTGGCAATCTTGTTGGAGATCGTGCCATCAGCAATACGTTGCAACAACACTGCCAATTGTGCAGACGTTACCGGAATAGCGCTGATATCCAGGCCTTCACGGTTCAAGGTTGCTGACACGTCACCCATCATCCAGTTGGCCGCAGGCTTGGCTTGTGCTGCACCAGCAGCAGTCACCACCGCTTCAAAATAAGTAGCCATGCCTTTGGATTGCGTCAGGATAGTCGCATCATATTCAGTCAAGCCCAATTGCTCGATGAAACGCTGGCGCATCGCAGATGGCAACTCAGGCATGGTGGCGCGTATTTGCTCTACCCATTCACGGCTGATTTTCAGAGGTGGCAAATCGGGGTCGGGGAAGTAACGATAATCCATCGAATCTTCTTTGCTACGCATCGAGCGGGTTTCTTTTTTGTCCGGATCATACAGGCGGGTTTCCTGGATGACTTTACCGCCATCTTCGATCAATTCGATTTGACGACGTACTTCAATATTGATTGCTTCTTCCAGGAAACGGAAAGAGTTCAAGTTCTTGATTTCGCAACGTGTGCCAAATTCTTTTTGTCCTACCGGACGCACAGAAACGTTGGCGTCGCAACGGAAAGAACCTTCCTGCATATTGCCATCACAGATGTCCAGCCAGGTTACCAGTGAATGCAGGGCTTTTGCATAACCTACCGCTTCAGCAGCACTGCGCATCACAGGTTCCGTCACGATTTCTAGCAAGGGTGTACCCGCACGGTTCAGGTCTATACCTGTCATACGGTCAGCAGCACCATGCATGGATTTGCCGGCATCTTCTTCCAGATGGGCGCGTGTCAGTTGTATATTCCTGAATTCGGTCTTGCCATCTTTTTCAAACACGCAGGGCACGAAACCACCCTGTACTACCGGGATTTCAAACTGGCTGATCTGATAGCCTTTAGGCAGGTCAGGGTAGAAATAATTTTTGCGGGCGAAGATGGATTCAGGCGCGACCAGCGCACCTACTGCCAGGCCAAACTGTATGGCCTTTTCTACTGCACCTTTATTCATGACCGGCAACACGCCAGGCAGGGCCAGATCGACCGGGCTGGCCTGGGTATTTGGTTCAGCACCAAATTGTATTGAAGAGCCGCTGAAAATTTTTGAGTTGGTCTTGAGTTGCGCATGCGTCTCAAAACCGATAACGACTTCCCATTGCATAATATTCCTCGTTATATCTTTGTTTATTGCCTCTGCCTCTTTACATAAAGCAGCACATCAATTCCATGTCCATGATCTCTCATTCCCTGTCAGAGGGAAGAGGCTCATGCCGGTGTGCGTGTATGCCAGTCTGTCGCTTGCTGGAACTGGTGAGCCACATTCAGCAATTTCGCTTCATCATAATAATTGCCGATGATTTGCAAACCTACCGGGCGCTTCGCATTTTTATCACCCTGACCAAAACCACAAGGGATAGACATGCCAGGCAAGCCGGCCAGACTGGTAGAGAGGGTGAAAATATCAGCCAGATAGTTGGCTACCGGATCATCTGCCTTAGAACCAAGGTCCCAAGCCACGGTCGGTGCCACCGGCCCCATGATGACATCGCATTTCTCGAACGCTGCAGCGAAATCTTGCGCGATCAGGCGGCGTATTTTCTGTGCCTGCAAATAATAGGCGTCATAGTAACCGTGCGACAGTACGTAGGCACCGACCAGGATGCGGCGCTTGACTTCAGCACCAAAACCTTCAGCACGCGACTTCTTGTACATGTCTTCAAGGTCAGTATAATCTGCTGCGCGATGACCATAACGTACACCGTCAAAACGGCTCAGATTCGAAGAAGCCTCTGCTGGCGCAATCACATAATAGACAGGGATGGACAACTCGGTTTTTGGCAAGGAAATATCTACCAGTGTCGCGCCCAGCTTTTCATATTCCGCCAGCGCAGCACGAACAGCCTGTTCCACATCTGCAGCCAAGCCATCAGAGAAAAATTCTTTCGGTACACCGACGCGCAAACCTTGCAGTGATTTGTTCAGGTCACGGTTGAAATCTTCTTTTTTGCGTTCGAGAGAAGTGGAATCTTTCTCATCAAAACCTGTCATCGCATTCAGCAAAATGCCGCAATCTTCAGCAGTCTGGGCAATAGGACCACCCTGGTCCAGTGAAGAGGCAAAAGCGATCATGCCGTAGCGCGATACACTGCCGTAAGTTGGCTTGATACCAGTGACGCCGCAAAACGATGCTGGTTGACGGATAGAGCCACCAGTGTCAGTAGCTGTTACAGCCGGTGCCAGACGCGCGGCAATCGCCGCAGCTGAACCGCCAGAAGAGCCGCCAGGTACGGCAGTCTTGTCCCAAGGGTTTTTCACCGCACCAAAATAAGAATTTTCATTCGATGAACCCATGGCGAATTCATCGCAATTCAATTTGCCCAGTGTGACGGTGCCAGCTTTATTGAACAGTTTAACCACGGTTGCATCGAAGGGACTGACATAATTTTCCAGCATGTGTGAGCCGGCAGTCGAACGCCAGTCGCGTGTCACGAAAATATCTTTATGGGCGATAGGCACGCCCGTCAATACACCTGCATCACCACTGGCCAGACGTGCATCTGCTGCTGCAGCCTGTTGCAAGGTCCATTCAGGATTCACATGCAAAAAAGCATTCAGGTCACTGGCAGCGATCCGGTTCAGATAATGCTGGGCAAGTTCGGTGGCAGATACCTGTTTGCTTTGTAGCAGGGCGGATAATTGCGAAATTGTTTTGGTATGCATGAGGACTCTATTGCTTAATCAATAACCTGAGGCACGAGATACAAGCCATCCTGGGTCGCTGGCGCTGGCTTTTGATAATCTTCGCGATGATTGCTTTCAGTAACCACGTCTTCTCGCAGGCGCAAAGCCATTTCCGGCAGCAAAGCGGCGATAGGGTGGCTCAGAGGTGCTACACCCGTGGTATCGACAGCTTTTAACTGCTCGACCAGCGAGAAAATACCGTTCAGTTTCTCCAGTGTGGAAATTTCTTCTTCGGTCGAGGTTTTTAATTTTGCCAAATTGGCAATTCTTTTCACATCTTCAAGTGTCAGGGACATAGTTCAGTAGCGCATTTTTACGCGAAAAAGAGTGTCAAAAAATACATGATCCGATGTGCCACCAAAAGCGTAATTTAGGTGTTGGTATCGAATAAATTTAAACAGATTATAAGGTAGAATGGCGGGTTAATGCCCTAAATGGCTTGCTAAATCCCCTAACATGCTTGGATTGCGAGATGGCTGCTCAGTTTTTACTGGAATCAGTCAGGGTTAAAAATTCGGTAGCGCAGCCCGGCAGAGCGGGTTGAGCCCACAATCAGTTAAATACAGGACAATATACATGTTTGGTTTTTTACGTAGTTATTTTTCAAATGATCTGGCGATCGATCTGGGAACAGCCAATACGCTGATTTATGTTCGTGGACAGGGTATCGTGCTTGATGAACCATCCGTAGTCGCGATCCGTCAAGAAGGCGGCCCCAACGGTAAGAAAACAATTCAGGCAGTAGGTAAAGAAGCCAAGCAAATGCTGGGCAAGGTACCAGGTAATATTGAGGCTATTCGCCCGATGAAAGATGGTGTGATTGCTGATTTTACCGTCACCGAGCAAATGCTCAAGCAATTCATCCGCATGGTGCATGACACCAAGTTCTTCAAACCATCCCCACGTATCATCATTTGTGTCCCTTGTGGCTCTACCCAGGTAGAACGCCGTGCGATCCGTGAATCTGCTTTGGGCGCCGGCGCTTCTCAAGTGTATTTGATTGAAGAACCGATGGCTGCTGCGATAGGTGCTGGCTTGCCAGTCTCTGAAGCAACCGGCTCCATGGTGGTTGATATCGGCGGTGGTACGACGGAAGTCGGTATCATTTCCCTCGGTGGCATGGTCTATAAGGGTTCTGTCCGCGTAGGTGGTGACAAGTTTGACGAAGCGATTGTCAACTACATCCGCCGCAACTACGGCATGCTGATCGGTGAGCAAACTGCTGAAGCCATCAAAAAAGCCATCGGTTCTGCTTTTCCGGGTTCTGAAGTCAAGGAAATGGAAGTCAAGGGCCGTAACCTGTCCGAAGGCATTCCACGCTCCTTCACGATTTCCAGCAATGAAATCCTGGAAGCGCTGACAGATCCGCTGAACAACATCGTTTCTGCCGTTAAGAACGCGCTGGAACAAACGCCGCCAGAACTGGGTGCCGACATTGCTGAAAAAGGCATGATGCTGACCGGTGGTGGCGCACTCCTGCGTGACCTTGACCGTTTGCTGATGGAAGAAACCGGTTTGCCAGTCATCGTTGCAGAAGACCCGCTGACTTGCGTAGTCCGTGGCTCTGGCATGGCGCTGGAGCGCATGGATAAGCTGGGCTCGATTTTCTCTTACGAATAATAAGAGTACACCGGACCATCGTGGGAAGACAGCCAGCACCGATGTTGGCTGTTCATCCCGTATTTGATGAGGCATGCATCAGTGCTTACTACTGACGCAAAGCTGATTTGATTGCACATTAAAATGCTTGTTGCGCTGTTCATTGAGAAACACCGGTAAAGTATGGATTACAGCCCACCACCACTCTTCAAGCAAGGCGCATCTGCGCGTGTGAGGGTGGTTTTCTTTGCCGTCCTGGCGATCTTTCTGTTAGTTGTTGATTCCCGTCTGAAGTCCCTGACCCTGGTCAGGCAAATCCTTGGCAGTGTGCTGTATCCGGTGCAAATGGTCGCCGTGATGCCACGCGACACCATCAAGCGTGCCTCTGATTATTTTGTCTCGGTGACTGCGCTGGAAAAAGAAAACACGCAATTAAAAATTCAGCAAACCCAGAATGCCAATACCCTGCAACAGACAGGGCAATTGTCGGCAGAAAATGCCCATTTGCGCAAATTGCTGGATGCGCGTGAGCGTTTGCAAGTCAAGTCCGTCATGGCAGAAATCATTTACGATGCGCGTGACCCGGCCAGCCGCAAGGTCATCATAGACCGTGGCATCAAGCATGGCATTGCAATTTCCCAGCCTGTGATTGACGATCTTGGTGTAGTCGGCCAGGTGACCCGGGTATTCCCATTGACTGCCGAAGTGACCTTGCTAACCGATAAAAACCAGGCTATTCCTGTACAAATCCTGCGTAATGGTTTGCGCAGCGTGGCGTATGGACGCGGCCAGTCCAGCTATCTGGACATGCGCCTGACCACCAATGCCGACATCCAGAATGGTGACCAACTGGTGACCTCGGGCATAGACGGTATCTATCCCCCCGGCCTGGCAGTTGCCAAGGTAGTGCAGGTAGAAAACAAGGCCAACACCACCTTTGAAAGCATCTTGTGCGTACCAGCCGCAGGTATCGACCGCAACAAGCAGTTGCTGGTCTTGCTGGTGTCTGCGGATAATTTGTCACGTCCGGATACCGAGGACGTGCGTGCCAAGAAAGAAAAAATCAATCGCAAGGTGACCCGTGATGCAGCGGCGCCGGCATCCGACACCAGGCCAGTGGACCAGCCCATGAAAGATTTGCCGGTTAAAGAGGGCGCAGCGAAAGAAACTCCGCCCAAAGATGCACCAGCGAAAGATGCAGCGGCCAAGGATGCGCCTGCAAATGCCAGGGAGCCCAAGACATGAATAGTCCGCACTACATTTTGCTGCCAGTCAACCCGCTATTTATCGCTATCAGCTTTGCGGTCGCTTTTTTCCTGAATTTCTTGCCTTGGGGGGGCTGGATAGGTGTACCTGATTTTGTTGCCCTGGTATTGGTATTCTGGACCATACACCAGCCGCGCAAGGTAGGCATAGGTGTGGCATTTGCCATGGGCCTGCTGATGGATGTGCATGATTCTATCTACATGGGTGAAAACGCCTTGGCTTATACCCTGTTATCGTATTTTGCCATCATGATACACAGGCGTGTGCTGTGGTTTCATCCACTGACACAAACCTTGCATGTATTCCCTTTATTCCTGTTTGCCCAACTGGTGCAGCTTGCCGTACGCATGCTGGTGGCACCAGATGCGCATTTCCCGGGTTGGACCTATTTTACTGTCAGTCTGGTGACGACCGTATTGTGGCCGATTGCAACCTTGCTCCTGCTGGCACCACAAAGACGGGCTAAAGATAAAGACCACACACGTCCTATCTGAGTCTGCAGTATTTCTGATTGCTGTCTGTAGTTTGACCTGCTTTATCTGCTTCACCTGCTTCATCTGCTTCACTTTTTTCACTATGACAGAACTTAAAAACACGGAACGCGAACTGCATTATTTCCGCATGCGCCTGATTTTCATCGGCGTATTCGTATTCCTGTGTTTTGCCGCACTCGTTACGCGCTTCGTCTGGCTGCAAATCATCAAGCATAATGATTATGCCTTGCTGGCAGATGAAAACCGCATTGACATCGTCCCCGTCGTTCCCAACCGTGGGCTGATCACGGACAGGAATGGCGTCATCCTGGCGCGTAATTACTCCGCCTATACGCTGGAAATCACACCCTCAAAAATCAACAAGGACATGGATGTCCTGATTGATGAACTGGCGATACTGGTGGACATACAGCCCAAGCACCGCAAGCGTTTTCGCAAGTTGCTGGAAGACTCCAAAAGTTTTGAAAGCCTGCCGATACGTACGCGACTCACAGATGATGAGGTTGCCAGATTCACAGCCCAGCGCTTTCGCTTTCCCGGTGTCGATATCCAGGCCCGCCTGTTCCGTCAATATCCACAAGGCGATTCGGCTTCTCATGTGATTGGCTACATAGGGCGTATCAGCCCCAAGGATGCCGAGATCATTGATGAAATGGACGATGCCGCCAACTACAACGGCACCGACTACATAGGCAAGGAAGGTCTGGAAAAAAGCTACGAAAAGATCTTGCACGGCAGTACTGGCTTTGAGGAGGTGGAAGTAGCAGCAGGTGGCAGGGCTGTGCGTGTGCTGTCCCGCACGCCGCCGACTTCAGGCAAGAACCTGATTTTGTCGGTCGATATAGAGCTGCAAAAAGTCATAGAAGAAGCCTTTGGCGACAGGCGTGGTGCGTTGGTTGCCATCGAACCTGAGACCGGTGACGTGCTGGCCTTTGTCTCCAAGCCTACGTATGATCCTAACCTGTTTGTTGAGGGCATAGACCAGCAAAGCTGGAACGAGCTCAATACGTCTGAAGACAAGCCCTTGCTGAACCGTCCATTGACAGGTGCCTATCCACCAGGCTCCACTTACAAGCCTTTCATGGCATTGGCCGCACTGGAGCTGGGCAAGCGCACCACCTCGCAGGCAATTGCCGACCCTGGCTACTTTACTTTTGGCAACCATACCTTCAAGGACGATAAAGCGGGCGGGCATGGCATGGTCGACATGTACCGCTCCATCGTGCAATCCTGCGATACCTATTACTACATGCTGGCCAATGACCTGACCGTAGATGTCATGCATGATTTCATGAAACCCTTTGGTTTTGGCCAAATTACCGGCATTGACCTGGAGCATGAACGGTCTGGCTTGTTACCCTCGACTGCCTGGAAGCGGGAAGCCTTCAAGAAAAAACCGGCACAACAGCGCTGGGTACTGGGTGACACGATTTCTCTGGGGATTGGTCAGGGACAAAATACTTTCACCCCTTTGCAAATGGCACACGCCATGGCGACACTGGCAAATAACGGCATCATCATGAAACCGCATCTGGTCAAGATGACAGAAGATCCGCAAACCAGACAAAGAGTGCTGACCGTTCCCAAAGAGACTGCCCGCATTCCTCTTAAACAGGAAAATATAGATTTCATCAAAAATGCCATGGTTGGTGTGACCAAAGAAGGTACATCGGCCAGAGTGTTTCAGGGAACTGAATATGTTTCCGGTGGCAAGACAGGTACAGCACAGGTGGTGGGCATCAAAAAGGGCGAGAAATATAATGCCAAGAGCATGGCTGCACGCCATCTCGATCACTCCCTTTATACCGCCTTCGCACCTGCGGACCATCCAAAAATTGCCATTGCCATTATTGTAGAAAATGGTGGCTTTGGTGCCGAGGCCGCTGCCCCTATCGTGCGTAAGGCGCTCGATTATTACTTGCTGGGCAAACGTCCAAAGGACAAGGATAGCAAGGACGTCCCGCCACAGCCCAAGCCACAAAGCGATATGACCTTGTACCGTTCTGATGCTGAAGTCAAGACACCGGCTGAGCCTGATCCGGCTCCCAAGGCTGGCGGTGAAACCTTAGGCAATAAGGATTGAAAATGCAAAAAAATAGTATTAACTGGCATTTCATCCGTTCGCATATTTTTGTATTTGACGCGACTTTGGCGATACTGGTGTTCCTGATCATGTCGATAGGCATCATGACCCTGTATTCTGCGGGCATGGATTTTCCTGGACGGGTTGAAGGCCAGATCAGGAATATCATGGTGTCTCTTTTCATCATGTGGGTGATGGCGAATATCCCGCCCCAGACACTGATGCGCTTTGCCATACCTATTTACACCTTCGGGGTGGCCTTGCTGATTGCCGTGGCCGTCTTTGGCCTGGTCAAAAAAGGTTCACGGCGCTGGTTGCATGTCGGCATAGACATGCAACCATCAGAGATGATGAAGATTGCCACGCCGCTCATGCTGGCCTGGTATTTCCAGAAGCGTGAAGGAGCCTTGCGCTGGCGCGATTTTGTGATAGGTGCCGTGATTCTCGGCATACCTGCGGCACTGATCGTCAAACAGCCTGACCTGGGCACGGCCATGCTGGTCACCGCAGCTGGTTTTACCGTCGTTTTCCTGGCTGGTTTGTCCTGGAAATTTCTGATTTCATTGATCACAGCGGCGGCTATTATTATTCCCACCGTAGTCTGGCCGTACATGCTGCATGACTACCAGCGTGACAGGGTATTGACCATGCTGGACCCTAACCGCGATCCTCTGGGCAAGGGTTTCCATATCATACAGTCGACCATTGCTGTTGGTTCTGGTGGTCTGCATGGAAAGGGTTATATGAAAGGGACGCAAGCCCATCTGGAATTCATTCCTGAACATACTACGGATTTTATCTTTGCCGTATTCTCTGAAGAATTTGGTTTTGTCGGCAATGTTGTCCTGGTCACCCTGTACTTTTTATTGATCCTGCGCTGTCTGGTGATTGCTGCCAACGCGCCTACACTATTTTCCCGTTTGATGGCCGGTGCTGTGACTATGATATTCTTTACCTATGCCTTTGTGAACATGGGCATGGTCATAGGCATCGTCCCCGTGGTGGGGGTTCCTTTGCCTTTCATGAGTTATGGCGGCACTGCTCTGGTGACGCTGGGTATGGGATTAGGGATAATGATGAGCGTACAACGTAACCGTAAACTGGTGCAGACATGAGATTGCGCATGTCTGCCATGCGTGTTCCTGACTGCCGCTTACCCCTGCTGGCAGCCAGCGCAGTATTACTGGTGGCATGTGGCAGTGCTCCTAAGAATAACGTTATTACTCCCGATAGCCCGCGCCCTGCAAGCGGCACAAAATCCAGCCCTTCTCAGACCGCAGCATTGCCCAAGGCAAATTCTGGCAAAGGTGCTTATTACAAGGATGACGGCCCCGGTGACAACATGCCCGAAGGCCTGGAAAATACAGTAGATCCCATTCCCACGCTGGAGAATTATTCACGCTCAGGTAACAAGCCTTATGTGGTGTTTGGTAAAACCTATACGCCTATCGCTGACAGCACTACCCCTTTCGTGCAACGTGGCGTCGGCAGTTGGTATGGCAAAAAATTCCATGGGCAAAAGACTTCATCCGGTGAACTGTATGACATGTACAAAGTCACCGCAGCCCATCCTACCTTGCCGATACCATCGTATGCAAGGGTGACAAATCTGACGAATGGCAAGCAAATCATCGTGCGTATCAATGACCGTGGGCCTTTCCATGCCAGCCGTATCATCGATTTGTCTTATACCGCAGCGCTGAAGCTCGATGTCATAGGCAAGGGTAGCAGCCAGATTGAAGTAGAACGCTTATTACCTGCTGATATAGAAAGAATGGCAGAGAACCGCAAAAACCAGCCGGCACAGCCTATGCAGACTGTGCGCCAGGAAACGGCGGCCGCGATCACGACCCCGGTACCTGCCAGAGAAATGCCAGTTGTACGCAGTAATCCCGTTGCGACCATGAGCATGGAAGAATTGTTGGCAGCCCAGGAAAACAAGCCGGTAGAAAAATTTACCCAGCCAGTTACCAGCGTAGCAAATTCGGTAACAAGCACGGCTGGAACCAACACAACTTCGTCAGCCATCCCAGGCTACTACATACAATTCGGTGCCTACGCGATACGGGCAAATGCTGAAGCCATCATGAATCATCTCAAGGGCAGGGCAAGCAGCAAGCTGCCTGGCTTTGATATCGTGCAGCAAGGCAGCCTGTATCGCCTCGTCAGTGGGCCATTTGCCAACCGGAATGAAGCAACAGCAGCAATTGTCCAGGCCAGTGATCTTGGTGTGGGTAAACCCCTGGTCGTGCAGCGTTAGGCTTTATTTCTCGCGAGGCTTATTGTTCATCATCCTGTTTCATTTCCAGCGCCATCTGATACAGGGCATTTTTCTTTTGCCCTGTCAGTTGCGCTGCCAGCCCTGCTGCCTGCTTGACTGAACATTCTCCCAGCAAAATCTGCAAGACTCTGCGGGCTTCGAGCTCTTGTTCATCTGCAGCAGCAGGTGCAGCTTCGATGAGTATCACATATTCGCCTTTTTCCCTGTGACTGTCGGCTGCCAGCCAGCTTTCTGCTTCTGCCAGGCTACAGCGGTGGATTTCTTCAAACAGTTTGCTGACTTCGCGCGCCAGTACGATACGGCGTGTGTCGCCAAAGATAGCGCGCATGGCGGCCACAGCTTCGATGATGCGGTGCGGCGCTTCGTAAAAAATCAGGCTGGCGGGTATGGCCTGCACTTCCCGTAAGATACTGTCGCGCTGTCCGGCCTTGGCTGGCAAGAAGCCAACAAAATAAAAACGGTCATGGATCAGGCCACTGGCTGACAAGGCACTAATGGCGGCAGATGCGCCCGGCAAGGGTGTGACTGGCAAGCCCGCCAGTTTGACCGCATCCACGATCTTGGCACCGGGGTCGGATACGCCGGGCGTACCAGCGTCAGACACCAGCGCAATACGCTCACCAGCCTGCAGGCGAGTCACTATTTTTTCTGCCACTTCACGCTCATTATGCTGATGGGCAGCGATCAGGGGTTTGCTGATACCATAGCGTGATAGCAATTGGGCAGTATTGCGGGTATCTTCGCAAGCAATGGCATCTGCCAGTGACAGCAGGTGCAAGGCGCGCAGGGAAATATCGGCAACATTACCAATCGGCGTAGCGACTACATATAATGTCGCTGCCGGATAATTTTGTCGTGTGACTGCCTCAATCACCGTGGCACTCGTGAACAGTACGTTGTCGGTGGTGCTCATGCCTGTTCCTTTATTTAGTAAGCAAATTAAGCAAATGAATTAGCCGAGATTGTACGCCAATGAGACTCGCAAAGACTTCAGAAACGCCAGATAGCAAATCAGGAGCCGATCAGCGCACCAGCCGTCGCCGTACCGGGGACGAAGCAGAAAGCCTGGCGCTGGTGTATTTGCAAACAGCAGGCTTAAAACTGATACAACATAATTTTTTATGCAAAGGTGGCGAAATCGACCTCATCATGCAAGATGGGGCCGTGCTGGTCTTCGTGGAAGTCAGAAAGCGTAGCTCCATGCAGTTTGGTGGAGCCATAGCCAGCGTCACTCCTGCCAAGCAAAGGCGCATGGTGCACGCTGCACAAGTCTATCTATTAGCAAAAAAGACCCAGCCAGCCTGTCGTTTTGACCTGGTCGCCATAGATGGTGAAGAGATCAACTGGCTAAAGAATATTATCGTCGCTTGAGGAAATGTCAGGATAGGGGGACTGGAATAGTGAAAGCTGAAGTGAAAGACGCCTGCCAGGGTGGGCAGGGGGCCAAGGCAAGACAAGGACAGAAGCATGCGCAGCGATAGTGGGACTATCGCGAGCATTTGCAACGCAGCCATGGTAGGCGCGCACATGTCAGGCACTCTGCTTTCACTGTTACAGTCCACTAATGCCGTGCCTGCCGTATAATCTGACGCAATCAGACTAAGTAAGCATTATGACAAATCAACGCATATTGGCGCACTTCCAGGAAAGTGCAGAATTAAAGATGCTGGCTGGCGCAGAGCTGGCCCAGCCTATTTCAGACGCTGTGGAACTCATGTTCTCGGCGCTGTCTAACGGTAACAAGATACTCGCCTGCGGGAATGGCGGTTCTGCAGCCGATTGCCAGCATTTCGCGGCCGAGCTGGTAGGACGCTTCGAGCGTGAACGCCTGCCTTTGCCGGCAATGGCGCTGACGACAGATACCTCGATTCTGACTGCAATAGCAAATGACTACAGTTTTAACGAAGTGTTTTCCAAGCAGGTACAGGCGTTTGGGCAATCTGGCGATATCTTGCTGGCTTTGTCCACGTCCGGCAATTCGCTGAGTGTGGTGAATGCCATCAATGCTGCACTTGAGCGGGATATGCGTGTCGTGGCGCTGACTGGCAAGGGCGGCGGAGAAATTACGACGATCCTGACTGAAGCCGACGTCCATATCTGCGTACCGCATGACAGGACCGCACGCATACAGGAAGTTCATTTATTGACCATACATTGTATATGTGACGGCATTGATGCCGCTCTATTCGGAGGTGATGCTGATGATTAAAAAATCCTGGAGCAAGCTGGGCAAGTCTGTTGCCGTAATAAGTTTGAGCTGTGCTGCTGCCCTGAGCCTGCAAGGTTGTGTGGAGATGGTGGTCGGTAGTGCAGTCATCGGTACATTTGCAGCAACTGATCGCCGTACTTTTGGGGCCCAAACGGACGATAAGGGTATTGTCATCAAGGGTGAATCGCGCCTGTCTGGCATCATGGGCAAGTATTCCCATGTAGATGTCAATTCCTTTAACCGCCGCGTCTTGCTGACTGGTGAAGTCGCAGATGACAATGCCAAGGCTGCTGCGGAGCGCGAAATGCGCGCGATTGACGGCGTGGTCTCGGTCGCCAATGAACTGATCATTGGCCCTGTTTCCAATTACACTTCGCGTTCCAACGATGCCCTTATCACTACCAAGGTCAAGGCAACCTTTGTCGATGCCAAAGATGTTTCTGCGACTGCTTTTAAAGTGGTGACTGAAGCGGGTGTTGTCTACTTGATGGGCCGAGTAACGCAAGGCGAAGGTGCCCGTGCCGCCGACCTGGCTGCCAGCATCAACGGTGTGCGCAAAGTCGTCAAAGTATTCGAGTACATCAGCGAAGAAGAATTAAAGACTTTCCAGACTACGCCAAACAAAAATCCTCCCAGCGACAATTAAACCAGCATGACTGGCACTAGTGTGCCGGTCATGTTTTTTCTGGAGACATCATGATTGCAATGATCGTGTTGGCGGTCATCTTCGCAATACTGGCATTCTGGGTGCTGGGCATACAAAAACGCCTGCTCAATTCACGCAGGCGCATCAAATATGCATTTTCGCAAATGGATATACAGTTCAAACGCCGCTATGAACTAATACCCAACCTTGTGGAGATTGCAAAAGGTTATATGAAGCACGAGCGCGAAGCGCTGGAGGCTATTATCACCGCGCTCAATGATGCTGTCTCTGCCAATGCTATGGCTTGTATCCATCCCCTGCTTGGTATTGCAATCCTGCATCTGGCTGCAGCCGAAGACAGACTCACCGTGACTTTAGGCAGGATGTTCGCGATTGCCGAAGCCTGCCCCGATTTGCAAGCCAATGAAAATATGCAAAGGCTGACAGGGGAATTGAATGATGCTGAAAACAAGCTTATTTTCGCCCGTCAAGCCTACAACGATTGCGTGATGCAATATAACCAGAGCATGGAGCATTTCCCCGGCCCTGCGATTGCCAATATCTTCGGTTTCCATGCAGCAGAATTCATGCAGGAGGCTCAATCCGATGGTCGTCTTGTAGCGCAGCTTGCGGTTGCATAAGTGTAGTGACAAAAGAGATTTGCTAATATGGATAGTATTCTGGTTTCACTCTTCAGCTACAAGGCTTGGGCCAACGCGGAAATGCATGCCGCTCTTGCCAAATTTGATGCCCAGCGATACCCCGATAAATTCCAGGCGATGCTGCACGCGCTTGATCACGTCAACGTGGTGGACAGGATCTTCAAGGGCCATTTGAGCGGAACTGGGGCAACTGGTTTTACAGCAACAAATTCCGAAAAAGTACCGGATTTATCTGCATTGCGCGAGATTGTCACCGCGACCGATAACTGGTATTTCAATTTTGTATCAGGACTCAGTACTGAGCGCCTCAAGCAACGCGTGGAGTTGACCTTCACTGATGGAGACAGGGGCGCGATGTCATGCGAAGAGATGTTGCTGCATGTGATTACCCATGGTGGCTACCACCGTGGTTGCGTGGGTCAGATTCTGGAAGACATGAGCATCAGTTCTCCGCCTGATTCCCTGACCAAGTTTTTGCACAGGCACGAACCTGAACGACGCCTTCACCTGGAATAAACAGGGGCAGGGGAAAATATCTGTCTCAGGTTCGCCCAACGATAGACGCAGTCGCCATCAGTTCATCAATCAAGGCTAGCAATATCTTGCCTGACATGCGGTGCGGGTCAAGTACCGGCAAGGGCGAATACTTCAGCAAAATCGAAGGATTGATCTTGCCCATGTTTGCCTGTCCCATGGTCCACCCTGCATAGCGGCGTTCCTGGATTTCTTCATAATCGAGCAGGATCACGTCGGTGTGGCGGGCGTCGCGCAAGATGTGGCTGTACAGGGTATTGACCGCTTCGCGGCCACCCTCCAGCACTTGCATGAATACCTGATCACTATGGCAAAGTACACCCGTGATGCCGTGTTGCGGATTATGCTGACGTGACTGGCTGACGATGGATTGCACGATATCGCACATTTTTTCATCCACGACGCGGCTGGCGTAAAGTAAGCGTACAAGCATGGCAAGTCCTGGTTAGCGTTTGATCAGGGATAAAAATTCACGGCGCAGATTCGCATCCTTCAGGAAGGAACCGTGCATCACACTATTAATCATGGCGGTCTCCATGTCTTTCACACCACGCCAATGCATGCAAAAGTGGTCGGCTTCCATGACCACGGCCAAGCCATCTGGTTGCATTTTTTCTTGCAGGGTATCGGCCAGTTGTACCACCGCTTCTTCCTGTATCTGCGGGCGGCTCATGACCCATTCAGCGATACGCGCATATTTAGACAGGCCGATCAGGTTGGAATGCTCATTCGGCATGACACCGATCCACACCTTGCCAATAATCGGGCACAGATGATGTGAACAGGCACTGCGTACGGTGATCGGGCCGATGATCATCAATTCATTCAAATGCGACGCATTCGGAAATTCAGTGACCGGCGGCATGGGCACATAACGGCCCTTGAAGACTTCCTGTATGAACATCTTGGCGACGCGGCGGCCAGTGTCCTGAGTGTTATGGTCACTCTCGGTATCTATTACCAGGCTTTCCAGTACGGCGCGCAGCTTTTCTTCGACTTCCGCCTGCAATTCATCCATCTCACCTGCTTCGATGAAACGGGCGATATTGTCATTGGCGTGAAAACGAGTCTTGCTGGCCGTGATGCGTTCACGTATGCGCTGCGAGACGGGGATATTGACAGCTTTATAAGCAAGGGGCGTATCGTTGGACATGCTGAAAACCGGGATGTAAAAAGCTTATGGTAACTGAATTGTCAAATTGGCGTTGTGGGCTTGCTCGCTACGTGCAGATTATGTATCACGTAGCTTATTGTTAAGCTGGTATTCGGCTTCACGCTCCGCCTTCCACTGTGGTAGGCAATGCGGGCAAAAGCAACTGGCATCCAACTTCAATTCACCATCGGGTAATTTTTTAAATGCAATCGGGGGCAAGGCGATGCACCAGCACGCCAGCCCGCTATTGTCTGCCATCGCGCAGCTAAACACAGTCTGGCAGCGTGGGCAAACGCTCATGTCGCACTGCCTTTGCCACCCGTATTATCGGTTTCTGAGGGCAAGCCTTCGCTGGCGGTCTTTTTCATTGCCTTGCGCAAGAATGACATTTGCCCATTAAAGCCGGTACAGGCACGGCAAATTGCCAGGTGCATTTTTAACTGGCTGCGCTCAGACAGACTGAGTGGGCGGTCCAAGCCCTCAGAAATGAGCTGATGTGCTTGTTTGCAAACGATAAAGACACTCATATTTTTTCTCCTGATGACACCCTGCCAAACCAGTTCAGGTCCAGGCATTCACGCAGGCGTAATCGCGCACGATAGAGCACCACCCATAGATTAGACGTACTCAACTCCAATTCCTTACAAATTTCTTCTGTTTCCAGTTCCAGCCATTCCCGCATCATGAATACCCTGGCAGTTTTGGCGGGCAGATTTTCCAGGCAGACTTCCAGTACGCGAAAAAAATCTTTTTGTTGCAATGTTGCTTCGGGTGCCCCCCAGGCGGTGGGCATGCCTATCACATGGCCGTTGGCATTAAATAAACTGTCTATCAAATCATCTTCAGATTCATCATCTTTGATTTCCAGCGGTTTTTCTTTTTTGAGTGAGCGCAGGTGGTCGATGATCTTGAACTTCAGTATGCCGGTCACATAGGTACGCAGCGAGGAATTGCCAGCAAAGCTGTCCGGCTTTTCCAGCACCGCCAGCAAGGTTTCCTGCACGGCGTCTTCCGCTGCACACTCATTACGCAGTTGTAATTGTGCAAACCGATACAGCCCCGGGCGCAGGTTTTCGAGTTGTTTGTGTAAATCTGTAATCGATGTCATATATCCAGTGACTGAATTGGAAAAGCTTTGGTCTCAAATCCTGTAAAATTCGGATAAGTTGAAATAACCCCCTATGATACCTTCAGGATACCCCGTCATTATGAGCGATTTGAACGCAAACACGACAGAAGAACTTGCACCGGAAGACCGGTTGGCCGGTGTGGAACCAGCCATCAAGGCTGAAATTCTGGCGGAAGCCTTGCCTTATATCCGTAAATTCCACGGCAAAACCATTGTCGTCAAATACGGCGGCAATGCCATGACGGAAGAACGCCTGAAGCACGGCTTTGCC
This sequence comes from Undibacterium sp. Ji42W, assembly GCF_049340405.1. NCBI lineage: Bacteria > Pseudomonadati > Pseudomonadota > Betaproteobacteria > Burkholderiales > Oxalobacteraceae > Undibacterium > Undibacterium sp. Ji42W. Next base: position 29,768 of record NZ_JBMPOV010000006.1, read on the forward strand.
CGTGATGTCATTTTGCTCAAACTGGTCGGCATGAACCCGGTAGTGGTGCATGGCGGCGGCCCGCAAATTGATAATGCGCTCAAGAAAATGGGCAAGCAGGGTACCTTCATCCAGGGTATGCGTATCACCGATGAAGAAACCATGGAAGTGGTTGAATGGGTACTCGGTGGTGAGGTGCAGCAGGATATCGTCATGCTCATCAACCACTACGGTGGTCAGGCCGTGGGCCTGACCGGGAAAGATGGCGGCCTGATCCGCGCCCGCAAGATGATGATGCCAGACCGTGAAAACCCGGGTGCCATGCTCGACATCGGTTTTGTCGGCGAGATTGATGCCATCAACCCTGCGGTTGTCAAAGCGCTGCAAGATGATGCCTTCATCCCCATCATTTCTCCTATCGGCTTTGGTGCAGATGGCCAGGCTTACAACATCAATGCCGATCTGGTCGCAGGCAAGATTGCCGAAATCCTGAAAGCTGAAAAGCTTATCATGATGACGAATATCCCAGGCGTGCTCGACAAGCAAGGCAATCTGGTGACCGATTTGTCGGCCCGTGAAATTGATGAAATGTTTGCAGACGGGACTATCTCTGGCGGCATGTTGCCAAAAATTTCATCGGCACTCGATGCTGCCAAATCAGGCGTGAATACCGTGCATATTATTGATGGCCGTATCGAACATTCCTTGTTGCTGGAAGTCTTGACCGAACAAGCCTTCGGTACCATGATACGCAGTCATTGATGAACCAATATAAGCAGCTATTGGAGTGCCTGTCTCATGCATAGGCGCTCAGAGCCCTTGTGGCTGTTTGACCTGGACAATACGCTGCACAATGCCTCACATGCGATTTTCCCTGTCATCAGCCAGAACATGAATGCCTTCCTGGCGCGTGTGCTGGGTGAAGATGGCAAGCCGGCAGATGCCGAGCGGGTAAATGCCATCCGTCAGCAATACTATGCCCGCTATGGCGTCACCATGCTGGGTATGGTCAGGCACCATGGCGTCAGGGCAGATGAGTTTTTGCAAGAGGTTCATCATTTTGATGACCTCAGCGCGATGATCAGGTACGAGCGTGGCTTGAAGAAATTGCTACGTCGCTTGCCTGGTAAAAAGATTTTGCTGACGAATGCGCCGCGCGTGTATTCAGGCCGGGTACTCAGGCACATGGGTTTGCACAAGCATTTTGATGCGCATATCCCGGTCGAGGCCATGCGCGTACACGGGCAAATGCAGCCCAAGCCTTCGCGCCCTTATCTGCGCAAGTTGCTGGCGACTTATGGCAAACAGGCGAGGGACTGCATTCTTGTCGAAGATAGTGTGGAAAATTTGCTTGCTGCGAAGCAAGAAGGTCTGCGCACAGCTTGGGTCACAGGGTATACTCCTGCCCATCAGCGTAAAAGAGCTGCTGCCTGTGCCGACGTCAAAGTAAAATCCGTCATACAACTCGCCCGTCACATCCATCGTCTGCGCGCCTGATTTGAGATATAGATAATCGGGCACAGACAAAATGTGCCTGGGGATTGCGTACTTGCTGGCTGGTCTTTAGAATCACGCCCCGGATGTGGCTGTATTGCTGCGTCCCCCTTTTTTGACTCCACTATTTGACACCTATGGCCAGCACCAAACCCGGCGAACGTAAATTACAGATACTCCAGACGCTGGCGGCGATGCTTGAACATCCCAAAGGTGAAAAGGTCACGACCGCTGCGCTGGCGGCTAAAGTAGCCGTGTCTGAGGCAGCGCTGTACCGTCATTTCGCCAGCAAGGCGCAAATGTTTGAGGGCCTGATCGAATTCATCGAGTCATCCATTTTTGGCCTCATCAACCAGATCAATGAAAACCAGGAAGATGGCATGGTGCAAGCCCAGTCCATCATCCTGATGTTGCTCAATTTTGCAGAAACCAATCCCGGCATGACTCGCGTGTTGATCGGCGATGCCCTGGTGAATGAAGATGAACGCCTGCAACTGCGCATGAATCAGTTGGCTGAAAGACTGGAAATGGCTTTCCGCCAGTCCTTGCGTCTGGCCGCCAGCCAAGGGCATTTTGCCGAAGAAGAAGCACAGGCCCGCGCCAGTCTCTTGTGCAGTTTTGTCATGGGTCGCTGGTTGCGCTTTGCCAAGACCGGCTTCAAATTGCTGCCGACTGAACAGGCGAACATGCATATTGCTTTGCTGTTACGCTAATCATCAAGCTTGATTGCACTTCATCGCTAGCTGACGCATCATAGCCCTTGTTTGATTTATACAAGATGCCGATTGCCCTTGATGAAGCCGCCCCAGCAACCCGGACGTTTATTTCTATGGCGCGGAGCCGCCCTGGTGGTTTCGCCAGGCATAGATTCGTCCCTGCATACCCATTTTGCACTGCAACTGACTTATGGCCTGGAGCGGTCGTTCCGTGTTCGCCTGCAGGCAGACCATGAGTGGACAGAAACCCGCAGTGCCAACTTTGCCCCGCATGATGCCCATCAGATAGAGAGTGATGGCGGCATGCTGGCGCATCTGTTCCTGGAGATGCCAGAGGCAGTGAAATGGGGTGGGACAGATTTGCAGGCGGCATTCGGGGCTCTGCCAGAATTTCAGGCGCTAGCCGCCGGTCTGGCCGACGACCACCATCAATCACTGGACATGGTAACAGCGCTGCATATACGTCAAGTCTGGCAAGCCTGTGCCTTGCCGCGCAGCCAGAACAATAGCTCGCTCGATAGCCGCATCCTCAGCGCACTCGATGCGATCGCCGCCAGCCATGGCGCAGATTGCAATGGCGAGAGCCTGGCCAGACTCGTGCATTTATCCGAAAGCCGCTTCACCCATTTATTTCGCCAGCAAACCGGTATGTCCCTGTCACGTTATCTGCTATGGTCACGGATGGTGGATGCGGTGGCGGCAGTTGCGCAAGGCAATAATATGACAGCGGCTGCGCATGCATCTGGCTTTGCCGACCTGGCGCACATGAGTCGCACCTTCCGCAGCATGATGGGGGTAGCACCCTCAGAATTGCACAGGATGGCGATTGCGTTCAAGCAGGATGCTCATTGATGGATTACTCTGGGTATATAACAATACTTTGGAGACCCTCATGCAACAAGCCAATTCCAGACAGATAGAGCAATTGCTGGCCAAATACAGCGAAAGCCATCTGAACCCTACTAATGAACTGATCCACTTTGTCTGTGTACCCGTGATCGTGCTGTCCTTCCTTGGCCTGATCTGGGCTGTACACCCTATGGCGGCACTTGCTGTTACTGTTATTTCGCTGATTTATTACACGACACTCTCGGTGCCGTTTGCCGTAGGCATGCTGGGAATGTCGGGCACGATGTTGTGGATACTCTCGCAACTGCCACAACACCTGATGTGGCAAATTTCACTGGGAATTTTTGTGGTCGCCTGGATAGGCCAGTTCATCGGCCACAAGATAGAAGGCAAGAAACCTTCTTTCTTTGATGACTTGCGCTATTTGCTGATCGGCCCTTTGTTTGTACTGAGCTTTTTATATCGTCGTCTGCATATTGCGTATTGAGCATCAGATCAGCATCAGATGCTGAGTTGCACTGCCTGAGAAGTCTTGGGCAAGTCTTTGCTATACAGGCGCCATGTATTGCGGCCAGCGGCCTTGGCGGCTTTCAGTGCAATATCAGCATGATGCAAAAATAGCCGCTGCTCTTTGGCATGCAGGGGGCAGCAGGCTATGCCTACACTGGCACTCAACAAGATTTGCTGGCCGCGCAAGGTCATGGGCTGGTTGATGGCCTTGACCAGCCGGTCTGCCAGTTGCTCTACCACTTCCAGGCTGCCCACATTGGGCATGATGGCGGCAAATTCATCGCCATCGACACGGCATAGCGTATCAGTACTGCGCAATACACCGCACAGGCGGTTGGCCATGGTCGCCAGGATCAGGTCACCGGCGTCATAGCCAAAGCTTTCACTAAGCCCCTTGAAATGGTCCAGATCAATGAACATCAGGGCGGCGATTTCATTATTGGTGACGGCATCTTCAAGGCAATTGCTGAGCAATCTGTGGAAGTAGTGGCGGTTAGGCAGCTTGGTCAGGCTGTCATGATTATTTAAAATGGCCAGGCGGCTGTCGGCTTCGCGCCTTTCCCTGGCTTCGCTTTGCATGTCGTTTTCCCAGGCCTCCATCCTTGCCAGCATGAGATTGAAATGCATGTTCAGGCTGCCAAGTTCGTGTTCCGGGTCTTGTGGTGCGCGCAAGCTGTAATCGCCCAGTGTTGCCACTTTTTCAGCAATGACGCTTAATTCCATGATCGGTTGCATGGAACGTAACTGCTTGTTCGTCAGCCAGTAAGCTGCCAGCACAGTAATAAACACAGACAGGAAAGCGGCAATCAAAAAGAACAACAGAATATGCTGGTACAGCGGCCAGGTACTTATTTGCAACTGAACCTGACCTATCACTGTAGTGCCGTTCAGCACCGGGCTAATCGCGCTGAAACTGCCGGGGTAATAATCCACCGCATGGCGCCTCAGCAAAGTCGTGGCCTCTACACCACTTGTCTTGATCAACTGGCCCTGGGAATTCCAGGCCAATATGGGCTGGCCATGCCTGTCATAGACATAGGCAGTCTGCATGTCTGGTGTATTGGTAGCATTCAACAGCAGGCTTTGTAATTGCCGCATATCATTGGCTATCATCGCGTCTGCCATATTGCTGGCGAGGATGTCAGATTTATACAGGGCCTCTGAACGCAGGTTTCTTTGCAAAAGATAAGCAGACAGTACCAGTCCCAAGATCAAGGCAGCCAACATCGCCAGCGCGATTGCCTGCAAATTCTTGCGAAAAATGCGTTTTGCCATTGGTAACCTGAAGTAAGTGTTTTGCATGAGAGATATTGCGAATTGCCCTGTGGGAAGTGCTGTTTGTCTTGAATAACAGCGACTATACCTATGTGCCAGAATCATGTCATAAAAAAGTGCCATGGCACTAGAACGCATCTCATCCTTATTGATGAAATGAGTTCTATACTTCTGTCTTGATTGGCGTTTTTGTGCATCGCTTTATGCAGAAGCAGGCATCTGCGGGTACACTGCGGCACATCTTTATGTTAGCTTGAATCCGCGTGTCAGATTTTTCCAACAATCCTGTCCTGCCATTTCCTCTCCCTCAGCCTGGGGAATGCTTTGCCCTGCTTGATGATGCTCACGCAGAGCGGGCACAATCGCGCTACTACTGCGATTTGCTCGGCGTGCTGACTTGCAGTACAGCGCAGCAATGGCCGGCCTTGTGGCGTGATGCAGAGCAGGCATTGCAAAGGGGCAGATTTGCGCTGGCATTGCTGTCATATGAAAGCGGCGCACAATTGCAAGGTATTGCTGAGCATGACGGACACGCAGCAGCCGCTGTATCACGCATACTCCTGTTCCGGCAATGTCATATTTTGGATAGCCAGCAAGTCACTGCTTTTTTGCAGGCGCAAGAAGCACCGCACACCATTGCCGGAATCGCAGACATACAGCCCAGTGTCGATGCCAGCCAGTTCGAGGCAGGCATCGCCAGGGTCAGGGAATACATCGCTGCCGGTGACACTTACCAGGTCAATTACACTTACCGCCTGCGTTTTGACAGCTATGGCCCGCCCGCCGCACTCTACAGCCGCTTGCGCCAGCGCCAGCCCGTGCCTTACGGTGCGCTGATCTGCCTGCCTGATGGCGAGGCAGTCGTTTCGCTGTCACCAGAATTATTCGTGCGCCAGCAGCAGGGTAAATTGCTGGCTCGCCCCATGAAGGGCACGGCAGCGGCAACTGGCGATGCAGAGCAAGACCAGCGCCTGGCGACAGAACTTGCTGCCGACAGCAAGAACCGCGCAGAAAATCTCATGATCGTTGATTTGCTGCGTAACGACCTCGGGCGCATCGCCAACACCGGCACGGTCAGGGTACCCAAATTATTTGAGGTCAAGCGCTTTTCCAGTGTGCTGCAAATGACTTCAACTGTAGAAGCCGATTTGCAGCAAGGCCTGGATCTGGAAAAGATACTGACAGCCCTGTTTCCCTGTGGCTCGATTACCGGAGCACCCAAGCACCGCACCATGCAGATCATCCGTGAGCTTGAGACCGAGCCGCGTGGTTTGTATACCGGTGCCATAGGCTGGTTCGATCCGCCAGCACAGCCAGGCGCATTGGGCGATTTTTGCCTGTCTGTACCTATACGCACTCTGCAACTACAAGTCCCCGTTAATAGTGCAGAGCCAGTCTTGCGCCGCGGTGTGCTCGGGGTAGGTGCTGGCATCGTGTATGACAGTGTGGCACAGGACGAATATGCAGAATGCCATTTAAAGGCACGCTTCCTGACCGGACTGCCACCTCAGTTTGAACTGTTTGAAACCATGTACGCAACGCAGGAAGAAGGCTGCCGTCACCAATCACGGCATCTGCAACGCCTGCAGACATCTGCACAGTATTTTGGTTTTGCCTGGAACCAGCAGCAGATGAGATCAGTATTGCAACAAACATGCGATGCCCTGCCTGCCAACCTGCCACACAGGTTGCGCCTCGCACTGAAGCCGGATGGCGAACTTGAAGTGCGAACTGCGCTACTGACCAGCATGCCAGAGCAGCCCAAGGTCATGCTGGCGACAACTGCCAGTGATAGCCATAATCTGTTCCTGCGCCATAAGAGCAGCTTGCGCCAGCAATATGACCAGGCCTGGCAGGCTGCAGAGCAACACGGTGCATTTGACATGTTGTTTTTTAACGAAAAAGGGCATTTGACCGAAGGTGGCCGCAGTACAGTCTTGCTGAAGCTCAATGGCAAATGGCTGACACCGCCACTTGAAGATGGTGTCTTACCCGGTATCATGCGGGCGATTTTGCTAGAAGACAGGCGTTACCAACTGACTGAGCAAGTCCTGACGCTGCCAGACTTGCAGGCGGCAGAGCAAATCATGCTGTGCAATTCCCTGCGTGGTGCTTTTGTTGTTGATTTGATTGAAATAGATTAACTAAGTGTATTCAAGACTTGTTTTGCTGGCAAGAAAGCTGACATGACTTGCCTATCTGAAGTATAAAGATAAATTACGCTCACAACTTTGATCTGGAAAATTGATCCAGCTTAAATATTGTGCCTGCACGAAGGAAAGGTTACACTGGAAAAAAATTAACCGACCAAGCGGTCGGCAAATTGCATTCTTATTCATATTGTTTGGTAATGATTAATAGTGCAGATAATCGCAAAACAGGAGACTACCCATGAAGAAACGGTTTTTACTGGCGGCATTGCCTGCCATGTTATCGCTGGTACTGGCAACAAATGCTTATGCGCAGATCAAGGTTGGCGTCAATGTGTCGGCCACTGGCCCCGCAGCTTCTCTGGGTATCCCTGAAAAGAATACCTTCGCCCTGCTGCCCAAGGAAATCGCCGGCAAGAAGGTGGAATACATCGTACTTGATGATGCATCTGATACCACGACCGCTGTCAAGAATGCCCGCAAGCTGATAGCTGAAGACAAGGTTGATATCTTGCTCGGCTCCACTATCACGCCGAATTCCCTGGCCATGGTTGATGTGGCAGCAGAAAATGAAACGCCGATGATCTCGATGGCGGCTTCTTCGGCGATTATTTCGCCTGTTGATTCCAAGCGTTACTGGGTATTCAAAACGCCGCAGAATGATTCACATATGTCCACCGCGATCACCGGGCACATGAACGATGCTGGCGTCAAGACTGTTGCATTTATTGGTTTTGCCGATGCCTATGGTGAAGGCTGGTACAAAGAATTTTCCAAGATTGCTGAATTGCGCAAGCTCAAAGTGGTTGCCAATGAGCGCTTTGCCCGCAGCGATACATCAGTCACCGGTCAGATACTCAAAATCCTGGCGACCAATCCTGATGCAGTCTTGATTGCCGGTGCCGGTACGCCAGCAGCGCTGCCACAAAAGACCTTGAAAGAACGCGGCTACAAGGGCAAGATTTACCAGACTCACGGTGTCGCCAATAACGACTTCCTGCGTGTCTGTGGCAAGGATTGTGAAGGCACCTGGTTGCCAGCAGGCCCATTGCTGGTGGCTGAGCAATTGTCCAATGATAATCCCGTCAAGAAATCTGCCATGCGCTATGTCAAGGCGTATGAAAAAGAATATGGCGCAGGTTCTGTTTCCACCTTTGGCGGTCATGCCTGGGATGCCAGCCTGTTGCTGGAATCTGCAGCGACTGTGGCGTTGAAAAAGGCACAGCCAGGTACTAAAGAATTCCGCGCTGCCTTGCGCACAGCTTTGGAAAATACGGTCAACCTGCCAGTCTCGCATGGCATCGTCAATATGACGGACACTGACCATCTGGGTTTCGACCAGCGTTCCCGCGTCATGGTACAAATCGTCAATGGCAAATGGAAATTGATCGGTCAGGCCAACTGATTTATCGATGATTTATCAAGGGAGCCGCGGCTCCCTTTTTGTTCGGCCCAAAGTCTGGGCAAACTGCTAGTACAGTCAATGTACGCAAGATCAGTCAGGCAAGATCAAGCACGTAAGAAAGTCAGGTTGACATGGATTTTTCAATTGCCGCCATCCTCGCTCAGGATGGTATTACCAGTGGTGCCATCTATGCCTTGCTGGCTTTGGCGCTGGTGCTGGTGTTTTCCGTTACACGGATTATTTTCATACCCCAAGGTGAATTTGTCGCCTTTGGTGCACTCAGCCTGGCTGCGATACAGTCGGGCAAGTTCCCGCATTCTGCCAGCCTGTTGCTGGCCTTTGGCTTGCTCTGCCTGGGCAAGGAAATTTATGCACAGTTGCGCGCCAAGCAGCCAGTCAATGCCAAGGTGCTCGCCTTGTCCGCAGGCAAGCTGCTGTTGTTTCCACTGGCTGTCTGGCTACTCGCACGCAATGTCAACGCGCAGGAATGGCCGTTGTTTGCCCAGGTATTGTTGGCACTGGCGATAGTCGTACCCATGGGGCCCATGATCTACCGCCTGGCTTATCAACCACTTGCAGAAGCCAGCACCCTGGTCTTGCTGATTGTTTCTGTCGGCGTGCATTTTGCCCTGACCGGTATGGGCCTGGTGATGTTCGGTGCCGAAGGTTCACGCACTACCGCTTTCAGCGATGCCCGTTTTGAACTCGGTGCCATGCAGATATCTGGCCAGAGCCTGGTAGTGATTGCGGTCTCAGCCTTGTTGATAGGGGCATTGTATTTCTATTTTGAACGCAGTCTGTCTGGCAAGGCTTTGCGGGCTACCGCCGTCAACCGCCTGGGCGCACAATTGGTGGGCATAGGTACTACCCAGGCTGGTCGTCTGGCGTTTACCCTGGCCGCAGCCATGGGAGCATTGTGCGGCGTACTGATCGCCCCGATGACCACGGTGTACTACGATGGCGGATTTTTGATTGGCCTTAAAGGCTTTGTCGGTGCCATCGTCGGTGGCCTGGTGTCTTATCCGGTCGCCGCCGCGGGTGCCTTGTTGGTGGGTTTGCTGGAATCATATTCGTCTTACTGGGCCAGTGCCTATAAGGAGGTGATTGTATTTACTCTGATTATCCCGGTATTGCTGTGGCGTTCGCTCTCCAGCAAACATACTGATGAGGATGAAGAATAATGAAACAACTCATCAAACACGGTAAATGGATATTGCTGGCGCTGGTGTTGCTGTTCCCCTTGGTGCCGGTACCCGAATTCTGGATCACCCTGGCCAATTACATCGGTCTGTATGCCATCGTTGCGCTTGGCCTGGTCTTGCTGACCGGGGTAGGGGGTATGACCTCTTTTGGGCAGGCGGCTTTTGTTGGACTGGGTGCTTACTCTACAGCCTATCTGAGCACGGCCCTCGGTTATTCACCCTGGCTGGGTTTGCTGGCTGGCCTGGTGCTGACGATGGTGGCAGCGCTTGCAATCGGCTTGATTACCATGCGCCTGTCTGGCCATTACCTGCCACTGGGGACGATTGCCTGGGGCCTGTCGCTGTTCTTCCTCTTCGGTAATCTGGAATTTCTTGGCAAATATGATGGTCTCAATGGCATACCTGCGATAGAAATCGCTGGCTTCAAGCTCGACAGCGGCCGCAGCATGTTCGGCCTGATCTGGGTGATTTTGCTGCTGGCGATCGTCGCGGTACAAAACCTGCTGCAATCCCGTCCTGGCCGTGCCATACGCGCACTCAAAGGTGGTGGCGTCATGGCAGAAGCCATGGGTGTCAATACCGCACGCATGAAGGTCATCATCTTCGTCATCGCTGCCATGCTGGCGAGCGTCTCTGGCTGGCTGTATGCGCATTTGCAGCGCTCGGTCAATCCCACGCCATTTGGTTTGAATGCCGGCATTGAATACCTGTTCATGGCCGTGGTTGGTGGTGCTGGCCATGTCTGGGGCGCACTGTTAGGCTCAGCCCTGCTGACCCTGCTGAAAGACAAATTGCAAAGCATCTTGCCTGCACTGTTGGGCGCGAATGGCAATTTTGAAGTCATCGTGTTTGGCGTCTTGCTGGTCTTATTGCTGCAACGCGCCCGTGATGGTGTCTGGCCTTATTTAGCGAGCTGGAGCAAGTGTCTGTTTGCCAAATGGATGCCAGAAGATCAGGGTATACAGGTAGCCGCAGGTGCGGCGCTATTGCCAGTACGTGCCAAACCGCCAGTCGATACCGTTATCCTCGAAATCGACAAGGCGCGCAAGCAATTTGGTGGCCTGGTTGCTGTCAATGATATGCAGTTCACTGTCAGCGCTGGCCAGATTGTTGGCCTGATAGGCCCTAATGGTGCAGGCAAATCGACCATGTTCAACCTGGTCACCGGCGTCTTGCCTTTGACCAGCGGTGCCGTGCGTTTTTACCGTGATGGCACATTGCAGGATATCGCCAACCTGCCTTCGCGTGAAATCGTCAAGCTGGGCATAGGCCGCAGCTTCCAGCATGTGCGTTTGCTGGCCAGCATGACGGTACTCGAAAACGTTGCGATCGGTGCCCATCTGCGGGCCAAGGGCGGCGATGTCATGGAAGTCATCGCCAGCATCTTGCGGCGTGATAGCAAGGTAGAAAATTCCTTGCTGGCTGAGGCAAAAAAACAGCTTGAACGTGTAGGCCTTGCCCATCTGATCAATGAAGAAGCAGGCAGCCTGGCATTGGGCCAGCAACGCATACTGGAAATCGCCAGAGCCTTGTGTTGCGACCCCAGTCTGCTGTTGCTGGATGAACCAGCCGCCGGCTTACGCTATAAAGAAAAACAGGAATTGGCCGAACTCTTGCGCAAACTGCGTGCTGAAGGCATGAGTATCCTGCTGGTTGAGCATGACATGGATTTCGTCATGAACCTGACGGATCAACTGGTGGTCATGGAATTCGGTACCAAGATTGCCGAAGGCTTGCCACAAGAAGTACAACAGAATCCAGCTGTGCTGGAAGCATATCTGGGTGGGATAGACTGATGACGACAAATTCTACAGAAACGGAAGCACAATCAGACGCAGGGGCGCCAGTCATTCTGGCGACGACTTCATTGTCGGAACCTGCCTTATTACAAACCAAGGACCTGCAAGTGTTTTATGGCAAGGTCGAGGCGTTGCAGCCCGCCAATATACGTGTCGGCGCCGGACAAATCGTTACCGTCATCGGTCCAAACGGTGCTGGCAAATCCACCATGCTCAATGCCATCGCCGGTGCCCTGCCCGCGACGGGCAGTGTGCGCGGTCAGATATTATTGGCTGACAAAAACCTGGCCAGCGTCAGCATAGAAAACCGCGTTGCACAAGGCATGTCACTGGTGCCAGAAAAACGCGAGTTGTTCGCCAGCATGAAAGTGGAAGACAATCTCTTGCTCGGTAGTTACCGCCGCTACCAGGCAGGTGAAAAAAACTATGCCGACCAGCTCGATGTCGTGTTCGATCTCTTCCCGCGCCTGAAAGAAAGACGGACGCAAGAAGCAGGGACATTGTCAGGCGGTGAACGCCAGATGCTGGCGGTAGGCCGCGCCCTCATGGCCAAGCCGCAATTGCTGATGCTGGATGAGCCCAGCCTCGGTCTGGCACCGTTGATTGTCAAGGAAATTTTCCACATCATCCAGCGTCTCAAGCAAACCGGCGTTGCCATTTTGCTGGTGGAACAAAATGCCCGCGCTGCCTTGCAGGTGGCCGACTATGCCTATGTGCTGGAAACCGGACAAATAGCGCTTGAAGGCGATGCCGCAGAACTGACCAATGACCAGCGTGTCATAGATACCTACCTGGGCTTGGCCAAGAAAAATCACTAGTGAGAGTATTGATCACAGGTGCCACCAATTGGGACAGCCAGGTCGCAATCCGACGCGAACTGGCCCAACTGCCACCAGATACCATCATCGTGACCGGCGATACGCCCGGTATAGATGCCCACGCCAAAGCAGTCGCAGCGGAATTGGGCTTTACTGTTGAGGCCATGAAAAAAACCAATGCCGACTACCGCGCATTTCCTGGTGAAGGATGGAAGGGCTTGAATGTCAGAATGCTGACAACGGGCATAGACCTGGTTTTGGCGTTCCATACCGATTACGGCAAACCTGGTTGCGCCCGCGGCACGCAACATGCTGTCGAACTTGCTGAGCAGGCAAAGATACCAGTCAAGATATTTACTCAGTAAGAATGTCGCCTAGTCCGGCTTCAGATGCCACGGCGGTAAAGGTGTTTCGTTCGGGATGAGTGCATGCAGGCGTTTGTACAGCAGACGCGTTTCCAGCAAATTCGAGATTCTCAACAGGGATTCGATAAAGTCGAAAGGCTTGGTCAAAAAATCCTTTGCGCCCAATGCCAGCGCCCGGTGCTTGGCTTCCGGCATGACATCAGCTGTTAAGACCATGACAGGCCGGAAATCATTTTTCGGCGTGCACCTGGCTAATTGCTCCAGTACAGCATAACCATCGAACTCTGGCATCATCAAATCCAGCAAGACCAAGTCAGGGTCGAATGCGATAACCAGATCGAGCGTGCGGGTCGGGTCTGTCGTGCTGACGATGTTGCTGAAGCCTTCACGCGTCAATATTTTTTCGAGTAACTGCACATTATCGATCTCGTCATCGACAATCAGAATTCGCATGGCAAGTATGTCTGAGGCATTCATGGCAAAAGACGATTCAAAGTAGAAAAGAACAGAGCAACATCCAGCGGTTTGGTCAGGTAGTCATTGGCACCGCCAGCCTTCAGTCTATGTATGGTAGTCGCCAGCGCATCCGCACTGAGTATAACCACAGGTATGTCTTTCAAGCTGGCTGACGCGCGTACCTCTTGCAAGACTTCTTCCCCCGACATATCAGGTAATTGCAGGTCCAGCAATATCAGGTCTGGCCTTAGCTGTTGCGCCATGTGCAGACCCTCTACCCCATTTTTTGCGCTGAAAAGTTGTACATGCTTGCTGCGCGCCAGCAGTATTTCTATCAATACCAGGTTGGATGAATGATCTTCGATATACAGTATGCTGCAAGGGCGATGCAAAGTCGCCAGTTCTGTGATCACTTGCCTGCATCCTTCTTCTGGCAGCGCTGCCTGTGCGATTGGCAAGTTGACCCAGAATTGACTGCCTTGTCCTTCTAGGCTGGACATGCCGATCCCGCCCCCCATTGCCTGCGCCAATTGCATGGATACTACCAGGCCCAGACCATTGCCTTCTACCGGTTTGTGTTCTGCGCCCAAGCGGTCAAACGGAGTGAATAAGCGCTTTTGCATATCTGTGGCGATGCCTATGCCACTATCCACCACCAGCAACTGCACTTGCGTTGCTGTAGCATGCACGCTCAGCGTGACTGTGCCGTTTTCCTTATTGTATTTGACAGCGTTGGACAGGAGATTGAGTATTACTTGCAGCAGGCGCTTGCGGTCTGCAAGCAAATAGATATCACTGGTTTTTTCTGAACCTGTCAAGACGATATTCCTGACATGGGCCAGTGGCGCAATCAGCAACAATGCTTCGCGCAAGAGCCCGTTTGCTTCGACTGGTTCGAGTGATAATTGCAGATGACCGGTTTCTATGCGGGCGATATCAAGTACTTCATCAATCAGGGCCAGCAAGTGGTGGCCACCTTTCAGAATATGGTCCAGGCTTTGCTGGGCATCTTTGGCATGGATATCCAGTTGCAGCAATTGCGCAAAACCGAGTATGGCATTTAGCGGTGTGCGTAATTCGTGGCTGGTGCGGGACAGGAATTCAGTCTTGGATTGATTGGCGCGCTCGGCTTCTTGCCGCGCTTTTTGCACTTCTTCTGTACGGGCAGCCAGCAAATGGCTGGTACGCACCATACGGTGAGAGAGTTGCCCCAGTTCGTCATTTGCTGCTGCGAGCGGTGTCAGTGTCTTGCCGTGTTCGAGGCGGCCCGCATTGTCCGTCAATTGATGTACCCGCCGCACGATACCGGTAGAAAATAACAGGCTGGTCAACAGTGCACCCAGTACACCAGCAATGGCTGCTGAGGCTGTCACGATCATGGTGAGATCATATACTTTATTTGCCTGGCGAACGCTTTGCTGCCGCAACTGCTCTTCCCTTACCAGCATGGTATCGATATGGACACGCAAATCATCCAGCACTTTTTTATTCATAACCAGCGCCTGTGTTAATTTTTCAGGCGGGGATGCAGATCCTATATTGATCAGTTCCACCAGACCATCACGTTTTTTGACGGCCAGAGCCGACAGTGCATTCAAAAGTTCTGTTTGCTGTCTGTCGCGAATTTGCTCCCTTAGGCGTTGCAAGGTTTTTGGTAGTTCAGTCTCACTGATTTGGTAGGGCCTCAAAAAATTCTCATACCCCGTCAGCAAATAGCCGCGCACCCCGGTTGCTGCTTCTGCCAGCAGTGTATGCACTTCCTGGATATCGCGCTGTATCTGTATCGTGCGTTGCACGTTTTCTTGTGCGCGCTTGGCTTGTACGCCCATCAGGTAACCGGATACCAGGGTGCCTAGCAAGACCATGATAGGTACGGCGATCACGATCAGTCCCTTGATCCGCAAGGGACGGTCTGCCCACCAGTGCATAGCAAGCTTGAATATTTTTGTCATGATGGTCTGGCTGGGGAGATGTCAGACGTGCCGGATGTACCGAGGCCAAGTTCAACCGCCAGGGCGGCAACCTGCGTTCTGTCCTGCAGCGCTAGCTTATGTATGATGCGTTCTACATGGATTTTCACCGTGCCTCTGGCGATGCCTAACCTGTCGCCTATATCCGCATTGGTCAGGCCATGCGGTAGCCAAGACAGTACTTCCCGCTCGCGTGCTGTGAGCAGGCCAGAAATTTGCTTGATGCGGTCATTCAGCTGCGGGTTGGCTGTGGCGGGTGATTCATGCAAGGACAGCGCCAGTATGTTGGCCAGTGTGCCTAGCGTCAGCATGTCGGCAGGCGCAGGTTTTGCCAACTGCTTGCGGTTGATCAGCACCAATATCCCGTGGGCGCGACCCTGCCTGATCAATGGGAACAATAATTCCAGTCCTGCCACGCCGCCCGCCGGCAACAATAAGCGGCTGACGCTGTTTTGCCTGATCATCACTTTTGCATCCGGTTTCAGCATGGCTGACAAGATACCCTGCACAGGGAAGCGCGTGCCATGCGGCAAGACGGGCCCTTTTGACACATGCACGCGCAAGGCCCCGGCGTCTTCCATCAGCACGGCACAAGCTTCAAAAGCCGAAAACTCCAGCGTATAGGCAAGCACGGCTGAGATGGCTGATTCTTGCCCTTCGGCCAATACCCGGCCAGCATCGTGCAACAGGCGCAGGCGCGCGAGATTGGCCTGGTTGTCGCGATATTGTTGGCGTAAAGAATGGGTAGTGTCCGAGGGCATGGTATTCATATTGATTAGTATATGCCATCTGGCATATAGAGTGCTAGGCCACCTGGCTGATGGCAGGACTTGCGCCCTGACTCATGATGAGCCCAACCTCGCAGAAAGAGGTGGACATGTATTCTAACCAAAGGAAATATGAAATGAAAAACCTGTTCTTTGTGATGGCCTTGCTCGCCAGTGGCACAGCTTTCGCAGAAGCACCTCCCAAGAAATATGACCAGCTAGCTACCGCACCTGCCAGTGCAGCAGAAATGGAAATTGCTGGCTTGTTTGATCGCTGGAATGCCGCACTTGCAACTGGTAAGCCAGCAGAAGTCGTGAAACTGTATGCATCGAACGGCATCTTGCAACCCACAGTGTCGAATAAAATTCGTGCGACGCCGGAAGAAATTGAAGAATACTTTGAGCATTTCCTGTTGCTCAAACCTAAGGGCACCATCAATTACCGTCAAATCCGGTTGTTCGGTGCAAACACGGCGCTGGATAGCGGTGCCTATACCTTTGATATAGTCAAGGAAGGCAAGCCGGCAAAGGTGCGGGCGCGCTATACCTATGTCTATGAGAAGATCAAAGGCGACTGGAAAATCGTCAATCATCATTCCTCAGCCATGCCGGAGTTTGTTGAAGAAAAATAAATCCAGGTTTGGCTTTACCTATCTGTAGTCTGAAACTTGGCGCTAACCACGTAAAAAACTGCCCATGTGTTTTGTATAACACATGGGCAGTTTTTTTTAGGTGATTGAGATACAATTTAAAGCTGTGAATATTCTTGTTTTGACATCATCAGCCAAGGAAGCACTTATGATCTCCCATGTATCGATAGGCATACACGATTTCGACAAGTCTTATGCGTTTTATTCTGCATTGATGGCAGAGCTGGGTCTGGTGTTGAAATTCAAGGACGCCGCTGAACCCTGGGCAGGCTGGATGGCTGCCGACCAGCCACGCCCGTTGTTTGTCATTGGCAAGCCCTTCAACGGCGAACCAGCCAGGTACGGTAATGGGCAGATGGTGGCATTGCTGGCGGCATCACGCGCAACGGTGAGACGTGCCTATGAAGCCGCGCTGGCGCAGGGAGGCACCTGCGAGGGGCCACCAGGGCTGCGTCTGCACTATCATCCCAATTATTATGGCGCATATTTCCGCGATCCTGATGGCAACAAACTTTGTGTTTGCTGCCATCATCCAGAATAACCAGGCATCTATTCCAGGATAACAATACAAAGGAGTTGAGTTAGATGTATGTATTGGCATCTCCTTCTTAATAGCTATTTTTGACAATTACTCCTATGCGCGCTTGGCTCATTTGTTCTCTCTTACTGTTGTGCACAGCCTGTGCATCAAATTCTGGTGTGCAGTCAATTGGGAGGGACACCTATATGGTGTCGCGCCAGGCTGCGACGGGGTTTTCTGGTTCTGGCACATTGAAGGCCGAGGTTTTTCAGGAGGCAAGCCAGTATTGTGAGAAATTGGGTAAGCCTTTACACGTTGTGGGTTTGCAAGAAGCTCGCCCACCCTATGTTTATGGCAATTTCCCCAAAGCAGAAATACAGTTTATGTGCTCGAATGAGGGCGGTGCTGAGTCCAATCACCCCAAGATCAAGAAAACAGCGGACACTGTGGTTGAATTCAGGATTGATAGCAACGCAAGAGTTGATGTGCCGAATTCTAAAGACATCTATTCAGAATTGCTCAAGCTGGAAAATTTGCGAAAGCAAGGGATACTTACTGATGCAGAATTCCAGGCGCAAAAAAGCAAGTTACTGAATGGGAGTTGATGTAGTTCATCTGTCAGTATTCACTGCGATCAGGTCAATGTATTCCATTTTTTGTACAAGAAATGGCCTCTATTTACCAATCCCTGGAAAAACCATCGCTGTCCATTACGTCGTCTTTGGCCGCCTTTAGTCAACGCCGGATGACGCCAATTAACGTCGTTCCACAATTGTGCAAGATCGCGCAAGCATATCTCTTGCTCAGCAAGAGTTTGCGCGTGAGAGGGCAAGCAAAAAAAATGTAGTGCGCACGCAAAGATAGCGAAAAAGCGTGCAAGACCCTTTGCCGTAAAAGTTAAACACATAACGATAGGGTGTTGAAAACGACGGGGAAATGAGATGAAAAATGTCAATACATCCGCCCATAAATGCCAACAGAATTATTTCACATCAGGCATGCTCAATCATCCATTCTTTTAAACCATTCACCCATTTCGCTGCGGGTAATTTATAGGCCAGGCGTATCGCGGTTGCGCGCTCATACAGGTCTTCAAAATCTACTGCGGGAGCTTGTTTGAAGGCGATGACAACCGTGTTAGCGTCATGTACCAGTGGCAGCCAGACCACGGCATCAAAAGCCTCTTGCAGTGCGGCGATATTGGCATTGCAGTTGGCGCGGTAATTTTGTGGATTGCCAAACAGGTTGACGGTCAACATGCCATCTTCATTCAAGGTATCAGCACAGGCCTGGTAAAACGCAGCACTGCCTAGTGCTGGCGCTTCGGCAGCTGCATCATACAAATCAATTTGCAAGACATCGGCCTGGCCGTGGTTGGTGTTGTCGTTGACATAGTCCAGCGCATTCATGCACAGGACTTGCAGGCGTTCATTATTGACTGGCAACTTGAAATGCTGGTGACAGGCAGTGATCACTTTATGGTTGAGTTCCACTGCCGTGACTTTCGCTTCTGCAAAATTGCGGTAGCAAAACTTGGTCAGTGACCCTGCTCCCAGGCCCAGTTGCACGATGTGTTGCGGCTTGCGTGAATTTTCATGCTTGAACAACATCCACATCATCATCTGCTGTACATATTCCAGCTCTATCTGGTCAGGCATGGCCATGCGCATGGCACCCTGGATGGCATCAGAGGAAAGATGCAGGGTTCGCACACCCTGGTATTCAGCGATGGTGATTTCAGGCAGCCCTGTGCTGACTAGCTGATTTGCCTTGTACAAATTCAAGCCCATTTTTTGCATTAATTTTTTCAGCATGAATTTTTAAATATGCATTTCCAGGCATTCATTGCAGTTATCAAGCCTGGGTTCTAGGCCAGGGTTCCAGTCCTTCGATTTTCACCATCTCTTGCCAGCTCGGGCGGGCAATAATCAGTTGCGCGAGTTTGTTCAGTGCCGGCCATTGCGTTGCCGGGCGTGGCATATTGCGTGACCAGCGCATCAGCATGGTCAATTGCAGGTCAGCGCCGGAAAAAGTTTCGCCCAGCAGGTAAGGGCCATTCTTGCTCAGATGCAGGTCAAGCTGATCCCAGATGGCGGTGATACGTTTTTGCAAGGCCGCTTTACTGGCTTCACTATGCTCGGCAAAACCTAGTTCGGCGGGATAGAACCAGGCACGGAAAGCAGATTGCAGACTGCCGCTGAGGAAGACTATCCATTGCCGCCACAGATCGCGTTCAACGGTGCCAGCGGCAGGTGCAAGGCCAGCTTGGGGGTGGCGTTCTGCCAGCAGCATCAGCAAGGCGGCGGATTCCAGATAAGGACGGTTATCGATGACCAGGGTAGGCACGACACCATTCGGGTTCAGGCGCAGGTAATCGGGATCTTTTTGCTGGTTCTTTTCTACATCGACCAGTTTCAATTCATTGGCAGCACCAATTTCCAGTAAGGCCAGATGAACGACCATGCTGGCGGTACCGGGGCAATAGTAAAGAGAATACATACAGTCCTTGATGAGGTTTTGAAGTGTAGTTGTAAAGTACGGGTTCAGTCTGGATTGGTTTGTCCGCAAACAGTACATTGCGTATTCTTGCTGATGCCTATGCTGTTCCATTCCATGCGCAGGGCATCCAGCAACAGCAGGCGGCCCGATAGTGCCTGGCCTATGCCCATGATGACTTTCAGGGCTTCGGCGGCCTGCATGCTGCCTATGATGCCCACCAGCGGTGAAAATACGCCCATGCTGGAACACAATACTTCTTCAAATGGCTGATCAGGCGGGAACAGGCAGGCATAACAGGGCGAAGCCTCGTCACGGCTGTCAAACACGCTGATCTGGCCATCGAAGCTGATGGCAGCGCCCGATACCAGCGGCACGCCAAATTTGACACAGGCGGCATTCACGGCATGGCGGGTAGCGAAATTGTCGCAACAGTCGAGCACGATGCTAGCCTGGCTGACCAGTTCTTCCAGCCGCGCATCGGCAGCCCGCTCCTGCAAGGCAATGATATTTATTTCAGGGTTGATAGATTCCAGCGTGTGTTTGCCTGAGCCAACCTTGGCCATGCCCACGGCTGCCGTGGTGTGCATGATCTGGCGTTGCAGATTAGTCAGATCGACATTGTCATTATCAACCAGGGTGATCGTGCCGACACCGGCACTGGCCAGGTACATGGCAGCAGGTGAACCCAGACCACCGGCACCGATGATGAGTGCATGTGCTTCCGTGATTTTTTGCTGACCTTCTATACCTATCTGGTCCAGCAAGATGTGACGGGAATAGCGTAAGAGTTGCTGATCGTTCATCGTCGTAAAAAAGGCCGCTGTTGGAGTAAGCGGCCTTTCTTATTTAAAGTTAATTTCAGGGTTTATTTTTTCTTGCTATCGGTCTTGTGCTCGGTCTTGTGATCGGCTTTCTCGGTTTTGACTGGCTTGTCAGCTTCTTTGCTGCTGTCTTTGCCATCCTTGCCTTCTTTATCAATAACCTTGGCTTCAGTGATCTTGACTGGCAAGCCTTTCAGGTGGTTCAGAGCCTGGGCCAGCTGGAAGTCTTCTGCACCACCGTATTCCAGAGGCTTGCTCTTTTTCGCCAGTGCAAGCAGGCGTTGCTCTTCTTCAGCTTCATCGACTTTTGGACGGGCGACTTCTTTTTCCTTGTCATTCGTCAAATGTTTTTGCAAGTCAGCTTCACGCGCACGCAAACCATTGAAACCATCACCATCTGCGGTTTCTTCGACGTTCAGATCAGGGACGATGCCTTTGGCCTGGATGGAACGGCCATTTGGCGTGTAGTAACGTGCTGTGGTCAATTTAACGGCAAAGTCTGGATTGCTGCTATTGAACGGGAAGCGGATGATGGATTGCACCGATCCCTTGCCAAAGCTTTGCGTGCCCAGGATGGTCGCACGTTTATAGTCTTGCAGGGCACCCGCCACGATTTCCGAGGCAGATGCAGAGCCGGTGTTGATCAGCACGACCATGGGTACTTTTTTGACCGCTTCTGGCAATTTGCTCAGCGGGTCGCTCAGCGTCGCCCTGTCGTAGTCCTGGCGGCGGGCAAAATAAGTTACTTTTTGATCTGCCATCTGACCATTGGTGGACACAACCGGCACTTCCTTGGGCAGGAAGGCGGCAGACACGCCAATGGCACTATCGAGCACACCACCCGGGTCATTGCGCAAATCGAGTACCAGTCCCTTCAAATTCGGGTCTTGTGCATACAGGCCCTGGATTTTCTTGGACATGTCGTCGGTGGTTGGTACCTGGAACTGGGAAACCCTGATCCATGCATAGCCAGGCTCGACGATTTTTGCCTTGACGCTTTGCTGCTTGATCAGTTCACGGGTAATCGTGACGACGATGGGTTTTTCTTCACTCTTGCGGTAAATCGTCAGCGTGATCTTGGTATGCGGTTCACCACGCATTCTCTTGACGGCTTCATCCAGCGTTAGGCCTTTAACCGGCTCAGAATCAAGCTTGGTAATCAAGTCGCCGGATTTCAGATTCGCGCGATAGGCAGGAGAATCTTCAATAGGGGAAATGATTTTCACATAGCCGTCTTCCATACCGACTTCTATGCCCAGGCCAACAAACTTGCCTTGTGTGCTTTCATTCAGTTCCTTGTAGGCTTTCTTGTCAAGATACACTGAATGCGGGTCGAGAGAACCGACCATGCCAGAGATGGCATCCTTGATCAGTTTTTTGTCTTCGACTGGCTCGACATAGGCAGATTTGATCAATCCGAATACGTTAGTCAGGTCTTTTAGCTCCTCGAAAGGAAGTGTCTCCGCAGTACCCTTTTGTGCCACTGCAGAAAATTGCATGGAAACTGCCACACCCGCAATCATGCCGAGTCCAATTAAACCGAAATTCTTGAATTTGCTGCCCATGATTCACCTAATGCCTATTTAGAGATCCAGTTGAGAGGATCAAATACACGTCCTTGATGACGTACTTCAAAGTATAAACCTGATTCTTCATTACCGCCGCTGTTTCCGGCACTGGCAATGACATCACCGGTTTTTACCACATCGCCGACATGCTTCAATACTGCCTGATTATTGCCATACAGGCTCCAGTAACTGCCGCCATGATCAACAATCACCATATTTCCATACCCCTTCCACCAGTCAGCAAAAATCACTTTGCCCGGGGCGATGGTCTTGATTTCTGTACCTTCATTCGCCTTGATGAACATGCCTTTCCAGCTGGGGCCATCAGCGCGTTTGCTACCAAACCGGGCAAGAATTTCGCCTTTTACTGGCAAGCGTAATTGCCCTTTCAGCTTGTCAAATTCACCTGCAGGTGGGGTGACCACCTTGGCCTGTTTGGGCGGTTCGTCATCATCAATCGCATTAGGATTGGTGATTTTTGCTGGTTTCTTGCCCTGTGCGGCCTGTCTTGCTCTTTCTTTCTGTGCTGCTGCAATTCTGTCCTGCCGTTGTTTTTCTTCCAATGCCGCCCTGGCTGCATCTGCCTTGGCTTGTTCTTCAATCAGTTTATTTAATTGTGAGACCAGATTGGAGAGCCTTTGTTCATCTTTTTCCAGACTATCAGCCTGTTTTTTTTGTATATATAATTTTTCTGCCAACTGACTTACCAATGCGGCATGTCGTTTTTTCTCTTTTTCCAGCGCCAGCTTATGACTTTTTTCTTCATCAGCTATTTCATCGAGTTCTGCCTTGGCTTCTTTCGCATCTTCGGCATTTTTTTCCACAGCTTGAAGACTGATGCGCAAACCATCTATCAGTTTGGCCTGGGTTTGCGATACATAGCTCATGTATTGCAGTTCACGATTGATGCGGTTGGGGTTATCGCCGGAGAGTAGCAATTTAATACGGTCACTGTCGCCGCGCATGTACTGGCGGCGTAAAAAATTTGAGAGTTGTGTTTTTTGCTTTTCAACTTTATCAGCCAAGGCTTGCTGCTGCTCTGTCAGTTGTTTGACTTTTGCTTCAGTCTGCGCCTGTTCGGCCTGTAAATCTCGCAAAGAACGGTTGGCTTCAGAGATGGATTTTTCTGATTCGGCCATGGCATCGCTGGCATTGTCCTTGGCTGTTTCAGTTTTATTGATATCGTTTTTCAAGGACTTCAGGTGGTTTTGCAACTCAGCCCGGTCTGCTTCTGCCTTGTTTTTTTGCTGGGCGCGGGCATTGCTGGCGGCCATGGCAGACGTTGCTGTGCCTGCCAGAGTCAGGCACAGCAAACTGGCAATTAAAAACGGTGAAGACTTGGTCTTAAATAGCATTCAATACTTATTATTTGGACTTGCCCTGGCTGGCAACAGCATGTAAAGCTGCTGCGATAGCGTCCTGGTCACCCAGATAATAATGGTTAATTGGCTTCAAGTCGGCATCAAGTTCATAGACCAGTGGCTGGCCGTTCGGGATGTTCAGGTTGACGATGTCATTATCACTGATACCGTCAAGCATCTTGATCAGGGCGCGCAAGCTGTTGCCATGGGCAGAGATCAGGATGCGTTTGCCAGCGCGTATGGCTGGTGCAATGCTGTCATCCCAGGCTGGCATGACGCGGGCCACCGTGTCTTTCAGGCATTCTGTTAGCGGTATCTGGCTGCGGTCCAGGCCTGCATAGCGCGGGTCGTTGAAGGAGGTGCGGTCATCGTCTTCTGCCAGCGGCATAGGTGGCGTATCGTAGCTGCGGCGCCACACCAGTACTTGCTCATCGCCATATTTTGCCGCTGTCTCTGCCTTATTCAAACCTTGCAGGGCACCGTAATGACGCTCGTTCAGACGCCAGTCATGAATCACTGGCAACCACATCAAATCCATTTCATCGAGCGTGCCCCACAGTGTACGGACCGCGCGCTTGAGTACCGAGGTGTAGGCCAGGTCAAAAGTCAGGCCGGCTTCTTTCAATAGCTTGCCAGCCTGGGTAGCTTCAGCCACACCTTTTGCTGTCAGGTCAACATCAGTCCAACCGGTAAAGCGGTTGTCCAGATTCCAGGTAGATTCGCCGTGGCGCATTAAAACGATTTTGTACATAGTGTGCGGGAAGATGAAATAAGTGAATTAGTATGCGATTGCGGCATCTATTTTATAATGACGCGCTTCTGATAACCATTTTTACTACTGGAATCCTGTGAATTTCATTCTTACCAACTACAATTATGTGTGGTTAGCCCTTGCCCTGATCAGCGGTGGCGCATTGTTAATACCTGCTTTACAAAGACGTGGTGCCAAGGTATCGCATTTTCAAGCCACACAATACATCAATCAACCTAAAACCCTGGTGCTGGATGTGCGTAGTGCAGAAGAATTTGCTGCCGGTCATTTACAAAATGCCAAACATATACCCCTGGCAGAGTTGAACAACCGCCTGAAAGAAATAGAAAAGTCAAAAAGCAATGTGGTGATCACGGTGTGTGCCTCCGGCGTGCGTTCTTCCAGCGCTGCAGGTTTACTCAGCAAAGCCGGTTTTACCCAGGTGTTCAGCCTGGAAGGTGGTATAGATTCCTGGAAGTCGCAAGGCTTGCCAACAGTAAAGTAAAGCAGGAGAACATCATGAAAGCCCATGTAGTCATGTATACCACAGCCGTTTGCCCGTATTGCACGATGGCCGAACGTCTGTTGAAATCCAAAGGTGTGGACGATATAGAAAAAATCCGTGTCGATCTGGAGCCCGGCGTACGCGAAGCGATGATGAAAAAGACCGGTCGCCGCACCGTGCCACAAATCTATATAGATGACACCCATGTGGGCGGTTTTGATGACCTGTCTGCCCTCGACAGGGCGGGTAAACTCGACCCTTTGCTGAATCCGGTTGATTAAAAGCAGGTTTTTGCCGGATTTTCTACGGGTTTTACAGCAAAATTGCTGTTTTTGCAGACTACTTGCTACAATAGCGCGCTGTGATCTTGAAATGGCTGGAAACGGCCCTATCTGCCAGTCTCGCTGTTCATTATTAATCTTTTAGAATTTTAGAAAGTTTCACATGTCTGACGAAAATCTGCAGCCCGTATTCCAAATTCAACGCGTTTATCTGAAAGATTTGTCGCTTGAACAGCCAAATTCCCCAGCTATATTCCTGGAACAAGAAGCTCCTGGTATCGAAGTTTCTGTTGATGTTGGCTCAGAAAAGCTGGCGGATGGCATCTACGAATCCACAGTAACGGTAACAGTGACTGCAAAAATCGGCGAGAAAGTTGCTTTCCTGGTTGAAGGCAAACAAGCTGGTATTTTCGAAGCGCGCAATATCCCTGAAGATCAACTCGATCCTCTGCTGGGTATCGGTTGCCCGAACATCGTTTATCCATACCTGCGTTCCAACGTAGCTGATGCGATCACTCGCGCTGGTTTCCCTCCTATCCATCTGTCAGAAATCAATTTCGAAGCTTTTTACGCGCAACGTCTGACACTGGCTGCTGAACAGGCAAATGCCACTACTGAAGCGCCAACGACTATTCAGTAATCTGCTTCATTATTACGGGTACGATCTGGTCTTAGCCAGGTCGGCCTGATGAAAGATATCCATGCGACGCCTGTTGACGCCCTTGCCTTTGCTACTATTGACACTGCTTGCGAGTAGTGCAGCGCAGGCGTTGGAATTCCGTTCCGTGGGCGCTTCTCCGGTCATCCTGTACGATGCCCCGTCTGCCAAAGGTGCGAAACTGGCAGTGGCCCCGCGTGGCATGCCGTTGGAAGTAGTGTTTACTTCCGGTGCATGGAGTAAAGTACGTGACGTCAGTGGTGAAATGAGCTGGGTTGAATCCAAGGATTTGATTACCCGCCGCAGCCTGGTAGTGCGGGTCGCCAATGCCAAGATCAGGGCAACGGCAGATGAGGCTGCACCATTGGTATTCAGTGCCGACAAGCATGTCTTGCTGGAAATGGCCGAGCCCGCTGCTGGTGGCTGGGTCAAAGTGAAGCACCGTGACGGCCAGCTAGGCTTTGTCAAGGTAAATGAAGTCTGGGGCTTGTAGTGGCTGGACTGAGAATTTAGGCAGATGAGAGTGTGCAAAAAAGGACAGCCTGCTGTCCTTTTTTTACATCTCCCCCGGTGATTAAAATAAGCAGGAGTCAGGGACAAGCATGAATATCAGCATATTGGGCGCAGGTGCCTGGGGCACGGCCATGGCAATCGCCTTTGCGACAAAAAACAATGTTTTACTGTGGGGCCGTAATCAGGCTGCGATGGCTGCCATGCAGGCAAGCAGGCAAAATAATGATTATTTAAGCGGCTTCGCTTTTCCTGACAACTTGCAGGTCACGGCTGATTTTGCCGCTGCCATGGCCCATGCTGCCGGCGTTGATGGCTTGCTGGTGATTGCCACCTCAGTCTCTGGCTTGCGCCCCACACTGGAAGCCTGTAGCGCTTATCAGCCAAAAAACATTATCTGGCTATGCAAGGGTTTTGAAGAATCCACGCAGCTTTTGCCGCACCAGGTGGCAGAGCAGGTGCTGGGACAGAGTGCGGCCTTCGGTGCCTTGTCTGGCCCCTCGTTTGCACAGGAAGTAGCCAAAGGCTTACCTTGCGCATTGACGATTGCCTCAAAGTCCAATGAACTCAGTAGCCTGGTGGTGCAGGCCTTGCATGTGAATGCCATGCGCGTGTATTCCAGTGACGATGTAGTCGGTGTTGAAGTGGGAGGTGCAGTAAAAAATATCCTGGCGATTGCGACTGGCGTGGCCGATGGCCTGGGCTTGGGTCTGAATGCACGGGCCGCCCTGATCACCCGTGGCCTGGCAGAAATCAGCCGTTTGGGCGTCGCTCTTGGTGGCCGCTCAGAAACCTTGATGGGGCTGACTGGCGTAGGTGATTTGATTTTGACCTGTACTGGTGATTTATCCCGTAACCGCAAGGTGGGCCTGGCGCTGGCCCAGGGTAAATCCCTTGATATCATCGTGCAGGAACTGGGTCATGTTGCTGAAGGCGTACGTTGTGCGCAGGCAGTACGGGCACTGGCAAAAAGCCTGGGAATACAAATGCCAATTACAGATGCGGTAGCGGGTGTTTTGTTTGACGGGATATCTTTGCAAGAGATGATCAGCCGCTTGCTGGCCAGGGATGCCAAGCAGGAAACCCATTAAGAGACACGTACTAATCCGGTTTTAGTACTTTCGGCGATACTCGGGAAAGCGCAAGACGCGCTGGATGACCGGATCGGGCACATGGTTTCTTCGCAAAAAGTGCATGGCTTTGTCCAGACCCAACAGCTCCAGATAATGGATGCCCAGATCGACCATAAAGCGTGTTAACACGTCACGCCTGCGTAAAGGCAGCTTGAGCTTGCGTTGCACCTTCCGGCGTCTGCACCCCGCCATGATGCCATCTCCCTAAGTCTGCTAAGTTTTGCCAAATTCGGACAACTCAGTGTAGAGCGACAAAGAACGGGATTGCGCAGTTTTGACATAGCTTAACAAAAAAGACCATGGCTATCACGGTCTTTGTCTGCCCCTTGCCACATTTTGGCTGACTCCATAGGGCACTGGTATTGCTATTATTTTAAATCTGTTGCTGCCGTAAAGATGGCGAGCAAGTTCTCCAGACCCAACTGGTCTACTGCGTCGAAGCGTTGCAAGCGCGGACTGTCGATATCAAACACGCCGTAAATCTCACCATCCTTGATTAAAGGGATGACTATTTCAGAGTTGGATGCTGAATCACAGGCGATGTGTCCCGGGAATGCATGCACGTCTTCCACCAGCACAGTGCGCCGTTCTGCGGCAGCCGTACCGCACACTCCGCGTTTGAATGGGATGCGGGTGCAGGCGACTTTGCCCTGGAAGGGGCCTAACAATAAATCATTGGGGAACTCTGCATCAGGCTTGCTTGCCGGTGCGCACAGGTAGAAACCTGCCCAGTTCAAATCACTGATGCTGCTATAGATGAAGGCAGAAAACTGGGCAGCATTGGTGATCAGATTACGTTCACCTTCCATTACGCTGGCCAACTGGCGCGCCAGCATAGGGTAATCGGGTTTGTCGCTGGCGGCGGCGGTATCAAACATAGGGTGTTCCTGAAGAGTTGTTAATTTTCTTCCCGACTGTCCGGGCTTTTGGCGGCAGTAGCAGGAGGAGATGGAGGCTTGGTATTTTTTCTCGCAGTCAGATAATCAGGCAAGACCTTTCTTGCCTGATTACCCTTGCCTTTGGCCGGGACTTGCGAAGGCTCAATGCGAAACTGCATGCGTTGTCGTGTTGCCAGCGCCTTGTTTGCCATGTCTAGCCCCGGATTTACAATTACAGCACGTAGCGTGACAGATCTTCATTCACCGACAAGGCTTCCAGACGTTCATTGACGTAGGCCGCATCGATAGTGACAGTCTTGCCGGTATTTTGGTGAGCATTGAAAGAAATCTCTTCCAGCAGCTTTTCCATGACGGTATACAAACGGCGGGCACCGATATTTTCTGTCGTTTCATTGACTGAGTAAGCGATACCGGCCAGTCTTTCCACGCCTTCCGGTGTGAAGTCTATCTGTACTTCTTCTGTTGCCAGCAAGGCCTGGTATTGACGTGTCAGGCAGGCATCGGTACCTGTTAAAATCCGTTCAAAATCAGCGATGGACAAAGACTCCAGTTCCACGCGGATAGGAAAACGGCCCTGCAACTCAGGTATCAGGTCAGACGGCTTGGCCAGATGGAAAGCACCGGAAGCAATGAAAAGGATATGGTCAGTCTTGACCATGCCATACTTGGTATTGACGGTCGTACCTTCTACCAGTGGCAGCAAATCTCGTTGTACACCGGCGCGTGACACTTCAGCACCGCCCGTTTCTGAACGTGAAGCGATCTTGTCAATTTCATCGAGGAAGACAATACCGTTTTGCTCTACATTACGTATCGCATCCTGCTTCAGTTCTTCTTCGTTGACAAGCTTGCCGGCTTCTTCTTCTATCAAGAACTTCATTGCTTCCTTGATTTTTAGCTTGCGCGATTTCTTGCGGCCATTGCCCATGCCTGAGAACATGGTCTTGATCTGCTCGGTCATTTCTTCCATGCCTGGCGGTGCCATGATTTCCATATGGGTCACGCCTTCGGCCACTTCGATTTCAACTTCCTTGTCATCCAGTGCGCCCTCACGCAGACGCTTGCGGAAAGTCTGGCGGGTGGTATTGTCGGGCGTTGCTGCTTCGGTTTCGCTAGGCTGGAAACCAAAATCGCGCGCAGGTGGCAGCAGGATGTCAAGTATACGGTCTTCTGCCGCATCTTCAGCACGGGCACGCACCTTGCGTGTAGCAGATTCACGGGTTTGCTTGATGCCAATATCAACGAGGTCGCGGATGATGGTATCGACGTCGCGGCCTACGTAACCAACTTCAGTGAACTTGGTCGCTTCTATTTTGATGAAGGGCGCATCAGCCAGCTTGGCCAGGCGACGCGCGATCTCGGTTTTACCTACGCCAGTTGGTCCTATCATCAGGATATTCTTGGGGGTGATTTCATGGCGCAGCGGTTCGTCCACCTGCTGACGGCGCCAGCGGTTGCGCAAGGCGATGGCAACGGCGCGCTTGGCCTTGGATTGGCCGACGACATGTTTATCGAGTTCAGAGACGATCTCTTGGGGTGTCATGTTCATTGCATATTCCAATTCATTCCAGTGTTTCTATGGTGTGCGACAAGTTGGTATAAATGCACAACTCACCAGCAATAGTCAGGGATTTCTTGACGATCTCGATGGGCGACAAATCAGTATTTTCAAACAGGGCAATCGCGGCGGATTGGGCAAAGGTGCCGCCGGAGCCGATCGCACCTATGCCCTGGTTGGGTTCCAGTACATCGCCATTACCGGTGATCACCAGCGTGCTGTCTTTGTCTGCCACCAGCAACATGGCTTCCAGGCGGCGCAACATGCGGTCGGTGCGCCAGTCCTTGGCCAGTTCTACTGATGCACGCATCAAATGGCCCTGGTGTTTTTCCAGCTTGGATTCAAAACGCTCTATCAGGGTGAACGCGTCTGCCGTGCCGCCAGCAAAACCGGCCAGCACCTTGTTGTGATATAGCTTGCGTACCTTGCGGGCCGTGCCCTTCATGACAATGTTGCCCAGTGTGACCTGACCGTCGCCACCCAGTGCGACCAGATTGCCGCGTCGCACCGTCAAAATGGTGGTGCCGTGAAATTGTTCCATATGAACCTCAAAAAATAGTGCCATTCCTGCACGCGAACATGGATCATGAACAGGCAGTATAAGCAGGCCAAATTGCCTGATTTGTAGAAAATGGGGTGTTTTTTCTGAATTGCAAGCGTGAGCAAACGACGTAACTATATGACCCCAGAAGGGGCGGGCAAAAGCCCACTTTGCTACAGTTTAGTGCTTGCGGGGGATGATGCTGGCGATGTTTTTCAGGCCCATGGCATTGAATAACATCATGACCAGATAATTGACGCCTTCAAAGCGTATATTCATACCAGCTTTGCTGGCGATAGGCGCGAGGCCATTCAACAATTGTGCAGAGGCACCGAATTCCACACGTTCCAGACGGGTGCAATCAAGGATCAGCGGGTTGTGCTGTTCTGCCTGCATGGCAATATTGGAAATCAGGAATTCTGTTTTGCCTTCGACCACTTTTGGCATCATGTAGCGGTCAGACGCTTCTTCCTGTGCCGGGGCTTCAGGCAAGGCGCTGGTAACATTGTTCTTAGGTGCTTCAAATGAAGGGGGGGACACTTCGAACGTAATACAGTAATCCATACTGACTTCTTCGAAGGCTTGCTCAAAATGCAATAATTGCAGGATTTCCAGCAACAACAGCCATGGCGCTTCGGTTTCGTCGCGGCGGCCTACCAGCAAGATATTGCGGATTTTATCTGCCAGATCTTTCGCGCCCACTAATAACAAGTCATGGCCGGATTTTTTCAAACCCTTGAGGGCGCGCAATAACAGGCCGCAGCCTATGGGATCAACTTCCTTGACGCGGGAAAAATCCAGGCGCAGGCTTTTGCTCTTACCTGCCGCTATCTGCAATTTCTCCAATGACTTGATGGTGCCGCTATCAAGCTTGGCCGGGAAGCTGACATTTGCCACCGTGGTGTCGCCTTGAACTTCAGCATCATTGTCGTTGCTGGTCTGGTTTTCTGGCCACAATGGTGGTGAGGTTTCAAACTTGTTCGCGTAATCGAGCGACAGGCTTTCAAATTTGTGCTGGTCATTTGTGATGCGGTACAGGTCAAACAGCATTTGCCAGCCAATTTCCGTGGCACCACCAAGCTCATGGTTATGCACGGCAGATGCCAGCATTTGCTCGGCAACTTCATTTTGGCCACTGGCAAACAGGATCGCTGCTTCTTCCAGTACCGGTACTGTTTCGCTATAGGCGAGGGCAGAGGCCGACATCTCCGAGTTTTGCCCTAACAGATAATCTGTCGGCATCATCATTGGTAATGTGGTCTGGAATTCTACCGGCGGCGCTTTTCTTTCCAGCGGCTGGGTGGGGGCACCCAAATCGGTTTTGGTGATGGTCGGCGGACGGGTCTTGACGATGTCACGCGACATTTCAAATTCTATGGCGTCAATTTTTCTCTCGGTAGCACGGGCGATATGGCGCTGAGCAATAATCGAATTGCTAAAAACCTCACTGTCCTGGAAACCGCCAATGACGGTATTACCATTCTTGGAGCGCGTCTTTCTCGAAGAAGATTTCTCGGTGGAGCGATCTTCTTGCTTGACACCTTTTTTACCGAAAAGAGAAAAAATCCCCACTTTGTTCCCAAATAAGAATAGAAGCGCTGACCACCCGGTAGCGAATTTGACGAGTGCTTAGTATATTCTGATTTCCGTTCCAATGGTTGACTGGGCTCAACTACTCCAGATAGTTTTTCTTGAAATGTTCTTTTAATTGCTATGCAAGATCGGTGAAAACCTTGCAAAAAAGCAGCTTTTTTGCAGGAAATGGGGGCGGATGCCGCCTCCCATACCTACAGCTTATGAATTAATAACCTAAACGTCAATTACATCTGCTTACATTTTTCTTGCAATTCTTAGCTGATTTTTTAACACTAAAAGCTGACACGCAGCCCAGCCATGACATTTCTGCCGGGCTGAGGCAGGGTTTCTTTCAGAACTGAAGTAGAAAGACGGATATCCTGATTCAATAAATTCTTCGCCATCAGGAACCAGGTCAGCTGCATGTTCTGGTAAGGATGGGTATAAGTCAGGCTGGTATCGACCTTGGTATAGGCCGGTGTAACAAAACCTTCAAAACTGGCCAATCTGTCCTGGCGTAGCGCATGCAAGACATCCACACCGGCACGCCAGGCACCTGAGCGGTAGCCGATGTCAAACCCGGTACGTGTGGCAGGTTGCAATGGCAGGCTGCCCTGATTGTCGAGGCTGCCGCGTGAGTAATCGGCAAAGGCACGGCCTGACCATCCTTCGCCCAGCAAGTTGTAACTGATCTCGGCTTCACCGCCACGTATGGTGGCAGACGCCTGCGACCAGTTGCGCAGCGTAAATTCTGCGTCCGCATCAGGAATACCAGCTTCATCTACCTTGATGCCATTGGTGTGGCCGTAGATGTAATTGTTGACCTTGTTCAGGAATGCATTGATTTTCCAGCGCAGCAGGCCATGCGTCTTTTGTACGCTGAGTTCCAGATTGCGCGAGGCTTCTTTTTTCATGTCGGCATTGCCAATGTCAAAAGTGGCAGTTGATTCATGTGGTCCGGCTGAATACAATTCTTCTGTCGCTGGTGCACGTTGCGCCCATGACAGGCTCAGGCCTGCGCCATAAGATTTGTCGAATTGCCACAGACCGCCGACAGAAGCCGAGAATAAATTAAATTCCCGCGCCTTCAGGCCCGTGCTGGCATCCGGCGTGCGCTTCACATTTTCAAAGCGCATACCTGTGCTGGCCATGACATCGGCAATCTGTTTTTGCTCGACAAAGAACAAGGCAACAGAATTGGACTTGGTACTTGGTACCGTATCGGCGCGGCCAGTGGCGGCAGACAAGGCAGAGAATTTCACCTGTTCGGTCTGCAGACCCCAGCTACCTTGCCAGCCCGCCCAGGATGGGTGGGACAACAAAATCCGGCTTTCCAGCATCTCGTTCTTGAAGTCGGTGACGGGCGTACCGTCCTCAGCTTTTTCTGTGTGCTTATAGTCGGTGGCGCTGAATTTGTATTTGAGCGTGTCGAAACCGTTCAATGGCGAATTGAGCAAACCATCAATGTCGAGGCGGTTTTGCTTCAAGTCGATGAAGGAACGTTCTGCCGTTGGTATGCCATAGTGATCATTCAGGGTTTGGACTGCGGCACCAACATAACCCCAGGACTGGATAAGCGACGCGCCCAACGCCAGCGACGATTCGCGGGTAAAGCTGGACGGCACGCGACCACTGCCTGAGCCCGGGTCGCTCAAAGAGATATTGCCTGGTATTTTATAGTTACCCGTTTCGCGGCTGGCACCGTCTGCATGCAGGCCGATGACGCCACTAGAACCATCCAGCGAGAATGACAAACTCTTTTCCGAATTGACACTGCCGAAGCGAACTTCACCTTCACCCGTCATTTTCTTGTTCAGGATAGTCGGTATGCGGTTGTCGATGACATTCACCAGCCCACCGATGGCACCACTGCCATACAGCAAGGCCGCAGGGCCACGCAAGACTTCTATTTGTTGGGCAGTTGCACTTTCACTGGCGACTGCATGATCATTCGACAGGCTTGATACGTCCGCCACACCCATGCCATTTTGCAGGATCTTGACACGCGGACCTTCCAGACCACGGATGATGGGGCGCGAGGCACCTGCACCAAAACCGGATGCCGATACGCCTAGCTCGGCTCCCAGGGTATCGCCCAATGAGGTACCGACCTTGGCTCTGAGTTCTGGTCCTGACAATATCTTGGCTGGAGTGAGCACTTGCATATTCTCGTCCGAACTGATCGGGTTGGAAGTGACGGTAACTGTATTGATGGTGCCAGATGCTGAGTTGCTGGCTGAGCTTGTCTGGGCATATGCCTGAGAGGCGGGTGTCAGTACAGGCGACAAAAGTGCCAGCACTGCGCTGGTGATCAGAGTGCGTTGAAAAACCATGTTATTTCCTGTTTGCAATGTAAACCAAAGGGTGGCGCGCAATGAGCGGCGACCTTCCTGATGCAAAAAATGCATCAGGAAAATTTGATAGCCAGAGCACCACGCAGGGTGTTCTGGCGCTGGTCAGGTAAACAGGGAAGGTGGGGCGCGGGAAGAGAAAGGAACTTGCAGCAGGGCATGCCAGCTCAGCATCGCAGGGCTGGGGCCGACGACCGCCTTGCCAGCCAGCAGTTTTATGGCATCTGGTATATGTTGCAGGAATTCAGCGGCACTGACAGCATCGTACAAGGCGCAGGAGTGCAGGGTATTGCCATTCTCATCCTGGCTGCCAGACTGGAAAAGGAAAGAGCCCAGTTGTGCAGTTTGCGGCAAGCTACCAGTAACTACCTGGCTGCTGGCACCACCCGCATGTGAGATGCGATGTGCCAGCCCCAGCCATTGCGTAAATAACAGCGCAGGCAGCAGAACACAAAGCAACCATCGTTTGCTGTTTTTCATGCTGATCTGGATGGGGCGTAACATCTTGGGATTACATTTCCAGTGAATACCGGGTCAAATTCAAATCAAAAAATTAATCAATATCTGTAGCAAAAAACCGACAATACACCCGCATTATGACAGCCGGATGGCATGGTCTTGCATGACTTGGAAACAATTATCTGATAAAAGTTCAATCGTATGCAACATGGTTGCATTCAATTCCAATAAAAAAGCGCGCAGTTGCCACCGCACGCTTTTGCAAATCAGAAGCGCTGGAGATTGATGCTAAAACTCAGTCACCGTACAGCTTTTGTTTCATTTCACGTCTTTGCTGTGCTTCCAGCGACAGGGTCGCTGTTGGACGCGCCAGCAGGCGTGGTACGCCAATTGGTTCACCTGTTTCTTCGCACCAGCCGTAATCGCCTTCATCAATACTATTGATGGATTGCTGTACTTTTTTCAGCAATTTGCGTTCACGATCGCGGGTGCGCAATTCAAGCGCATGTTCTTCCTCTATCGTGGCACGGTCTGCCGGATCTGGTACTAATACGGTTTCACGAAGATGCTCGGTGGTTTCGTCGGCGTTCTTCAATAAATCCTTCTCAAGCTGCTGCAAACGGGCCTTGAAAAATGCCAGTTGTGCAGCGTTCATATAGTCCTTCTCGCCCATCTTGAGGATTTCTTCCTCTGTGAGCAGAGCTTCAGGTGCGCTGACTGTAGCAGTCGATTTAGGTGATTTAGTTGCCACTTCGCTTACTTTCGATACGACGGGTTAATACATAGAACAAATCTGAAACAACCATTTGTCCCAGACAATTATCCTCCCCTTATTGATAAAGTAAATGACATTTGCATGAATGCCACTTGCACGACAGACAATGTCTGACTTCAATAGCCCGCTAGTTTATACCAAACAATGCTCCAAACCTTCAATAAATATGTCTTTGGGTAGATTTTTGCCAATAAATACCATCTTGCTTTCACGCAATTCATCCTCTCCCCACTTGGCACCAACATCAGTCCCCATAATTTGATGCACACCCTGGAAAATGACCTTGCGGTCCGCACCTTCCATCAGTAATACGCCTTTATAGCGCAACATGCGCGGGCCAAAGACTTGCACCAGGCCGCCCAGGAATTCATCGAGTTGCCCGGTATTGAAGGGGCGCGTACTCTTGAAGACAAAGGCGGCGATATCGTCAGAATGATGGGCGTGATGATGGTTATGTACCTGCGGGGCATGGTCACCGCGCTCGCCATGTTCTTTATGATGGTGATCTTCATGTGTGCAATCTGCATCGCAAGCCTCATGTTCGTGATCGTGCCCATGATCGTGTTCATGTTCATGTTCTGCTTCTTCCGAACGCAGGAAGTCAGGATCAAGATCAAGCTTGGCATTGAGGTTGAAGCCTTTCAGGTCCAGTACTTCGCTGATGGCGATCTTGCCAAAATCCACAGCGCTAATAGGTGCCCGTGGATTCATGCGCGCCAGACGGCCACGCAGAGTGCCAACTACTTCTGCATCGACCAGATCAGTTTTTGACAGCAGTATCTTGTCAGCAAAGCCAACCTGGCGCTGGGCTTCTTCATGCGCGTCGAGTTGTTGCATGCCATGGCGGGCATCAACCACCGTGACCACCGCATCAAGCATGTAATAGGTGCCGACCTCTTCATCGACAAAAAAAGTCTGTGCTACCGGGCCCGGGTTGGCCAGACCTGTGGTTTCGATGATGACGCGGTCAAAGCTGAGTTTGCCTTCATTTTTTTGCTGTATCAGTTTACTCAGGGCAACGATCAGGTCGCCGCGTACCGTGCAACAGACGCAGCCATTATTCATTTCCACAATTTGCTCATTGCTGTCTTGCACCAGGATTTCATTGTCGATGTTTTCCTGGCCAAATTCATTTTCGATGACTGCAATCTTGTGACCGTGATCTTCTTGCAGGATACGGTTCAGCAGCGTGGTTTTACCTGCACCCAAAAAGCCGGTCAGGATAGTGGTAGGGATTAATGCCATGATTTTCTCTAATAAACAGTAAGGTTTGTTTGGGCAGCAAGCCACAATGCTTTGGTGCGGCTTGTCGTCAGGCCGCTTATTTTGCGCAGTCGGCGCACCAGCCCTTGATGGTCAGCTCAATATCGTGACTTTTAAAACCGCGCCCTAATGTAGTCTGCAGCGTAGCCTGCAATTGCTCACGCAAGCCAGGCGGTTGTTTGGCATCATCCAGACAAAATACCCTGGCGCAGCGTGTGCATTTGAAATGTCCGTGCTGATGCTGGGCCGGATGATTCTTGTTGCCCGCAGTCTCACTGCCAGTGCTATAACGGAATATCCTGTCGTCACCAGAAATTTTATGTGCCAGTCCGGCATCGGTCAGGCAATCCAGTGCGCGGTACAAGGTAACTCTGTCCATTTCAGGCAAGGCATCCTGCACTTCCAGATGCGACAGGGCACGCTGGCTGGACAACAGTTCAGACAAGACATTCAGTCGCGCATCAGTCACGCGCACACCAGCTCCCGACAGCAGGATTGAGGCTGCGCCCTGATGATGCGCTGTTGTGG
Source organism: Undibacterium sp. Ji42W (assembly GCF_049340405.1). Classification (NCBI taxonomy): domain Bacteria; kingdom Pseudomonadati; phylum Pseudomonadota; class Betaproteobacteria; order Burkholderiales; family Oxalobacteraceae; genus Undibacterium; species Undibacterium sp. Ji42W. The sequence continues at coordinate 66,729 of NZ_JBMPOV010000006.1, forward strand.
CCGGCTTGGCTCTGGTAGAGGGTGATTTCATAATAAGTCCATCGTTTGCTGGCAGGCACAAGATCATACTGTGCGCTGTCTGTATATGCCTATTATGCCTCAAAAATGCAATTGAGTTGCAAAAGCATTCGCGACATGATTTTTGGGTTTGCTGATAAAAAATCCTGCGTTTCACTTGCCTGTCATATTCACTTCTTATACTCCTGCCCGAACTTGCCCTTACTCGCGGCAAGGTTTTAGTTCGCAAATTCAGGCACGCAATTGGTGACCTTCAGTCTCCGGTTGGCTCATTTTGTCGCAATCAACTTTTGGAATTCGAATCATGTCAGATCAACCTCAAGCCGGTCGCCGTCAGGCACTTAAATTCCTTGCAGGCGCTCCTTTGCTGCCGCTGGGTGCATTTTCCACGGCCTCATTGCTGAGTGCATGTGGCGGTAGCTCGACAGCAGCAACTCCTGCGACGGTTACCCCAATTGCAGCGAATTTTGTCGGTGCAGAATTTACAGCGATGCCAGCGCCATCCCTGGCAAATGCTGCAGCAATGGCGACCACGACCGTGGGTTCTACATTAAGCGTCAATTTCTCTGACAATAGTGCCCAGGCATTTAAATTGGCTTATCAGCCTTTCTTTACGACAGGCGACATGGTCTCGAATGGCAGTGGCGGCACCATCCTGGCTGGTGGATATGTAGATATCAATAACAAGCCGATTATCGACAAGACAGTCGCTGGCAAAGAACGTCAATTTTACTCAGATTCTCCTGACGGCACTTCATTGCTGTCGGTAGCTAATCCTACTGTTACTGGCATCAAAGGCAAGGCTGTTTTCGCCGTCGTGCAATTTGAATATACGACCTGGGCACAGGATGAAAAGACCGATATGTACGGCAAACTGCCTTCGCCTATCGCTATCCTGACGTTGGACCAGGACCAAGCGACTGGTAAATTGAGTCTGGTGAAATACTACAATGTCGATACTTCCAAGGTTAACGGTCTTTGGATTACCTGCGGTGCCAGCCTTTCGCCATGGGGCACGCATCTGTCCAGTGAAGAATATGAGCCAGACGCTTTTACGATTTCCAGCAACACCCAGTTCAAGGCCTATAGCGCTAATCTGTTCGGTGATGAAAACAAGGCCAACCCTTACCACTATGGACATCTGCCGGAAGTGACAGTCAACCCTGACGGTACTGGTACGATCAAGAAGCATTACTGCATGGGTCGTATCTCTCACGAACTGATCCAGGTTATGCCTGACAACCGTACTGCACTGATGGGTGACGATGCAACCAATGGCGGCATCTTTATTTTCGTTGCAGACAAGGAAAAAGACTTGTCCTCCGGTTCGCTGTATGTAGCCAAGATCGGTTCCGGTTTTTCCATCGATCCAGCCGCTGCCGGCGCTGCACTGACCTGGATCAAGCTTGGTTCGGCCACCAGCACAGAAATCGAAGCTATGGCAAACACGTTGAAGCCTGCTGACATCATGGAAGTGGCATCAACTGATCCTAAGGATGCCAGCTTTACCAAGATTTTCTACAGTGGCAAAGTGCAATGGATCAAAATCAAGCCAGGTATGGAAAAAGCAGCGGCCTTCCTGGAAACACATCGTTACGCATCCATGGTTGGTGGCAGCATGGCCTTGACCAAGCTGGAAGGTACGACAGTCAATGCCAAGGACAAGATTGCTTATTCTGCCTTGCAAAACATGCAGGCATCCATGGTGCGTGGCAATGCTGCATGGAACGAAGCTTATGGTGTGACGATAGAAAAAGTCGTGACTGCCGGTGCTGTATTGGCCCACACTCTGACAGGTGGACAGAAAGACACGTCAGGTGCTGCCATCAGTAGTGAATGGGTGCCAACACAGACCAAAGCCTTGCTGGTTGGCGAAGATTATCTGGATGCTGCAGGCAAGCTGGCACCAGATGCCCTCGGTAATACTGCCAATCCTGACAAGGTCGCCAATCCTGATAACCTGAAGTTTTCAGAAAAATTGCGCACCTTGTTCATCGGTGAGGATAGCAGCCAGCATGTGAATAATTTCTTGTGGGCCTATAACGTCGACACGAAAAAACTGTCACGCCTGGCGTCCATGCCTTCTGGTGCAGAATCGACAGGGCTTTCCGTTGTCGATGACCTCAACGGCTGGACTTACATCACAAGTAATTTCCAGCATGCAGGTGACTGGCTGTCACCTCTGCACAGCAATGTGCAGTCTACTCTGGACCCATTGGTACGCGCAAATTACAAAAATCGTTTTGCAGCTGCCGTTGGTTATCTGACTGCTGATGTCACCAGCTTGAAACTGGCTAAAGCATAGGTAGCTACCTGGTGTTGAATTAATGAAAAAGCAGCGGGGTCGCTGCTTTTTCATTTCAGGAGGTACATTGCCAGCAAGCTTGTAATTGAGCCTGCAACTGAGTTTGTAACTGAATTTGTAACTGAGTATCACTACCCACTTTCCAGAAATATCCTGTGCTACATTAACAAGCTATTGTTGAAAACCTCATTTTCCAGGAGCCTCGGATATCATGTACCTCATGCACAATGCGCTGAAATCATCCCTGCTAATTCTGTCCCTGTGTTTGTTCACATCAATCAGTCCGCTGGCCTTTGCGGCAACAGATCCTGCTCATGAAAAGGTATTTACGACGGATGCGCCAAATGCCAAGGATCACCCTCTGACCGGGCGTTACCAGGGTTCCAGCATCATGTTGCAGACGCGCAAGGCATTCGATGAAATTTCTTTCCCGGCTGGCCCGGCAACTGAGCCGGACTACAGCAGCAATAAAAAATTCTCCAAAATGCTAAAAGCCGAGGGTACAGTGACCCGCACTGTCTATATGGTGCCCAAAGGGCGCTCTTCGCTGGAGGTGTTTCGCAATTTCACTGATAACCTGGCCAGCAAGGGCTTCAAGCCTGTATTTCAGTGCGATAGCGATAGCTGTGGCCCATCCTTCAAGAGCCTGAAATACAACTGGAATGACGTTCGTACTCATGTGCAGGGCGAGGGTTACGACGTTACCCGCAACCGTTTTGTACAGGCCGTATTTGATGGTGCCAAGGATATCCGTTATGCCTTGCTGCAAAAAGGCGCGGGCGCAGCGATGACTTATGTGGGTGTATATGCCGCACTCAATTCTGGTGGCACCATGGGTGATCTTACTGACAGCATGAGCGACCGCGTGTCCGTGCTGGTAGAAGTGCTGGAACCAAAAGCCATGGAACAGAATATTGTCACCGTCGATGCCGACGCCATCAGCAAGGAATTGGCAGCGAATGGCTCCGTCAGCTTTTATGGTCTGTATTTTGATACCGACAAAGCCATCATCAAACCAGAATCCAAACCACAATTGGATCAAATGGCGAAATACCTGAAAGCCAATACTGCTGCTGTCTATATCGTCGGTCATACCGATACCCAGGGTGTGCTGGACTACAATATGACGCTGTCTGGCAAGCGTGCCCAGGCTGTGGTTGATGCACTCAAAGGCTATGGTATTGCCGATGCGCGTCTGATCGCCAAAGGTGTAGGTCCACTGGCACCGCGTGCTTCCAATGCCGCAGATGCTGGCCGTGCCAAAAACAGGCGTGTGGAAATGGTCTTGCGCTAAGAACCTGCTTACGATCTTACTGCGCGTGCGCAATCAGAGTTAATGCAGGCCTCGAGCGTTGCTCTTCAACCCGCTGGCACGCGCTCGCTACAGATCGTAAACAGGTTCTAAACCAGCAGTGACTTATTTTTTTGCGCGTGGATGCGTCTGGTCATATACCTTGGCCAGATGCTGGAAATCCAGAGAAGTGTAAACCTGGGTCGCCGCAATAGAGCTGTGGCCCAGCATTTCCTGCACGGCGCGCAAGTCCCCCGAAGATTGCAAGACATGTGAGGCAAATGAATGCCGCAACATATGCGGATGCACATTGGCCGGTATGTCCAGGCTTTGGGCATGCGCCTTCAGGCGCAGTTGTATCAGGCGAACGGAAATGCGGGTGCCGCGTTCGGTTAAAAACAAGGGGTGTGGGTCAGCCTTGACCAGTGTCGCCCGTATCGCCAACCAGTCGTGTAATGCTTCCAGCGCGGGTTTGCCGACAGGGACGATGCGTTGCTTGCCGCCTTTACCGGTGACACGGACTTCTGCTTCCTGCATATCGACCCAGCCCGCCGAGCTATAGCCTGATTCTGTGACAGCCGCGATATCCAGGCTGGCCAGCTCAGATACCCGTAAACCACTGGAATACAAGAGTTCAAACATTGCACGGTTGGCGCGGGCAGTTGGCTGGTCGCCGCCTTTGTGGGCCACCAGGCGTACTGCATCATCAGCCCCCAAGGCTTTGGGCAAGGGCTTGCTTTTCTTGGGAGCGCGTACACCTTCGACCGGGTTGGCCGGCAGATTGCGTTCTTCTGTCAGCCATCGATAAAAGCCGCGCCAGCTCGACAATTTGCGGGCAATGCTGCGGGCGTTTTGTCCGCCTCCATGCATTTGTGCGGCAAAGCGGCGTATATGATGGGTGCTCAGGCTGGCCAGATCGGTTTGCCCGGCCTGGTCAGCCAGCTTGATGAGTTCGCGTAAATCCAGCAGATAACTGTCCAACGTGTGCTGTGACAATTGCCTCTGACTACGCAAGACTTCCAGATAGCTGGTGAGATACTGGTCTTGCGTATTCATGTAGGGCTTACTTAGATATCCACCAGGCAGCTCAGCGCAGCACTGCTGGTATCGGCAATCTTGCTGAGGAAATCCGTTGCCATGTCCTTGGTGTAGCGATCCGGATCGGGTGAACCGAGTACCAGCAAACCAAAAGTCGGCCCATTGCCAGACAGGCGCAAAGGCAGCATGGCCAATGATTCGACTGCCTGATCAGCTTCTATCCAGCCAGCAGCTTCAAAATCGTGGTTCTTCCCACAATAAGGCGTGGTCAGGCCCTTGGCAAACAATTGTGCATCATCGCTGGTGGCACTGGCAAACCAGGTATGGGCATAGTCATCTGCCACACCCCACAGGCGCAGGGTGGCATGTGGCAGGTTGAAGATATCCTGCAAACCCTGGGTCAGCACATGAGGCAGATCGACATCATTGCGGGCCAGCAGCAGGGCGCGGGTCCACGTTTGGAACTTTTGGCTGATGTCATGGTTTTCTTCTGCTATACGCAGCAAATCTGCCATTCGCAATTCCAGTCCACGATATTTTTCGCGGACGACTTCCATCTGCCTTTCCTGCAAGGAAATGGCACGCCCCATGACAGGGCTGGTCAGCTTGATGGAACCCAGCAATTCTGCATGTTCTTCAAAAAAATGCGGGTGCTGTATCAGGTAGGTGGCGATATCGGTGGAATTCATTATGTTTCTATTAAATTAATTTCGCCTTCAAAGACGGTCACTGCCGGACCGCTGAGGAATACTGGCTGGCCTGCGCCATCCCATGCGATGGAAAGTTCACCACCGCGCATGCTGACACGGACCGGACTATCCAGCAAGCCTCGGCGTATGCCGGTGACGGCGGCTGCGCAGGCACCCGTACCGCAAGCCAGGGTTTCACCGGCACCACGCTCAAACACACGCAGGCGTACATGCTGGCGACCTACAACTTCCATGAAACCGGCATTCACCCGGCGCGGGAAGCGCGGATGATGCTCTATCAGCGGGCCATCAACAGCCACCGGAAAGTCATCTACCGAGGCTACCACTTGCACCGCATGTGGGTTACCCATGGAGACGGCAGAAATCCAGACCTGCTTGCCATTGATTTCCAGCGGCCACAAATCATCATCACCCTGATGCATGGCGGCGAGGTCGTCGGCCAGAAACGGCACCTGGTTGGATTCCAGCACTGGCGCACCCATATTGACGGTGATGTTGCCATCTTCGCCCATGCGCGGCTCTATGACGCCGGACATGGTCTGCACGCGTATGCTGGATTTGCTGGTCAGGCCTTTTTCGATAACAAACTGCACAAAAGCGCGTGAACCATTGCCACATTGTTCAACTTCGCCGCCATCGGCGTTATAGATACGGTAGCGGAAGTCAACATCCTGGCTTTCAGGGCGCTCTACCACCAGGATCTGGTCTGCACCGATGCCAAATCGGCGGTCAGCGATCTGCCGCCACTGCGCAGGCGTGAAATTGATGTGCTGGTTAATGGCATCGATAACGACAAAATCATTACCGGCACCATGCATTTTGGTGAATTTGAGTTTCATGCTGTGATTATAGCCTCAGACGGCACGCGCCACATGCTTCTGCATCTTTAAGGCTTGCCACGACTTTTAATACCGGGTTTGACATTCGGGAGGTGCAACAAGACCGGGTTAATTCTGTAACAGCCTCTCACTCTACCTGATACACGCCGCAACCCAGTACCAGATTATCCTCCATTGCCTCTATATAAGAAGTTTTTGCCTCCGTCTTTTTCGATACCGGGTTGACGATAGTGTAATTGACCCAGCCGCCAGTTTGCGGCAGGGCAAAGGCATCCCGTACCAGCTTGCGGCCATCCAGGCCATCGACATGAAACAGGTTGACCTTGAGCTTGGCGGCATTGCCAGCAAATGCCAGGTATTGGCCATTGCGGTCAAAGGCAAACACATACATGTCGCGGTCGGCATACAGTTTGTCGGCATTGGCAGTAATGATTTGCAGCGCTGGCCTGCCTCTGGAATGGTACAAGGCAACTGCCTTTTTGACCAGCACATGGGCTTCATCCGCCGTCCCTTGCAATAATTTGAAGGCAGATGCCGCCCTGGTCAGGGCATGGGCCTTGTCCTCCAGACTCATAGAAGCATGTTTGGCCTGTTCTGCCATCTGCGCATTGCTTTGGGTGATTTCATCCAGATGGCGCAAGGCTTCCGAGATTTGTGACAGGCCATTGCTTTGCTCACTGGAGGCAACGGAAATCGCATTGATATTATTTGCCAAGTCGCGGATGCCACCGACGATGTCAGTCAGTGTCATGTTGACATTGCTGATCTGATTGACGCCCTGATCCACCCTTTGTACAGAGTCATCAATCAGGCGTCTGATCTGGCGGGCAGAATCGGCACTACGCTGCGCCAGGCTGCGTACTTCACTGGCGACAACGGCAAAACCACGGCCATGTTCACCCGCGCGTGAAGCTTCGACTGCGGCATTCAGGGCCAGGATATCGGTCTGAAAAGAAATGCCATCGATGAGGCTGACAATCTCCTGCACCTTGCGGGCACTCTGGTGTATTCCGTTCATGGAATCGACTGCAGCACGCATGTCGTCGCCTGTCGATTCGGTAATCAGGCGCAAATTCGCTGCCAGGTTATCAACCGCCCTGGCACTCTCGGCATTCTTTTTTACCGTGTCAGCCAGGTCATCGACACTGGCCGATGTCTGTTCCAGACTGGATGCCTGTTGCTCAGTCCTGACGGTCAGGTCACTGATGTTGGTGGCCAGGCCCTCGCCCAGTTGCGCCACCATGCTGGCATTGCTACGTACATTCGCTACCAATTTCGACAAATTGCTATTCATGGCTTCCAGTAAATTACCGGTTTTTGCCAGCTCATCCTTGCCGGTGATGCGTATATGGTTGGTCAGGTCACCAGTGGCAACAGAATGGGCCGCACGTCCTACCTGATTCAGTGCAGACATGAAGCCACGATAAAAGCCGAGCGCCAGATAACAACTCAGGATGACGATAAAAACTGTCGCCAGACCTAGCAGGTTTTGATAAAAATCCATCTGGCTTCTTCTGTCTTTCAATAGATCAGCCAGCTTGTCCTGCATCTGGGTTTGCAGTGCCAGTGCTTTTTCTATGGCTTGTGTGCCTTGCGCAAAGTAGGCATTGGCGTCGCCACTGATACTTTCTGCCAGCAGGTTTTTTCTGGCCAGCGCGGCGAAAGCCTGTGATGCCTCGAAAGCTGCCTGCTCTGCCGTGTTGACGTTCACGCCAGCGCGCTTCATTGCTTCATCCAGATCGGCAACACCATTCATGGCTGCCTGCAAGGCATCCAGCTGGGAGACTATGCCTGCTTTTTCCGGGAATTCCATAGCCCCGGTTTTGATATAGCTGGCACCCAGCCCGCGTAATAGCGCCAGATGCTCTATCCAGACTGGCATTTTACGCATGGAGATATCCAGCAAAAGAAAGTTGGCGCTTTGGGTATCTGTCAGCAAACCGGTTTTCTCGCTGAGCAAGGCAGAAAATTGCAGGCTCTGCCTGATCAGGCGGCTGTGCTGGGCGACATTGTCTTTGACATTGGCAGCAACCTGGCCCGCGGTCAGTTGCTGCAATTCTTCGGTACTGGCTTTCCATGGACTTTGCAGGGCCAGCTCTGCATTATTGAGCAAGAATTGATCAAGCTGGTTCAGACTGTTTTTTAACTCAGTTCTGGTTTTTGCCAAATCCTCATCCAGATTTTCGCCAGAGAGTGTGAGATTGACCTGGCCGCGATGTTTTTGGGTCTGGATCACCACCTTCATGAGCAAGGTATTTGCTTCCACTCCCAACAAACCCTTGTGGGCATTGAGCGTATCTGTCCGTATCTGGGTCAATGCCAGACTGGCAAAAAACAACAGAGGCAGCAACAAAAGCATGAAGATGCCCAACAGTTTTGTACTCAAACTGAGTTTGCCCATCAATACTGTACAGGGGTGCATGATCCTGTTTATCAGTGTAGCCTCGTTTCCAGACATGATTTTCCTTGTCTACAAAGTGCCTGTGCCAGAAGGTGATCCGGAGCGTGATCCAGACTGTCATCTATTGTCCCAGAATCCCACCCTCCTTACGATACAAATTAAATGCATAAAGAGCAAATACTTGCCTAGGAAAAATTAACCAGTACACTTTGCGAAAGTGTCAGTCATACTGTACTGGTCTTATTGTGCTGTACTGTCCATTGGGACGTACAATACAGCGTGTTAATGTGCGATCCGTATCATGGTAGTTTGAACTTGCTTGTCCTTCGCAAAGTCAAACTACATTAAGCTACATTAAAAAGTATATGATTCACTCACAAGGTGATTCTGTTTTGTTGCGCACACCATTGCCCAAACGATAAAAAGCACGGAGACCCCATGAACGCACCCTTAAAAGTCGAGCAAGCAGAGCAGCTCGCGCTGATCGACAACCATATTTCCCTGGACGATAAATTCACGCTGGAGCGCGGCCGCGCTTTCATGACTGGTACCCAGGCCCTGATACGTCTGATGATGTTGCAACGCCAGGCCGATGAAAAAGCAGGCCTCAATACTGCCGGTTATATCAGCGGCTATCGCGGCTCTCCCTTGGGTAATGTCGATCTGACCGCAGCCAAGGCGAAAAAACATCTGGGCAAGCATCATGTGAAATTTCACCCAGGCGTGAATGAAGATCTGGCCGCTACGTCTGTGTGGGGTACGCAACAGGTGAATATGTTCCCTGGTGCAAAATATGATGGTGTGTTTGCCATGTGGTATGGCAAGGGCCCTGGTGTAGATCGTTGTGGTGACGTGTTCAAGCATGCGAATCTGGCAGGTACATCCAAACATGGTGGTGTACTGGTCGTGGCGGGTGATGACCATGCCGCCAAGTCTTCCACAGCAGCGCATCAGAGTGAACATATCCTTAAAGCCTGCGGTATTCCCGTGTTGTATCCATCTACCGTGCAAGAGTATCTGGACTATGGCCTGCATGGCATCGCCATGTCACGGTATACCGGTCTGTGGGTGTCGATGAAATGCGTGACTGACATCGTGGAATCCGGCGCCGTCGTTGATATTGATCCGGATCGCGTAAAACCGGTTATTCCTGAAGATTTTGTCTTGCCTGCCGATGGCGTGAACATCCGCACACCAGACCCGGTGCTGGCGCAAGAAATCCGCATGAATAACTACAAATGGTATGCGGCGCTGGCTTATGCGCGTGCCAACAAGCTCAATAAAATCATCTGGGACAGCCCGGTTGCCAAGATAGGCATCATCACTGCCGGTAAATCCTACCTTGATACCCGTCAGGCACTGGCCGACCTGGGTATCGATGAACAAGTCGCCAAGGACATAGGCATACGTCTGTACAAGATAGGCCTGACCTGGCCACTGGAATCAGAAGGCGTGCGTGAATTTGCTACTGGTCTCGAAGAAATCCTGGTGGTGGAAGAAAAACGCCAGATCCTCGAATACGCTTTAAAAGAAGAACTGTATAACTGGGAAGACAAAGTCCGCCCGCGCGTGGTCGGCAAGTTCGATGACAGTGGTGAGTGGAGTAACCTGCATGGTTCCGGCCATGGTGAATGGCTGCTGCCAGCGACCTATGAACTCAGCCCAGCACAGATCGCCAGGGCAATTGCTTCGCGCATCAGCCGCTATTTCGCCGGTCACCCGGTAGAACAACGCGTTAAAGAACGTGTGGCCTATCTGGAAGCCAAGGAAGCCATGCTGAATGTGGTCTCCAAGCCTGATCCAAATAAGGACCGCGTTCCGCATTTCTGTTCTGGCTGCCCGCACAACACTTCCACCAAAGTACCAGAGGGCAGCCGTGCCCTGGCCGGTATTGGTTGCCATTACATGGTGACCTGGATGGACCGCGAAACCTCTACCTTTACCCACATGGGCGCAGAAGGCGTGACCTGGGTAGGTCAGGCACCGTTCACGACAGAAGACCATGTATTCTGTAATCTGGGTGACGGTACTTACTATCACTCGGGTTTGCTGGCGATACGCGCTGCGGTATCCGGTGAAGTCAATATCACTTATAAAATCCTGTTCAATGATGCGGTTGCCATGACCGGCGGCCAGGAATTTGATGGCCCGCTGGACCCTGGCATGATCTCGCGCCAGATCGCTGCGGAAGGCGTAGGCCCGATTATTGTCGTCACTGACGAACCAGAAAAATATGGCGCCAATTATCCATGGGCTGCCGGTGTGACGGTGCGCCACCGTAGCGAGCTTGATGCCGTGCAACGTGAACTCCGCGTGGCCAAGGGCGTCTCTGCGATGATTTACGACCAGACCTGCGCGTCTGAAAAACGCCGCCGCAGGAAAAAAATCGACAAAGACGGCAAACCTGGCTTCCCTGACCCTGCCAAACGTGCAGTCATCAATGAAGCTGTGTGTGAAGGCTGTGGCGATTGCTCCGTGCAATCCAACTGCCTGTCAGTCGAGCCGCTGGAAACCGAATTCGGTCGCAAGCGCCAGATCAACCAGTCTTCCTGCAACAAGGATTTCTCCTGCGTCACAGGTTTTTGCCCCAGCTTTGTCACCGTAGAAGGCGGCAAACTCAAGAAACCGGCAAAAACGAAAATTGAACCAGGCAATGCACTCGACGTGAATACACTGCCTTATCCAGCCCTGCCGGATACCAAGACACCTTTCGGTGTACTGGTTACCGGCGTCGGTGGTACCGGCGTCATTACCATAGGCCAGATCATGGCGATGGCGGCGCATTTGCAGGGCAAAGCCTGTTCCGTGCTTGACATGACAGGTCTGGCGCAAAAAGGTGGCGCGGTGATGTCACATGTGCGCCTGGCCGACCATGCCGACGACATACAGTCCACCCGTGTAGGCACAGGCATGGCTGATCTGGTGATAGGCTGTGACCTGATCGTAACGGCAGGCAAGGATGCGCTGTCACGCATGGGTGAAGGCCGTACCCATGCTGCCATCAATGCGAATGGCTCGCCAACCTCGACTTTCATCAAGAACCCGAACTGGCAATTCCCGGCAGAATCAGCAGAGAACGATATCCGTAAAGCTTGTGGCGCTGACCGTGTCGATCTGATTGATGCAGCGTCAATTGCGACTGCGCTGATGGGTGACAATATTGCGACGAATATGTTCATCCTCGGCTATTCCTGGCAAAAAGGCTGGGTACCGCTGGAAGAAGTTGCCCTGATGCGCGCGATTGAACTCAATGGCGTATCGATAGACTTCAACAAACAGGCATTCAACTGGGGCCGCCTGGCAGCGCATGATCTGCCAGCCGTACAGCGCCTGGTCACGCCTGCTCAAGTCATAGAACTGAAACGTGCACCAACACTGGATGACACCATCAACAAGCGCGTGGCTTTCCTGACCGATTACCAGGATGCCGCTTACGCCAGCCAGTACAGTGACTTTGTTGCCCAGGTCAAAGCCGCAGAAAGCAAACTCGTCGATGGCAACAAGCCTTTGCGCCTGACAGAAGCGGTAGCCAAATACCTGTTCAAACTGATGGCTTATAAAGATGAATATGAAGTCGCACGTTTGTACACTGACGGCAAATTCCAACAGAAAATTGCCGACATGTTTGAAGGTGACTACGCCATCAACTTCCACCTCGCACCGCCACTGCTGGCCAAGCGCGATGACAAGGGTCATTTGATCAAGCAGCAGTTTGGTCCATGGATGATGAAAGCTTTTGGTGTACTGGCCAAGTTCAAGTCCCTGCGTGGCGGTACCTTTGATATCTTTGGCTACACCGAAGAACGCAAGATGGAACGTGCCTTGCCAGTCGAGTACAAGCAGACCTTGAACACCTTACTGCCTTTGCTCAATGCAGATAATTTGTCCAAGGCAGTCGCAATCGCCAGCATCCCAGAAGACATACGCGGTTATGGTCATGTCAAGGAAAGGCATTTCAAGGCTGCCAAGGCCAAGGAAGCAACGCTGATTGCTGAATTCAATACGGCACAGTCTGCGCAGAAAGCTGCGTAATCGAGTTCTTATCAGTTCCTGAAACCGCCGTGTTTTGCATGGCGGTTTTTTTATGCTTACTCTGCGCTTAACGGATAAAGCCACAAGGCTTTAAAATAGCGGTTCTCTTTTAGCCTGGAACCCATCATGCAAGCACGTTCTTTCATCGCCATTGCTGCCGTCCTCATGTTCATAGGAGTTGCTGCCGGTGCCTTCGGTGCACATGGGCTGAAGCAAATGCTGAGTGCCGACATGCTGGCTATATGGCAAACAGCAGTGACCTACCAGATGGTGCATGGCCTGGGCATGCTGGGGCTGGGCATCATGTTGCAGCAACAGGACAATGCTTTGTTGCGCAAGGCGGCCTGGGCAATGTTGATAGGCGTGATGATTTTCAGTGGCAGCCTGTATGCACTGGCGCTGACTGGTGTACGCATACTGGGTGCGATGACACCTCTAGGTGGCGTGGCCTTCCTGGCGGGTTGGGCGATGCTGGCCTGGGCGGCAATCCGTCGCTAAGCCAAAGTCAATTCATCACTGGTTCGTCAGACCAGTTTATCTGCTCAAACAGAGCTTGCAGTTTCGTCGTGCGTACCGGATTGATCATCCGCATATAGGCCAGCTTGCCTGCAAGGTGAGCACGAAAATCTGCATGTCCTTCGCGGTTTTGTGATGCCGGATTGTGACGCAGGCAGTTGGTCAAAATGGCTTTCAGGGTATCGTAATCAGCGCGCTTGACATTGCAATGGCTGTTGACGACGATACCTGTAACTTGCTGTCTGGTTGAGGCCCGCATGATGCGGGTTTTTTTATAATTCAGTACAAAGCCTTCTTCTATTGCGATGGCAGCTACCAACGGGATAAAGCGCCGCAGGCCCTGCTCAAATTCTTCATCACCAGAAAATGTCAGGTCATCTGCATAACGGCTGTAACGCGCCTGCATGTTGTCTGTCAAGGCCTGCAGGCGCATATCGAGCCGGTGAGCACACAAATTGGCGAGGGCAGGGGAAGTTGGCGCACCTTGTGGCAGATGTGGACTGCGCAATAGATGAGCAGAGCTGACTGGAGCAAATGGGTAGCGGGTTTTGTCTTTGACGATAGCTGTGGGTGTGCGGTTGCTGCATAGCCGTGCCAGCGTGCCCGCCACTTTTTCTGGATAGCCCAGTTTGGCGAACAGGGCATGCAGACGTGAACCTGGGATGCTCGTAAAAAAATCTTTCAAATCGAGCCTGACCACGACACGTTTCCCCGTGTGTTGTGCCGCATGGCTGATGCTCGAACGACCTTGTTGAAATGCCTGTGCCGCAGCATGCGGCGGTACGCGGTTCAATAGCTGTTGCAGGATTTTGCTTTGTATATTGCGCAGGCGTGACTTGGGTATTTCCAGCAAACGCCAGCCGCCCTTTGCTTTTTCCAGCCAGCGGTAATGATAGTGTCCGAGTCGCGGTGAGGCTTGCGCATCCTGCCGCCATTGATCAGCAAACCAGGCCAGTTCATTGACAGTCAGGTTAAGGTGTCTGGCCAGATCAGCGGAGTTATTAAATTCGGGCAAAGCCAGGGCTTGCAGCCATACAGGTTTTTCAGGGGCGATCGCTGGCTGCAGGCAATATTGTTTGATTTGCGGTTTTTCTTTACCGCGCCAAGCATCGTCATAGCCATGATCATCCTGTATCAATGCAGCCATTTCATCACGGCTGTAGTGATAAAAATGCGGGCCGGCATGTTGTTCAATTTTTTGACATAGCGATGGTATCCACGGCCATTTCCTGCCCAATATCCAGCTCATGTTTTTCATCAGGGCGATATGGCTGCATTCACCTGCCAGTAAGGCGTCGGCGATGGCGACCTGTTTGGGAATGTCCATGAGTGAAGGCAGTGGCGTAGGATCGTCGGCAGCGGGGCGGCGGAGAGCCTGCAACCAGTCTCGTGTAGTGTGAGCCTGTCTGCATGGAATGCAGGGTGGCTCACGCGATGAAATACCAGGTAAATTTATCCCGCGGGGTAACCCCGCAGAGGCACTATGGACTTGCGTCTGAGCGCCAGCTTGCAGGGTCCGCCGCAATGCGAAGATAGAGCATGCAATCGTAGCTGTCAATCCACGAATTGCATCTAAACCGATTACTCGCTGTATTTTTCTACTGCTCTTTGATAAGCGGGACGCGCCGCAACCATATCGACAAAGCGCGTCAGGTTGGGGAAGGCTTCACGGCCAGCACCGCGCACGGCTGACTGTACGGCGAAAGACAATTGTATGTCTGCGCCCGTCAGGCTGTCGCCAACGAAGTAATCACGGCCTTCCAATTCCAGGTTCAGGTAGCTGAAATGGTTTGCCACTTCGCTGCTGATACGTGGATGCAGCGGTGCACCGGCGTCACCCAGGCGACCTACATACAGCTTCAGCAACAGCGGCAACATGGCTGAACCCTCGGCATAGTGCAGGAACTGCACGTAGCGGTTGTAGTCAGTCGTGCCCACGGCAGGGGCCAGGCGGCCATCGCCATAAGTACGTATCAGGTAGTCGATGATGGCACCGGATTCTATCAGGGTTTGGTCTTTGTCACGGATGACAGGGGCTTTACCCAGCGGGTGTATCTTTTGCAGCTCAGGCGGTGCCAGACGTGTCTTTGGATCACGGTCGTAAGAGATGACGGTGTAATCCAGCCCGAGTTCTTCGAGCAACCAGGTAATGCGGCGTGAGCGTGATTCTTTTAAGTGATGGACTTCTATCATGGCAGCCTCGCGGTGTGGGAAAATGAGAAAACCGGAAAATCCCATTATGCCCAGTTTTTACAAAGCCTGCGCCGACACTTTTTAATTCGCTAGAGTGCTTGCTCTAGACTTTCTTCAGAGAATCGTCGCCAGCGTCATATCCCTGACATAAGGCCGCCCTACTATCTCTCATTTTCCAGGGGAGTAGCCAGATGCAAAACGATCAGAAGAAAAATTCAAAAGCGCCAGCAAATATTGCCAGACGCGGCTTTGTCATCAAGATGTCTTCCGTTGCTGCTGTCATGGCATCTGGCGGTGTTTTGACTGCCTGCGGTGGCTCCTCTCCAGAGCTGAATGGCGAAATGGCTGCCTTTAATTATGGCGTTGCCAGCGGCGACCCTCTGGCAGACCGCGTGATCTTGTGGACGCATGCAAAGATATCGACAGATGCCAGCGTTGACCTGACCTGGCAAATGGCAGCGGATGCCAGTTTTTCCAGTGTGCTGTTCTCTGGCAGGACGACAGCAAGTGCGGCCACGGGCTTTACTGCCAAGGTCGATGCGACAGGTCTGGCTGCGAATACAGAATATTACTATCGCTTCGTCGCACCAAATAATAGCGTGTCAGCCGTAGGCCGCACCCGCACGCTGCCAGTTGGCAATGTCGATCAGGTCAAGCTGGCGGTGTTCTCTTGCAGTGATTATCCTGCCGGTTATTTCAATGCTTATGACAGCGCAATCTCTTCAGGTGCGCAGTTTGCCCTGCATCTGGGTGACTACATTTATGAATACAAGGACGGTGTTTACCCTCCAGTTGCTTCTCAAGTCGCAGGCCGTATTTCTACGCCTGCCAGCGAGATCGTCACCGTCGCTGATTACCGTGCCCGCCACGCCCTGCACAAGGCTGATCCTTACCTCAAAGCCCTGCATGCACGCATGCCGATGATCGCTATCTGGGATGATCATGAGTTTGCCAATAATGCCTGGATGGATAGCGCAGAAAATCATAATCCAGCAACGCAAGGTACATGGGCCGCACGCAAGGCAGCGGCCAGCCAGGTCTATCATGAATGGATGCCGATACGCTCGCCAGATACCGCCAATCTGCTGAAGATTTATCGCTCGTTTGATTTTGGCAATCTGCTGTCGTTGCACATGCTTGATACTCGCATGATAGGCCGTGAACAGGCACCAGACCGCATGCTGGATGCGCAAGGCCGTGATGTGGCTGATCCCAAGTTCCTGCCTTACGCCTTCAACAAAAACAAGCAATTGCTGGGCACTACCCAGCAAGCCTGGCTTGACACGCAAATGACGTCATCCAAAGCGACCTGGCAGGTACTGGGTAACCAGACTGTCATGGGCCGCGTGCAGTTGCCGGCATCGACACTGGTTTCCAATCTGAGCGCAGACTCAGTGACTGCTTACCTGACTGCCAAGGCAACGCCGGCAGCGGTACAGACACAGGCGCAAAAAGATTTGCTGGACCCGTTGAAAAATCCCAAAATTTCCTACAACTTCGATAACTGGGAAGGTTATCCAAACGCCCGCGATACCGTATTCAATTCAGCAGCGAAATTGAAAACAGCAGGCAAGAAGTTCCTGGTCTTGTCCGGTGACAGTCATAATGCCTGGTTCAATAAACTGACGCTGCCTGATGGTACCCAAGTAGGTGCAGAGTTTGCAGGCATGTCGGTGACTTCATCCGGCTTTGAAGGCGTGTTCCCGCCATCTGTAGTACCACCCGCCACACTGGCAGGCACCATCAAGGCACTGGTGGATGACATCAATTACATCGACACTTACCGTCGTGGCTATATGCTGATCACCGTCACGCCTAGCCAGGCCAAGGGCGAGTATGTGTATGTCAGTACTGTCACCAGTTCCAGCTACAGCACTAGCGTGGATACTTTTACTTATGCTGGCTAAGACAGCTCAGGCAGAAGCAAGGGGCCAGTGATTGCTGGCTCTCTGTTTTACTCTTCAGACCTGGTATTCCATCGCCAGCACTTCTTCACTGGAATCATTCTCTACCGCTATAAATCCTAACTGGCGGTACAAATGCAGCGCTCCTTCATTATCTCGGTAGACACGCAAGCTGAGTGCAGGCAAGCCAGTCTCCGCAACGGCATGCCGCATCAATTGTTCGCACAATAATCTGCCATAACCCAGACTGCGTGCTGCGGGCGAAACGATGATGCGGCCAAGGTGCGTACGGCGCTCATCCCGTTGCCAAAATTGGGCAAACCCAACCACATCCTCTTTCGCGTCAATCAGAACCAGGTCATGCGCCTGTGGCTTTGCCAGCAAGGCTGGTAAGTCAGCACTGGCGAATGGATAGGGCAACTGCGGGCCAGCCCAGCGGGCACAGGCCTGTGCATTGTTTATCCAGGTGGCGATAACTGCGTAGTCAGTTGACAGGGTGGCGCGTAATATGGGCGGCCTGGTTTCAGGGGGCATGGGTGTATTTTTTTAACAGCTACGATCAAATAAACGGTATTTTTTTTGCCATTTAACCGTGGACGAAGCGCAACGGCATAAAGATAATTCGCACGTAGTTTGTAATGATATGTCCGGCCATGATAAATGTGTTGATTAAGCAACTGAAAATTATCTATGCCAAACGCGCACGCTGGTAACAACGGACAAATCAATCCCGCTCAATTTCAAAAACTAAAAACTGTGGGACGCTGGGCGCTGAAAATTGTCCTGGCTATTTTATCGATTATTTTACTGTTGATCATAACTTTTGCCGCCATCAACTGGAAAGACGAAGCGCTGACACCAGAAGCGCAAGTCTTTCTGCGGGACCAGCAATACCAGGTGCCTGATGCGCAGAATGGGTTTTATATCATGGAAGCGATGCGTGCTCCGCTGGGTAGCGATCTGTTAAAAACCGGTATAGAGAATGTCAAGGCTGAACATGCCCTGTACCAGAAAGATAAAGCGGCTTATGAAAGCCTGCCTCATCCACAATTCAAAGGGGAATATGTCTCGTTTAGCTGGAACAATAACCGTTGCGAGAAAACCATACAAAACTGCGTGAAGCTGGATTTGGCGAAACGTGTTGAATTATCTCCACAAATCGCGGCCAATCAGGTATTGACAGAACGCTATACCCTGATGCGGACTATGGGTAATTATGAAGAGCATCTGATACCGTCTTTCGCCGCAAGAATACCTGCTTATATTAGTGTAACTCATGCAATAGATTTGCTGTTGACACAGGCAAGTTTTGATATCGCAGATGGCAAAGCAGATACCGGTTTGCAACTGTTGGAAAGCAATAACGCTTATCTCAGGCTGATACTGAAAAACAGTTCCAGCCTGATTTCTAAAATGGTGTTGCAGGCAGCGATACGCAAGCAGGCACGCACTGTCAGTGAACTGGTGGTGGTATATCCGGCGCTGCTGGAACAATATGCAGAACGCATCAGCAGCCTGGTGCGCCCTATGGCGGAGGAAGAAAAGACTTTGAAGCGCGCTTTCTTATATGAAGCACGCGTGCAGGCGAATTTCTCACAAAATCTGCTCGCTTCATTTGCGCTCATCAAAGATAATCCTGGCAACGCTCCATGGCCCCTGAATTTGCTGGGTGAGCAAACTTTTCAGCCCAATGCAACATCCAATATGGCGGCCAAGAACGGGTCATTGATCATCGCAGCCGCAGAAAATCCTTCCGTTGATGCCAGTTACACGAAAAATCGTTTAATAAGTCTGCATCAAGAGTTAAGCGGCAACGGGATTTCTTACTATCTCAATTCTGCCTATAACCCGGTCGGGAAAATACTGATGCAAATAGCTGTGCCTGATGATGCCCGCATTGGAAGTTATATCGACAAGAGCAGGGATACTGACGCCTATCTGCGCCTGGTCAGTTTGCAAGTCGATATCTTGCGCAAAAAAATTGCGAATGCAGATAGACCCGCTTATCTGGCCAGCGCACCGCCTGCATTGCGTAACCCCTATGATGGCTCAGCCATGTCATGGGATGGTAAAACAGGACAATTGAAATTTACTGGATATGAAAATTCCGGCAACAATCTGGATAGAGGCAAGCTAAATATTGTCGTTTTGGATTGAGTGCAGGAAATTCTTTACAAGCAATGTTAAAGTGGGTAAGTGATTGTTAACACAAACGCTGCTCACGATGTTTGAATTGGTATGTCTAGCTTAGTCCTCTCTATTGTTTTGTTTGCTGCCTTCCTGCATGCCGTCTGGAATGCGGTGATCAAGGTGGGTGCCAACAAATACTTTAATACGGTATTGGTGACTTCTGGTGCCGGTCTGGTTTGTGCATTGGTTTTGCCTTTTGTTAGTCAGCCAGCATTTGAAAGCTGGTTGTTCATGCTGGCTTCAGTCGCTTTGCAAGTGGTGTACTTCTATTTATTGGCAGCAGCCTACCGTCATGGCGACATGAGCCAGGCTTACCCTATCATGCGTGGCACAGCGCCCTTGCTGGTGGCACTGGTCAGTGGCAGTGTCATCGGCGAGGCTGTGCCCGCATTACGCTGGCTGGGGTTGGGTATGCTGGTGCTTGGCATACTCGGTTTAAGCCTCTCCGGTCAGACAAAGGCCGGAGACGAATCTCAGGCAATAGCTAGCCGTGGTTTCGCTTTGCTAAATGCCTGTTTCATCGCAGCCTACACGGTGGTGGACGGTATAGGCGTACGCAAGTCGGGTGCGCCTGCTGCGTATACCATGTGGATTTTTTTGCTGACTGCACTGGTGTTATTGACTGTCGTCATACTCAGGGGCAGGCAGGTATTTTTCGCTTATATCAGAGGGAAATATTTCCTGGGCATAGCCGGCGGTACAGCTTCAGTTGCCTCTTACGGACTGGCATTGTGGGCCATGACCCTGGCCCCGGTGGCCGCCATTGCTGCCTTGCGTGAAACTTCGATATTGTTTGCCACGGCGATTGCGGCCTGGGTCCTGCATGAGAAAATTTCTGCCAGACGACTCGCCGCGATCATGCTGGCAGTAGCTGGTGCAATTGTGATCCGGTATACGTAATAGTCCCTCCAGAGGCGGTGAGGCTCGGTTGCAGCATGTCTGCCATCATCAAAATATCTCTTTTCCACTATTCTTTAATCGCCTCAACACTGAATGACAAAGTCACTTCATCACTGACAAACGGGACATAGCGGCCCACACCATAATCGCTGCGCAGGATCTTGGTATTACCATTCGCACCGCAGGCACGTTTTAGATACAGGATCATGAAGCGGCATTCAAATTGCGTGATATCCACGGTCACCTTGCGGGTGACATCCTTGATGGTCAAATCACCTTCCACCTGCACCAACTGGTCTTCATTGAAGATCATCTTGTTCGACTGAAAAGAGATCTTTGGATATTTTTCAATATTAAAAAAATTGTCCGAACGCAGGATTTTGTTGAAGGTGTCTGAACCGGTATTGATGGAAGCCGCATCGATGGCAATTTGCAAGCTGCCAGTTTTGTTATCCATATCCAGTTCAATACTGCCGCTGTTTTTATCGAAACGGCCGCGCTGTAAGGACAAGCCCCAGTGCTTGTATTCAAAATTGCTGAAAGTGTGTTCCTGGTCGACCACGTATTTGTCAGCGCCATATGCAGCCATGCTGGCACAGGACACTATCAGCAACAGGTATTGTTTGAACATGGTCGTTCCAAAAAGGAAAAGGCGGTAACAACCATCATAAGCTGTTACCGCCAGACTTACCAGTTACGCTGAGCGTCTTAAGACTTGACGAACTTCAGCGTCATCCTGTCGCTTTCACCGATGGCTTCGTATTGCGCCTTGTCCTTATCCTTGTTGGCAAAGGTGGGTGGCAAAGCCCAGACACCGTTTTCATGATCAGCATTGTCTTTAGGGTTGGCATTGACTTCAGATTTCCCCGCCAGTTTAAAGCCCACGCTTTCAGCCAGTTTGATGACATAGCTTTCATGCACATAGCCAGTGCTGGCTTTTGCATCCTGGGTTTTGCTGGCTGGCAGACGATGTTCTACCACGCCAAATACACCACCTGGTTTCAGACTGTCATAGGCGCTCTGGAACAAGGCTTTCATGGCGGGTTCACCATTGTCTATCCAGTTATGGATGTTCCTGAAAGTCAGCACCATATCAACTGTCCCCTTGTCGGCATAATTAAGCTTGGCTGGTGGAGAGAAAACGCCCATCTGCACCTTGCCATATACTGCTGGTGTAGCATCCAGTTTTTGCTTGAAGCTGGCCGCACCCTTGCTGGCTGCAGGATCATTCAGGGCGACGATCATCTTGCCATTATCGCGCAGGTACTGTGCCAGGATTTCTGTATACCAGCCACCGCCTGGCGACAGTTCCACTACCGTCATCGTTGGTTTGATACCAAAGAAAGTCAGGGTTTCATACGGGTGACGGGCACTGTCACGTATCGCATTGGCAGGCGTTCGTTGTTGTCCGGCAATAGCCGCCTTCAAGGCATCGTCGGCCAGCGCTGCCTGGCTGCATGCCAAACCTGTGATCAGGCCCATGGCGAGCAAAAATTGTTTCATACAGAGTCTCCAGAGGAAAAGAGTTAAGACCGCCAGGCCGGACAAACGTTCCATAGCGAAGTAATTGTTCATCGTGCAGCGCATCATAAATGTTTTTGAGAAATTGCTTCGCCTTACTTGCGGAGCGTTGATTCATGCCCAATTTGCAAATCTGTCACGAAGATGCAAAAAAGAAAACAAAATGCAGGATATAATAATGCGCGCATTCCTCACCTGAGTTTTTATGAAAAAATCTTTCCTCCTGGTATTTTCTCTGTTGTTTCCTATTTTATCTTCAGCACAAACACCGGTATTTCGTTGTGAAGTTGATGGCCGGGTTGTCTGGTCAGACAACCCCTGCAAAAGCAAGGGCAAGGTAGTGACCATCAAGCCCCTGAAAACCCAACCTGCAAAAAACGATAGCGCGCCCAAACCCCAGCCCAAATAAGTCATCCCATTAAGTTATCCCATTAAGTTATTCCATTAAGTCATCCTTTTTACAGGTAGCCAGTGCAATTGCCTGGCAGATAGTTATCTTTTTCAGGAACTTAGCCTGTGCATCATAGTCTTAAGGCAACAATATTAAGGAAACTATGATGAAAACCCCGATTTCCCGCCGCTACGTCCTGGCTGCCTTGCTGGCATTGGTCAGTCTGCCTGCTGCTGCCGGCTGGTCAGATGGCTGGTTCAAAGGAAATACAGTAGAAGGTTCAGGCAATATCCAGAAACAAGACCGCGTCATCAGCGGCTTTTCTGGCATAGACCTGGCTTTGCCCGCCAGACTGGAATTACGCCAGGGCGACAAGGAAGGCGTGCAGATAGAGACTGACGACAACCTGCAGGCCCTGGTTGAAACCGTGGTAGAGAGCGGGCACTTGAAAATCCGCAGCGCAGAAAAAAATACCTATCCCAAAACCAGAACCATGAATATCGTGGTGTATTGCAAAAACCTGGACAAGATCGCCGTCAGTGGTTCTGGAAAAGTCTGGACCGGCAAGCTGGCCACCAAAGAATTGCAAGCCAAAATAGGTGGTTCAGGCGATATACAAATCAAGGACCTTCAGGCAGATAGCCTGAGCGTCACCATCGGCGGCAGTGGCAATTTCGTCGCTGCTGGCAATGTCAATGAAGTGGCTGGCACTATCGGCGGCTCCGGCGATATCAAGCTAGGCACACTGGAAGCGCGCAACATCAAGATAAAAATAGGCGGTTCAGGGGCGGCTCAGGTCTGGGCCAAGGACAGGCTGGATGTCAGCATAGGTGGCTCTGGCGATGTCAGCTATTACGGCGACCCAAAAATCAGTAAATCCATTGGTGGCTCTGGCAAAGTGACGCGCAAGGGTGATATGCCTGGTTAAGTTTTATCGCATCGTCAGATTGGGCAAGCATGATATGGATTGTCAGTGTTTGCCCGCAATTTCATCCTGTTTATGAAATGAGTTCTAACGCAAGGGCATGTAGATATTGCTCAATAAATCTGCGGGTGCTGTGTCGCGCGGGTTGTTAAGGTACTCTTCAAACGGTGGTGCGTCATCGATTTCTTGCCCGGATGCCGGCAGCCATACGCCAAAGAACCAGCGATACACTGGCTGCATGTCAGAGTAAGGCCCTTTGTAAGTCAGCACGGCATATTGACCACCGCGTAGTTCAGTCAAAGACAAAGGCGCTTGCAATGCCTGTTCAGGCAAAGGCTGTGGTGCACTGATGCAGGCTTTGGAGCGCAACTTGTCTTCATCTACCGTCATTGCGTCATCATAGTAAATCCCTATCCAGCGCGTGTCTTCCCTGAACAATTGTCGTGAGGCTGCGCAGCCATTCAGGATGTCGAAAGTCTTGCTGATGCCCATGTAGCTGCCAGTATTGTCTATACTCAGTAATTGCACAGGTGCGATGCTGGTGATGCTGACCGGAAAATGCAGGTCAGCACTGAGTGCATCCGGCAGCGGGATTTGCTGGTGGCTGCCTTCCTTGCGGTAACGTGCTGGAGGTTGCCCATAGACCGACGCAAAAATGCGGGTGAAGGATTGCAGGTTGGGATAGCCAGAAAATTCTGCGATTTTATCTATCGTCATATCGCTGCGCGCCAGCAGGGTGGCCGCTCTTTGCAGGCGCAGGCGCTTGACTGTCGCCACTACACTTTCTCCATGAATGGCGCGATAGATACGGTGCCAGTGATACGGCGACATGCAGGCAATGTCGGCCAGTTTGTTCAAATCCAGGTCTTCATCCAGATGCGCATGCAGGTAATTGGTGACGCGCGAAAGTCGGCGTTCATAACTGACTTGCAGGGCTGGATTGGTGGACAATACGGACATGCTGGCCTCAGGATAATAAAGTGGCGCTTATTTTATACCGATGTAGATGGCGGCTTGTGCAGGACCCTGATATTCTTCAAAGTCAGTCAGATAGCTGCGCTGGTATTCTGTCTCACCCGAAAAATAAGACCAGACCTTGCCCCATCCCTCTATGATGGCAGCAGGCATTTCGCCTTGGCATTCAAATACCATATAACGCCCGGCAGCGATGCTGACATTGGCCAGTTCTGCCGAAGCTGCCATCACGGCGACACCGGCAGTCACGTTGAACAAGCCATTCGCATCGCTTTCATAATTTGAATATACGCCATAGATTTTTCCATCACCGGTTTTTGCTGGCAAAGTTTCTGGTAAATTCTTGGCAAAGAATTGCCCCCACAAAGGGCCTATCTTTCCAGTGACATTATTGGTGTCATTGGCCTCATCAGCATTGCGGGTGCGCACTTGCAAACCGCTGATCTGGAAGTTTTCTATTTCTACGATTTTTGTTTGCATGGTTTCATCCTGTTCTTGGATTGTTGAGCTATCTTGTTTTTTGATGAGTTCCCGTATGATGGTCTTTCAGTTTCCTGATGCTGCCTTGTATATATCATTGAGATAATCAAGCAGGGACTTGCTCAGCAAGGTGCTCACCTTAACATGAAGGCATTTGACAAATCTTGCGGACTTATAGTTCAGTGATGACTGTGGTCCCAGGGATATACACCGCTGAGAGGGAAAGGAAAAAGTGATGGATGAAAATTTGACGATACGCTGCGCTACTGAAGCCGACATCGCCGCCATGCAGGCCTTGATCGCCAGGTCGGCAATACAGTTAAGCACGCCGTTTTATGCGCCAGAGCAGGCGCAAGCCTTGCTCACGCATGTGTTTGGTGTTGACACCCAGCTCATCCATGACCAGACTTATTTTGTCATTGAAGAGCAGGGTAGCATGCTGGCCTGCGGTGGCTGGAGCAAGCGCAAGACGCTGTTCGGTGGCGACCAGGCCAAGCATGGCGTAGATAAGTTGCTTGATCCGGCGACAGATGCAGCCCGCATACGTGCATTTTTTGTAGAACCAAAGGCAGCACGCCGCGGACTGGGCCGTATTTTGCTCGAGCATTGCAGCACCCAGGCGCAGGCGGCGGGATTTACTTCACTGGAGTTGGCAGCCACCATGCCCGGTGAACCGCTTTACCTGGCCTGCGGTTTTACTGTGTTTGAACGCTTTGATCTGGATTTGCCAGAGGGTGTAGTTGCACCATTAAGTCGCATGCGCAAACAGCTCCCTTAGAATGATTGCCAAAAGGAAATAAAGTCAATAAAGGGAGGGTAAAGGCAGAGATATATTATTAAATCACTATTGATTTTTAAGCGTACTCCCACACATGCTGCACTACACGCACAATGGACAGATAATACTGTGTTCTCCCAGAGACAAAAACCGGGTTTACAACTGCTCAATGCATGCAATCAAAGTGGCAATTTATGCCAGCCTGTTGTATCTTGTTGCACACATAGTTTTTTCTGAAGAGGTAATTCGCGTGAAAGGTATCCTGAAGTTTCTGGCTGCTGCCAAGCTGGTCGACCTGTCTGATGAAGAAAAAATGAAGCTGCACGGTGTTGACCCGGTAGAAGAACCGGTAGTAAGCGAATTCGCCACTGAAAATCCGCCGCCTCTGCCAGACACAAGCGATACTGGTACTTCTTTAGCTCCACCCAACGCCCCACCTATAGCATACGCGGCGGCTGACGTTGCCGAGGGCAAGTCTTTTGACGATATCTTCAAAAGCGCCCAAATACCAGATTCTCCTTTTCCGGCTGAACGCCTGCTCAGATTACTTGACGGTTTGCGCGCCATGGACGAAGCCACCCGCAAGGCAGCGGTGCACGCCATGGATGCGGCGGACGATAACTGGACTATCGATGATTCCATCATCGATGCCCAAAGAAAAATCGCTGCACTGGAAGACTATCAAAAAGCATTGGAATCGCAACTTGCTGCCAACCAGCAGCAAGTGATTACCGAAGTCGCTGATTTGAAAGAGGCAGAAGAAAGAGCTGTCACAGAAATCCGCAAGCAGATCGCCGAAATGGAAAGACTACTGGCACGCGAAATACAGAAAACTGCAGAACAGATCACCAATCTGGAAAGTGGTCAACAAGCCGCAATGGAAAGCTGTGAGCGCGAAGTAAAGCGCTTGCAGACAGAAGTAGAAAGATTGCGTGAAATCCCTGCGCAATTTTCACACTGAGTTCTGACCTATCCGGAATGAACTTACACTGAACTCACACTGACTAACAACACATCATCAAGGAATGACCATGGCTACAGCTAGCCCTCTTGCTAAAGGACTTATTGCAGTGATTATCCTCGGAGCCGCAGGCTCTGCGGCCTGGAATCTGGCACTCAAGGACTGGTGGGCCAACCGGGCTGATGCAAAATCCGGCGCGACAGTCTCTGCCAGCGCACCTGCAAGCGGCAAAGCCAATGGCGTGGCGCCTTCTGGCAAGCCTGCTCCTGCGCCAGTGTCTGGCAGCGGGCCACTCGGTTCTAGCGGCAATCCCTTGAAGGTCAGCATCGTTAGCTTCCATGGTTATGCGCCTGCGCTGGTTGCCAATGGTAATAGCCTGACTACCCAGCCCAATTCTGTGTATGCAGCCAAGGGCGTGAATATGCAGTTCGTCATCCAGGATGATATCCCGGCGCTGGCAACCGTGTTTGAATCCGGCGCTGCGCAATGTGCATGGCGTACTTCTGACTCATGGGCGCAGGAGCAACCTAATTTGCGCAATGCCGGTCTGGATGCGCGAGCCGTGATGGTTGTTGATAATACCCAGGGCGCTGATGCCGTCATCGCCAAAGACGGTAGCATACGCACGGTAGAAGACCTGGCTGGACATTCGGTCGCAGTACTGCAGTTCACCCCTTCGCATGGTATGTTGATCGATGCGATAGAAAATTCTTCCATGACGGCACGCAAGAAAGAAAGCGTCAAGTTTGTCTTCATCAATGCCGATGAAGGTACGGCTGGCGTGCGCGCTGCGCTGGAATCCGGCAACGTCGATGCTGCAGCGTTATGGGACCCTGACCTGTCGCTGGCCTTGCGCAATGTCAAAGGTGGTCATGTCGTGTATTCCACCAAGACCGCCACCAACCTGATTTTTGACATCATGGTGTGTGACAGCCGCGTACTGGCAAAAGAAGAGAATATCCCTGTCATCCAGAAATTTGTTGAAGGCTGGATGGAAGGCGTGACACAGGCCAGAGCAAAACCTGACAATGCAGTTGATGCCCTGGTCAATACCGAAGAATTCTTTAAACTGCTGGCCAAGCAGGAAGGCAAGCCTTTCATCAAGTCCCTGTTCAGTAATCTGGTATGGACAGGTCTGGAAGACAATGCCCGTATTCTGGGTCTGGTTGGTGGCACCAATCACTATGATCGTGTGTACCGTCGTTTTGATGCCATCTACCGTGCGGCGGGTGCATTGGCGAATCCAAAATCGCCAGTCGTTAATCCGCAAGAGAGTTTTGACTACCGCTTCATCAAGGCCATGCTGGCCAAGAATACGGCAGTGGAAACAGCCGCAGCCAAACCGCAATATCAGTTTACTGAAACTGCACAAAAGGCAGCCACCCAACAGGCAGCCAGCGTCACCAAGCCAGTCACCGTCGGTTTTGCTACCGGCAGTGCTGAGTTGACCAAGAAAGCCCAGCGCGTGGTGGATACAGAAATGGTGCCCTTCATAGAAAATAATGGCAGCGCTTATTTCGAAGTCAGCGGCAATAGTGACGGTGTCGGTGCGCGGGACTC
The DNA here is from genome assembly GCF_049340405.1 of Undibacterium sp. Ji42W. Classification (NCBI taxonomy): domain Bacteria; kingdom Pseudomonadati; phylum Pseudomonadota; class Betaproteobacteria; order Burkholderiales; family Oxalobacteraceae; genus Undibacterium; species Undibacterium sp. Ji42W. The sequence goes on from NZ_JBMPOV010000006.1 coordinate 94,657, forward strand.
CAACCTGCGCCTGTCGCAGGCCCGTGCTGCGGCGGTGGTGAAGTATCTGAATGAGCAATGGGAATTCCCTAAAGCACGTTTCAAAATCGTTGGTAACGGCCCTGACAAACCTTTGTGTAATGAAGCTAATCCGGCAGCAGATGGCCTGGCACTGGAGGATTGTCGTGGTCTGAACCGTACTACCCGCATCGGCGTTTTTGCACGTTAAGCATCATGACGACATTCTGGAATCCGTATTCCCCTATGGCAGCAGGCTTGCGACGCCAGTTGGGTATCGCATCTGTGGCCACGGTGCTGGTGTTGTGGGCTGCGCTTGCGGCATCAGGCGCGGTGAGTGCGACAAGATTGCCATCGCCGTGGGCGGTGGCACAAGCCATGCTCTACCTCTCATGGAATGAGGGTAACAGCATGTTGTTCAATGCCACCCTGTGGTCGGCGGGCCGGGTATTTGCGGCTGGCCTGCTGGTGATCGCTATCGGCATACCTGTCGGTGTCATGATGGGCGCAGCACCGCGTTTGAATGCCTTGCTGTCGCCACTGATTGACCCTTTCCGTTCAGCACCGGTAGTCGCCTTGTTGCCCATCCTGGTCATGTGGCTGGGTATAGGCGAGGTCATGAAGATCGCCTTCTTGTTTATCGGTGCCGTAGTGTATCTGGTGCCCATGGTGCGCGATGCCATACAGGCCGTACCACAAAGCTATTACATCAGCGCTCGTGACCTGGGTGCCACACCCTGGGAATGCATCACAAAAGCCGTGCTGCCCATGGCCATGCCGCGTATTGCTGACGCTGTTGTCGTCAGTATCTCGGTCATGTGGACGTATATTACGGTGGCTGAATACGTCAATGCCCGTGAAGGCCTGGGCCAACTGATACAGAATGCCCGCCGCTTCAGCGCCATGGACCAGGTATTTGCGGGCATCATCGTCATCATTGCGCTGGCACTGGTGACTTACCAGTTAATGCGTTTGTTGAAAAGAAAACTCTATCCTTGGGAAACCTCACAGTGAGCCAGGATACTATGACGAACACCATGACTGACAACGGCGCTACCAACACCATGACGACGACCACCGACATCAGCCTGCAACTCAATGAAATCGTGCAGGAATATGCCAATGCAGACGGCCCTGTCACCCGCGTCATTGATGGTATCAGTCTGTCTTTCGACAAGCCCACCATCAATATGCTGCTGGGTCCTTCCGGTTGCGGCAAAAGCACCTTGCTGCACATGATGGGGGGCGTGCGTCCTTTTGGCGTGCAGTCACCCACCTCCGGTTCTGTGCACATCAATGGCGAAGCATGTGATGGCCCGCATGATGATGCCGTCATGGTGTTCCAGCGCTACGCCAACCGGCCTGACCTGACCGTCTATGAAAATGTTGCTTTCCCGTTTCGCCTGGATTTGTGGAAGAAAAAATTCCCTGAAGCTGAATGGAAAAAACGTGTAGATGACATGCTGGAAGCAGTAGGGCTGACAGATAAAAAAAATCTCTCGTCTGCACAATTATCAGGCGGGCAAAATCAGCGGGTGGCTTTGGCGCGGGCACTGGTGTTGCGCCCACGTATCTTGCTCATGGATGAACCCTTCGGCGCATTGGATGCACAAACCCGTGAAGAAATGCAGCAACTGCTGATTACCCTGCACAAGACCAGCCCCTGCCTGATCGTCTTCGTCACGCATGACGTGACTGAGGCCTTGCTGCTGGGTGACCGTGTCATCGTGCTTTCTACCCAGCCTGCCAAGATCGCGGACGACTTTGAAATTACCGAGAGCCGCCCGCGTTCGGCCGTATGGCAGCGTTCTACCGAGGCAGTCACCATGCAGGAAAGAGTGCTGTCCCAATTACACAAATTCAGCGCCGGACGCGGTACCCTCAGAGTCACCATTTGAAATAACGAATTGAAATAACGAACGTGCAGATCAAACAAGTTTCATATGTGAAGGAAATGCTGTACAGCCAGGGCAATATCTTTGCCGTGCTGGGCACGGTTGCCGCCAGCGTATTGCTGTCCATACCCTATGGCTTCAATGCTGCGCTGATTCCGTTGATAGGCCTGGTGGCCGGGGAGACCATAGCCGCCATGTTCATACCGTACTCAGAAAATTTTCGGGCTACTGTCGACAAGAAATACAGGGAGCAAGAGAGAGCTGCTTCCAGACAGCACTTCCTGGAAGAAATCCACAAACGCGAAGGCATTGCTTTCAAAGTATTTGGCTCCATGGATGCCTATCAACGCATGTTGCAGCATGTCGCTTCCCTTTACCAATATGCCAGTGACAGCCGCACCAGTTTGTCCATGAACGATGTCGAAAAACTTGATGATGCGACCCTCGATTACCTGAGTATGTGGCTGGCCCTGACGGTCATAGAAGAGCGGGCCAATTCCGTCAATATGAAAGAAGTGGAAACACGCCTGGAGCGCATCGATCAGGATTTACAGGATATCAAACCAGGCATGGATCAGTTGCAATTGCAAAAGGCGCGCAATGATTATCTTTCCCTGATCACGCGCCAGCGCCGCATGCTCAGTCGCAAGGCGGCGATAGAGGCAGCCATCATTTCCATGCCCGACCAGATGGATGAAATTTACCAGACCATCATGACTGCACCAACGTCATCCGATGATGATTCCAAACTGGCAGAATCGATCGCCAAGCTGGGGTTGGAAGAAGACCTGGAAGCTGAACTCGAAGGGGCCTTGCGCGATACCATGCCGGTGATTTCGCAAGAGCTGGAAAACCGCAAGCAAAGCCGTGTTGCAACCGGTATAAAAGTACAGCCGCAGGCACAAAAAAATACGCAGTAAAAAATACGTAGTAAATACGGGAAAGCGAACATCATGGAATACAGCATCATCACGCAGGAAGATTTACAGGGGCTGGCAGACTTTGATCTGGCACAGTCAAGGGTAAAAAATGCGCTGAATCTCGCTGGTGAAGAGGGTGCGGTGGGCTTGTTGCGCTTCTTTGCCCGCTATACCAGCTGGAATGGTTTTTTCGGTTCTGGCGTGGCTTCACTATCCGGCAAGATAGGCCGCTCGCGTACCATGTTTGTCGATCAGACCGTGCCAGAACGCTTGCTCAACGACCGTAGTGTCTTTATCGCGAGCTTTTTCTTTGATGCCGCGCGTGACGAATTCGATGACCGCGATACTGAATACCGCGATACCCACCGCTGCCTGGCGCAGGCAACTCTGGCTGGCATATTGCTTTACGCACGTCAGCAGGGTTATGCAGCTTCCACTGCCGAGCTGAATAAAATGCTCAATGAACCCGCCTGGCTAAAGACCCTGAATGCCAAGGTCGCTCAGGGTTATGGCAATGGCAGTGAAGACAACAGGGATGCCATCATGGCAGCCATAGGCTATCATCTTGGGTCCGAAATCCTGGCTGACCGCGAGTTTTCGATGATCGATGAATACCTGCGCAAAGAACAAAAAGAAGTGACTCGTTTCCTGAAAAAATCCAAGCAGGAAATTGCGGGTCAAAGTCATCCATGCTATCAATGGTTGCAGATACATAGTGGCCATGGCGGTGCAGCCGAGGCTGACCATTTTGAATGGGCTACCAAAGGTGCTGAACTGGCCTTTACTTATAGTCCCAAAAAAGAACATGCAGCCATGCGTGCCAGCCTGGATCATGGCTTCCAGACTTTTGCCAGGCATCACAAAACTTTTTTCGAAGCGATAGTTCGATAACACGATCAACTCATGATCAACTCATGATCAATTTATAGTCAATTCACGCTCAGTTCACGCTTAGTTATTTACCTAAAAGAGGATCAATATGTCTGACAGCAATTTCATCGCCCGCTTATCCAATCTTTGGTCAGGCTTCGTCTCATTGTGGATTACCGATGTGGAAAAACGCCACCCGGAAATCGCCTATCAGAATTCCATCGATTCCATGATCAGCAAGTACACCAAGCTCAAGGCCGCCACTGCCGCCATCATACGCCGCCGCCAGGACGTGGAAGCGCGCCTGAAGTCTGAACAAACCGAACTGGCATCCATTACTGCTGATCTTGAAGGCGCTATTGCGACCAATCAGGATGATCTGGCAGTCGTGCTGATACAAAAGAAAAATGCCCTGGATGCCAGTGTCGCTGCTTTGCAGGATGATATGAAAGTCGCCCAGACCGATGCCGACGATGCCAAGGATTCACTGCTGCAAGTCAAAGGCGAGATCGACAAACTGAAGGCAGAAAAAGACCGCATGCTGGCGCAGATGCACAGCGCACAAGCACGGGTGTCGATACAGAACCAGCTCGAAGGCTTGTCTGTCGATGCCGAAGTCAAGGCGCTCAGCAATGTGCGTGACCATATCAAGAACACCGTGGCCGAAGCTAACCTGGGCCAGGAATTGCGTAGTTCAGACCTTGATGTGCGTCTGGCAAAACTCCGCCAGGGCAGTGGTGCAGTGACAGCCAAGCAGCAACTGGAAGACATGAAAAGAGCCAGGGCTGGCCAGGCAGAAGCGAACAATGCTGGCGGCAAGACCATGTAACTGGTTGTACATTTAGTGTCAACAGTGAATAATTCAAGCAAAGAGACAGAGCAGACATCCATGATCGAACCTGGCACTAGCAAGCGCATACTGCCCGCATGGGCAGAACAGCTGAGACAAAAATATCTGGCGGGCGAGGCTTCTGTCTTCGTCTTGTATGGCAATGTATTTGACCGCTATCTCGTCGATGGCATCGCCCATGGCATGTCTGAATTCTTGTCCCAGGTTCTGCTGAAGGAAAACAAAAACCGCATCATGGAAATCAGCCTTGACCGCGGTGTACGTTTCTTACAGGGCGCAATGACAGAAGAGAAAGAAGTTTTGTACGGCTATCTGGCTGACAAGGGTTTGCCGGGCATCTTTGAATCGGTAGAACGCCGCATGCGTGAACATGCGTCGAATGCCGTGATCTTTCCTTATGCAGGCACGATCTTTCCGAATGGCGACCCGCAAATGATGTCCCTGGAAGACCGCATTGCTTTTACCACCCTGCATCGCTGGTCACTCGATGATGCGCTGGCGCAAAAAGACAATGTCGTTATCCTGCTGTGTGAATCGCTGGCCGAGATCAATCAGGCGATCATGTCCAATCCCAAGGTGGCGGCAGTAGAAGTGCCTATCCCGCAAGAAGCGGAACGCGAAATAGCAGTCAGGCATTACGCCCCCAAGATGGAAGAGCAGCAAGTCAAATTGCTGGCCAAGCAAACTGCCGGTTTGCGCGTGATACAACTGAGCAGCATCGTCGCGGCTGAAGGCCCGCAAGGTTTGCGTGAAGCAGAACGCACCAAGCTCATCGCCAGCCTTTTGCAAGGGCAGGCCAATGCTGAAGACCGGGCGGCAAAATTATCTGCCATTACCGCAGGTATGACACCGGAAGAAATTGCCCACCTGATAGACCCGGGCAAGACCCTGGTTGTGGATATCGATGTCGATCCCTATTCCGAGATGATGGAAATAGTGCGCAAGCGCAAGCGCGAACTGATAGAAAAAGAATGCGCTGGCCTGATCGAGTTTATCGAACCCAAGCATGATCTCAGCGCTGTCGGTGGCAATGAGAACATCAAGACAGAATTGATGGAAATTGCCAAGGCCATCAAGTCCGGCGACAAGGCACGCTCACCCATGGGTTTGCTGGCAGTGGGTGCGATGGGCGCGGGCAAGACCTTTGTCATCAAGGCTTTCTTGAAAGAGGCTGGATTGTCGGGCGTGAGCCTGAAGAATTTCCGCTCGAAATGGGTGGGTTCGACGGAAGCCAATCTGGAGCGTGTGCTGAACGCAGTCAAGGCCATGGGCCCTATCGCCGTGGTCATTGATGAAGGTGACCGCAGCTTTGGCAAGCAGGGCGATGATTCTGACGGCGGCACCAGCTCACGCGTGATTGCCCGTCTCAAAGAGTTCATGTCTGATACCGAGAACCGTGGCAAGGTTTTGTTCATCCTCATGACCAATCGTCCTGACAAGCTCGATACCGATATCAAACGCCCAGGCCGCCTGGACAGGAAAATCCCTTTCTTTTATGCCGATACCGCGACTGAACGCGCTGACATCGTCAAAGCCATACTCAGCCGTTATGATGTCAAATGCTCGATAGACTGGGCCAATACTTTGCCAGTGTTTGATGTCTTGCGTGGTTATTCGAATGCGGATCTGGAAGCTGTGGCACTGCTGGCGCTGGAGTTTGCCAAGCGTGGTGATGGTGAAATTACTTCTGCAATTTTCGAGATGGCCGTGGCTGACTTCATGCCACCACAAGAAACCCAAATGATTGCCTTCATGGAAATGCTGGCCGTGTTTGAAACTTCACGTCGCTCCATGTTGCCGGACCGCTTCAAGAATATGACGCCGCAAGAAGTGCAGCAGCAATTGCAAGTCTTGCGCAGCGCTATTTAAATTCAATCTATATCCAGGAGAAAACCATGTTTCCATTTTTCGCACCGCAATCCCTGAGTGATAGTGCCATCACCGCCGCCAGCAAAATCATGTTGCAGGTAGCAAAAACAGACGGCATCCACCCTGCGGAAGTTGCCTTGATCAAGAGTTTTTATGACGGCAGCATCAGCACGGCTAGCCATGCATCCTTTGATGAGTTGCTAGCCGCTTCCGACGCCTACACACTGGCAGCAAGCGACTTTGTGACCGAGCAGGAGCGCGAAATGGTCGTCGCACTCAGCGTCATGACAGGTTTTGCCGATGGTACATTCAGCGATGCTGAAACCCAGGCCGTACGCGATATCGCCACCGCTTTGAATCTGGCGCCAGCGCGTTTTGATGAAATCAATGAAACCATCAAAGACCACATGCTGGCACAACTCTCACATCTGCCGGATGCGGGATCGGTGGCTGTGGTGGCAAAAGAACTGGGCTGAGAATCTTTTAATATTCAATGCCGGACGTCAGATTCTGTAGGTAAAGCCGCCTCCACTTCAAAGGGAGATTTGTGGAAATTTGCAAAGCATGCTTTGCGCCATACATCTCTGGGCCGCTTGCAGGTAGCGCAGCGTAATGGTTGGAATGGGGATGGGTTTCAGTGGTAATTTTATTGCCCTCAATCGACCAAAGCTCATCTCCTTGCACAACTTGACTGTCTGGATAGATGAGTTGCACCCGGAGTCCACCCTCGTAATTAACCTGTAGCCGTAAACGCAAAAAGCCCACCAGGGGTGGGCATTCCATTCATTCCGGCAAACTGACAATCACCTATGCTATCTGCATAGTGCCACTGTTTGGTGCATCACCCGTGCTATCTGCGCGGTGCAATGTGGGAGTGTTTGCCTGTTCCTGCTGGTCCGCTATAGTTCGGTCCACGACAGGAGGTACCACGAATGAGATCCTTCAACACTTCACTACACCATTTCCCGGTTCGCATATATACACATATACATGCAAATCCAGCCGGTGAGAATGAAGGCGCTTTGGAGTAGGCTGAGCTTACTCTGCGGTCTTGTTCACAGGATGCACTATGCATCCTTTAACGACAATACCATTTTCTCTCAATCCATGCTATCTGCGTGGTACCAAGAGCCGGTAAGTATCATTCTGCGCATCAGTATTTTGTACTAGACGAAAACACTGACAGATGAAGGGTGTCGCTATACGGTTGACTAATCCCCAGCAACCCATGCTATCTGCATGGTGCCACTGGCCGGTAATACTGAATTAGTCAAAAGCGCCGCGACCGGGCAAATTTGATTTGCCCAACAAGGTCAATAAAGACCTTGGTCTGATATTAGGACAGAACTTGGATGTTGCTGGCTTTGTCGCCTTTAGGACCGGCTGTGCGCTCGAAAGACACACGCTGGTTTTCGCTCAGGCTTTTGAAACCGCTGGACTGTATGTCCTGGAAGTGGGCGAACAAATCTGCACCACCTGCATCAGGAGCGATAAAGCCGAAGCCCTTAGCATCGTTGAACCATTTAACTATACCTGTTTGAGTACTCATGTTTTTTTCCTTTTGATAAAACCATGGGCAAAATCGCCCAAAATGGACTTGTAAGCAAGTGATAAAACCAGTGGAAAAAAGACAGAACAGCCAAAGAGATAAAGCTATGCGGAATTGGGACCAACAAATTAAGGACTTGATGCAAGTACAGGACGAAATATACACGTTTACTTTGAAAGTACCTAATTTTCATTAAAAATATGTTGAACGACGATGAGAAGCACAGAGCAGCGGATCTAATTACTTTGCCGCAACAGTCAGAAGAAAAAAGTATTTCCAGGCAAATGTGTCTGAGAAATTGATACTTCTTCATAGGAAAATAAATAGTAAAACGGTGCTATGTAACAATTGATTTTCTTGCTTGACAAGGTGCATAGTGAAACCGATTATCTAGCATGAAAGACAAGATATTTTTGCAGTTCCTAATACGAAAAATGATTTGTTGATCATTCTTTCGCGAGACCAACCGCACATTTTAGAGGTGCCACGCAATGAAACATTATTTTGAATATCAGGATTCCAAGTCTTACAAATTTTGGCAAGTTGAAATAGAAGCGAATACCTTGAATGTGAAGTACGGCAAGATAGGTACCGCAGGCCAGGAAAAAATCAGCAGCTTTGATACCCCAGAAAAAGCACAAAAAGAAATGGAAAAGCTGATGAGTGAAAAAACCAAGAAAGGCTATGTAGAAAAAACCGATGCAAGTGCAAAAAAAATAGCGCGCCGCATTGGAGTGAGCTATGACGAAGCAGAAGAAGGCAAGACATTGCTGGAAAAAGTGACAGCTTTTCTCGAAACGACACAGGCAACGGAAGTAGAGTCTCTGGTCATCGCCGCCTGGGAAGAACCGCATGAAACCAGTCCGCAAGAAGCACTGGACCTGCTGATTGCAAATCCAGCCAAATTGCCGCAGCTAAAAGAATTGTTTGTCGGTGACATGGACTCTGAAGAATGCGAGATATCCTGGATTATCCAGGCTGACTACACCCAATTATTTACTGCCTTTCCTGCACTTGAACGCTTGCATATTAAAGGATCTACCGATCTGACTTTGTCGACGTTACCTTTGAAGCATGAACACCTGAAAGCATTAACTATAGAATGTGGTGGCTTACCCAATAAAATCATTGAGACGATAGTTACAGCACAGTTACCTAATCTCGAATACTTGCAACTCTATATCGGTGTTGAAGATTATGGCTTTGACGGCAAGCTTGATGATCTGCGCCCTTTCATGCAAAAGGATTTGTTCCCAAAACTGACACATCTGGGCTTGGTAGATAGTGAAATTGCCAATGAGATTGCAACGGAAATAGCACAGGCATCCGTGCTGGAACAGCTGGAAACCTTGGACTTGTCCATGGGCACACTCAGTGATGATGGTGGGCGTGCTTTACTCGACAGCGACAAGATAGCAGGGCTTAAGAAACTGGATTTGCATTACCACTATCTATCAAACGACATGATCAAAGAATTCAAAAAAATGCCTATCCTGGTTGATGTCACTGACCAGCAAGATACAGAAGAAGAATGGCGTTATCCCGCGGTCACTGAATAAGACAGATGCAACAGAAATTCCGTTTTGTACTGGTAGGCAACCCTGAAAACAGGCGTGTGCTTTTTTTTCAGGAAGCATTGCAGCAAGCAGGGCAGGATGCTGCCCTGGTCATCCCTTATCTGAGTATCTTGAATGGTGGCTGCCAACTTGCTGACATATTCAGGGATGGCGACACTGTCAGGGTTGAGTCCCCCGGTGAAAACTTTGCCGTAGAAAAGAAAATACTCACCCTTGGTGGTTTGGAAAATGCCAGCGCACTGGAAGATGAACGCGGCAGGATATATCACCCTCGACTATGGTTCCAGGGTTTTTCCACATTGATGGAATCCATAGCGCAGCAAGCCGGAAATGTGAGCTGGTTCAATCACCCTGATGATATTGTCAGCATGTTTAACAAACCCTTGTGCAAGCAACTATTGCCAGCGCTTACGCTGCCCAGCTTGCCTGTCTTTTCCAGTTATGACGAATTTTTTGCTTACGCAGAAAAGCAGGCCTACAGCCGCTTCTTCATCAAGCTGAATTCCAGTTCATCTGCATCAGGCATCGTTGCCTATGAACATAATAAAAGAAATGGCAAAGAACAGGCTTACTCTACTGTCGAAATCGTGCATGGTCTAGATGGTGAACGTTATTACAATTCACTGAAAATAAAAAAATATACCGCGCGAGAAGAAATAAGAAATATGTTGAATTTTTTATTTACGCAAGGTGCTATGGTGGAAAACTGGATACCCAAGGCCAGGCATGAAGACAGCTCTTATGATCTGCGGGTAATGGGTATTGCTGGCCAACGGAGACATGTAATTGCCAGACTTAGTCGTGGGCCCATGACGAATCTGCATCTGGGTAACCAGCGCTGTGCAGTGGATGAACTGGAATTGCCCTCATCGACCTGGCTAGAGATTGATACCCTGGTAGAAAAAACCATGCAGGCTTTCCCGCGTTCACTATACGCCGGGCTGGATATTTTGTTACCCAGAAATGCTAAATCACCTGTGCTGCTGGAAGCCAATGCCTTTGGCGATTTGCTGCCTAACTTGCTGCACAATGGTGAGAATACCTATCTGGCAGAAATCAATGCAGTCCTGGAAAGACAGAGGCTGCTCCATGACTAGCAAAAAGAAATCCAGCCTGGTTTTTGATATCGATAATACCCTGATAGACAGGGATGCAGCCTTTCATGCTTACATGCTGGATTTCATCAGCAGGAATCAGGCAGCATTTGCCGAAGAAGACATGTCACAGGTACATGCAAAAATTGCAGAGCTTGACTGCCATGGCAGAAAAGACCGCAAGCTCTTTTGTCATGAATTATTATTGCGTTTCCCAAAACTTTCTTATACCGCAGAAAGCTTTTGGGAAGATCACATGTCACTGCCAGATTTCGTGAAGCCAGATAGCTTGCTTAATGCGATGCTGGAACGCTTATCTGTTGATGACCAGCTCATCATTATTTCCAACGGTTCTGCAAGCATGCAGCGTCGCAAACTGCATCGGGCAGGTCTTGAGGATTATTTTGAACATGTCTTTATTTCTGCTGAAGTCGGTTTTGCCAAGCCTGATCATCGCTTGTTTTTTCATGCCTTAAGTCACTGTCGACATAGCGGTGTAGTCATGATAGGCGATGACTACATCAATGATATGCAGCCAGCCATGTCCTTGCAGCTAAGTACAGTTTTCATCAATCCTGGCAATGAAGCGGTCGCTATCAAGCCAGACCATGAGTTATCGGGTATCCATGATCTCGAGGAGGTTTTGGCATGCATGACATGAACCAGATCGTTGGTAAGAGCAATGTCCTCTTCATTACTCTCGATACCCTGCGCCATGACATTGCTGAGCAAGAGTTTGCTGCGGGGCGCACGCCTTTTCTTGCCAGTATATTGCCATCAGGCTGGGAAGAACGCCATGCTCCCGGTTCTTTTACCTATGCATCGCATTGTGCTTTCTTTGCTGGTTTTCTTCCTACGCCAGCCAAACCCGGCGTGTATGAACGCCTGTTCTCATTGAAGTTCGCAGGCAGTGAAACTACGGGTACGAACAGCTACAGTTTTGATACGCCAGACATCGTCAGCGGCTTTTCTGAGATTGGCTACCGCACTATCTGCATAGGTGGAGTGGGGTTTTTCAAGAAGCAAAATCCACTGTCTTGTGTTTTGCCCGATCTGTTCCAGGAAAGTTACTGGCAACAAGAATTTGGCGTGACCGATCCTGACTCAACCAGACATCAAGTTGAATTTGCCATAGAGTTGTTGCAACAAAAACTTGATCAAAAAGTTTTTTTATTTATGAATTTATCTGCACTACATCAACCCAATTGTCATTACCTGCCTGATGCAGTTGGTGACAGTGTAGCCAGTCATGCTGCGGCATTGCGTTATATCGACAGTCAGTTGCCACCCTTGTTTCAGGCGCTTAATCAAATGCGCGATACCTTCGTGATTATCAGTTCTGACCACGGCACTACCTATGGTGAAGATGGTTATACAGGACATAGACTGGGACATGAAAAGGTCTGGACTATCCCTTATGCTAATTTTCATATGCGCAAAGGGAGTCTGGCATGACAGAGATAGCTCTTGCATTTCGCCGTTACCTGGAAGAGACCAATCGTTTTCAAAGTTATCTGTATTCATACCCGCATAAAACAGCGTACAGGACTTTTGAAGAAAAGATGGATTTAAAACAGTTATGGGCAACCGAGAAAAAGCATGCGCTGTACCTTTACACGCATATTCCTTTTTGCCGCATGAAATGTTCGTTCTGTAATTTGTTTACCGTGTCGCATCCCAAGGAAGACCTGGTCAGTCTGTATCTGAAAAAAATCCAGTTGGAGGCTGAAGTAGTAAGGGGTAGCCTGGGTGATTTCAATTTTGCCGGTTATGCCATTGGCGGTGGTACGCCCAGTCATCTGGATGTCAAGCAACTGGAACAATTATTCTCGGTGTACACCAATACGCTTGGTGTGGATCTGAAAAGCACGCCAGGTTCTTTCGAGATTTCACCTGACACCATCAATGATGAAAAGCTGACTTTTCTGTCGCAACATGGCGTACAGCGTCTCAGCATAGGCATACAAAGCTTTATCGAATCCGAGGCACGTTCGGTAGGGCGGGTACAGCCAGAGACCATGATGGAGCCACTGCTCGAAAAAATAAGCAGCTATCAATTCCCGATTTTTAATCTGGATTTGATTTATGGCATTCCTGGGCAAACGCCGGAAACTTGGCTGGCATCGCTGCAAAAAGCGGTGCAGTGTCAGCCAACTGAAATTTTCCTGTATCCCTTGTATGTGCGCCCGCTGACTTCGCTATTCAAGAAACATGGCAGCATACAAATTGCGCAGAGCGGGGACATACGCAGCATGCTTTACCGTATCGGTCGAGACTTCTTGCAGGCAAACGGCTATATGCAAGACTCCATGCGCCTGTTCCGCAAGCCGGTAGCTGGTTTGCGTGAGAGTTCAGAATATTCATGTCAGGAAGATGGCATGATAGGCTTGGGGACCAATGCAAGGTCTTACACGACAGATGTGCATTACTCGACGGAATATGCGGTCTCCAAACCGAATGTGGCAGCGATCATCGACAACTATGTAGCCAAAGAACGTGCTGACTTCATGGTGGCGAATTATGGGATACGTCTGTCAGAAGATGATAGGAAACGGCGTTATCTGATCAAGTCTTTGTTGAAGGCGCAAGGGATGGATGGTGCGCATTACCAAAGCATTTACGGGAAAGATGTCTATGCAGATTTTCCTGAATTGCAAACCCTGCTGGAAATGAATCTGGCGCAAGAGAACGCCGGACGCTTGCAGTTGCAGGGTGAGGGTATGGCTTATTCTGATCTTATTGGTCACTGGTTTATTTCGCCAGCAGTCAAACAAAAGATGCAGGAGTATGTCACCAAATGAGCCTGAAAGTCATATACCGTGGCCATCTGACAGATTGCAATTACAGTTGCGAATACTGCCCGTTTGCCAAAGAAAAAAACAGCCGCGAACTGCAGGCGCTGGATAAAAAAGACCTGGACAGATTCGTCGCCTGGGTAGAACAAAACAGCAGCGCAGACCAGCCCATGGAAGTGTTTATTACACCCTATGGTGAAGCCCTGGTGCGCAAATGGTATCAGGAGGCAGTGATACGTTTGTCGCATCTGCCGCATGTGAGCAAGGTCGCGGCGCAAACCAATCTGGCCTGGAATACACAATGGCTGTCGCGTTGCCATACCCAGACGACAGCTTTGTGGACTACCTATCATCCTGACTTTGTGACGGAGGAAAAATTCCTCAGTAAATGCAATGAACTAGCCGCATTACAAATACGCCATAGCGTAGGTGTAGTGGGGTTAAAGCAACATTTCCCGCAAATTACTTCTCTGCGTCAGCGCCTGCCACAGCATGTGTATATGTGGATCAATGCCTACAAGCGTGAAGTTGATTATTACTCGGAAGAAGAAATCGCTTTCCTGGAAGATATCGATTACCTCTTCAGGTTGAACCTGCCATGGTATGAAAGCATGGGTAAAGATTGCAAGGCGGGCAGTGAGGTGGTGTCTATCGAAGGTAATGGTGACCTGTTCCGCTGTCACTTCATCAAGACCCGTAAAGGCAATATCTTTACAGACCCGCTGGCCAGCATGCTCAAGAAAGAAACCTGTAGCAAAGCGACTTGCCACTGCCACATAGGCTATATCCATCTGGATGCCATGCAATCGCAAGAAGTGTACGGCAGCGGCTTGCTGGAAAGGATACCCGTGCGTTTTGCCTGATAAACGGCGATGAGATAAACGTTTTTTCCTTATATGTTTTTTTCATGCTTTAAGCTGAAAACAATCGTTTGTCGTCTATGCACAAGGAAGTAATATCGGTTCAACCAAAGTTCATTAGCATAGAAAGAGACCGCGCATGAGTACCGCATCATATTCCACATTGCATTCGACATTACTTTCCTCACCATCTTCATTGTTGCCAAAAAGGCGTAATGCATTACTGGTTACAGCATTGATGTCTGCCTTATCTGCGATGTCTGCACAGGCACAAGAAATTATCCCGCCACAATCAGACACCGTGATTGTGACTGGTACTCGCAGCATCAAACGTACTGTGTCTGATTCTGAAGCGCCGGTTGATATATTAACTTCCAAAGATTTGCAGTCCACAGGTTCTGGTGAGCTCGCTACGGTATTAAGCCGTTTGTTGCCTTCCTTGAATTTCCCTCGTCCTGCCGTGGCAGATGGCACTTCCGCCAGCCGCCCGGCACAATTGCGCGGCCTGTCGCCTGACCAGACCCTGGTGCTGGTGAATGGCAAGCGCTGGCATACTTCGGCTGTTGTGAATGTGAATGGTACAGCAGGGCGCGGTTCTTCACCGGCTGATTTGAATACCATCCCTATCAGTTCGATTGAAAAGATAGAAGTCTTGCGTGATGGTGCAGCAGCGCAATATGGTTCAGATGCGATTGCCGGTGTCATCAACATCATCCTCAAAAAAGGTGCAAATGGCGGTGAAGTGCAACTAAGTGGCGGTCAATACAGCAAGCGTGATGGTACTCAGGGAAGTGTTACGGCCAATTTTGGTACGGCACTGGGCGACAAGGGCTGGGCACGTTTTACCGCAGAACAGCGCAATCAGAATGAAACCAACCGCGCCGGTGCTGATTTACGTAATCCGCTAGAACCCTTGTATGGCAGGGTCAACCAGGTACAGGGTGACCCTAAGCTGCAACAGACCAATCTGGGTGCCAATGCCTCGCTGGCACTTGCGACAGACTTGGAATTGTATGGCTTTACCAATTACAGCCGCCGCAGTACCGATGCTGCTGCGACCTGGCGCACTGCCTACACCACAGGCACGACTTTGCGTACATCTCTGTACCCAAATGGCTTCCTGCCGAATGAAGCGGGGACAAATACGGATGTGTCCGTCGTCGGCGGCATCAAAGGCCGTACCGACGGCTGGCGTTGGGATGCCAGTGTCAATTATGGTTCCAGTGAATTCAGCCTTGATGTCAACAACACTGTCAACCTGAGTCTGGGTGCCACCAGCCCGACGAAGTTTTATGCTGGCAAGCTGAAAAATACCCAGACCCTGGCAAACTTTGATGCAGCCAAGGAATTTGAATTTGCCGGACTGGCAAACCCGCTGACGTTGGCTGTTGGTGCAGAATACCGTCGCGATCAATATGAAATCGGGGCGGGTGAAGCGAATTCTTATTTTGGCAGTGGTGCACAGGGTTTCTCTGGTTTCCAGCCTTCGAATGCAGGCAGTTTCAGCCGTCACAGCGCATCTATTTATGCGAGTATCGAAGCTGAATTGAGCAAACAACTGAGTGCTTCGCTGGCCTTAAGACATGAGAACTACAGCGATTTTGGCAGTGTCACTTCCGGTAAATTGTCGAGCCGTTTTGAATTCACCAAAGAATTTGCCTTGCGTGCTGCGGCATCGAATGGCTTCCGTGCTCCTTCACTGGCGCAGCAGAATTACACCATTTCCACAACTAACCTGATCACCATAAACGGTACATCGCAGCTGGTGGATACTGGCACTTTTGGTGTCGCCACGGCTGCTGCCAAAGCCTTGGGCGCTGTACCGCTGCAAGCAGAAAAATCACGTAACTATAGCTTGGGTGCAGTCGTGCAGCCAAGCAAGAATGCCACCCTGAGTATTGATGCTTATCAGATCGATATTGATAACCGTATTCTGTATTCTGGCAATCTGGTCTTGCCTGCGGCTTTGCAAAGTGTACTGGCGCAGCAGGGTGTACTGGTGGGTGCAGCGCGTTATTTCACCAATGCGCTGGATACCAAAACCCGTGGTGTTGATGTTGTCGGCTCTTACCAGATCCCGTTGTCTGGCACAGACAAGCTGGGCTTTACCTTGGCTTACAATCACAACGACACGACAGTTAAAAATGTCGCCGCCAATCCAGCGATTCTGACGCAAAACAATCTCTTGCTGATAGACAGGCAAACCATTAACCGCGCGACAGAGGCAACACCAAAAGACAAATTCAGCATCGCTGCTGACTATGCCTTTGCTAACTGGAATATCCACGGCCTGGCAACCCGCTACGGTAGTTTTGTCTCGCCACAAAATAACGTCACTCTGGATCAGACTTATAGCGCCAACGTCGTACTTGACCTGGCGGCCAGCGTCAAACTGGGTAAATGGACTATCAGCGCCGGTGTCGATAACCTGACAGACAAATATCCTGATCTGGTGACATCGGCAGGCAACTTGAATTCTGGCGGAACTCTGCCTTACAGCACGTTTTCACCTTATGGTTTCAATGGCCGTTACTACTATGCGAAGGCTGCTTACGCCTGGTAATGATGTGATTTGACCTTGCTTTTTGTTAAGGGCTGCTTTATGCAGCCCTTTTTTATGCAGCTCTTTTTATTTGCCAGTTTGCTTAAGATCGTTAAATTAATTTTGGCTTAAACAGGAAGTTCGACCAGATTCGCCTGGTACACAAACCTGATTCAATCTGACACAGTGTCAGGGAATTTGCCCACATACCTGGCACGCGGCCGGATGAGCTGGCCGGTTTCTACCTGTTCCATGGCATGGGCTATCCAGCCTGCCGTGCGGCCCAGTGCAAACAGGATTTGCGCTGCCCCCAATGGCAATTGGCAGGCAATTTCCACGGCGACCAGACCATAGTCTATGTTCAGCTTTTGTCCTGTCAGTTCTTTTGCCATGTCGGCCACGGCAAACAAGCCTGCGTGCTTATTCCTGTCCAGCATGTTCATCAGGAGTGCACTACGCGGGTCGCCATCAGGGTAGAGTGGATGACCAAAGCCTGGCAGTCTTTGTGAAAAATGGTGGCTGGCATCATGGCTGCGCAGGCGTTTTGTCAAAAAGCTCGAGATGTCACTTGGTGGTGTGACCATTGCAGCACGCAACATGCGGCTGACGCGCAGGCTCTCACCGCCGTGTTTGGGGCCGGAGAGTGCCGCCAGCCCTGCCACTAATGCCATACCCATGTTCGCACCCGCAGACGCGACGCAGCGTACGGTAAAAGTTGATACATTCAATTCATGATCTGCACTGACGACCAGCGCCGCGCGTATAAGCGCTACCTGCTTTGCATTTAATTGCCATGCTACCGCAAGTTTTTGGTGAAAAGGCTGGTAGTCAGGTGCTATACCCAATAGTGCCGCTGCCGTCAGGTGCATCCATAGCATGGCTTTTTGGTGAATATGGATGTCTTGCATTTCCTCAACGGTTGTAGCCAGTATGGGTAATATGCTGATCGCCCTTTCGTAAGGTGGAAGATGCGCCGTCAAGTCCAACATTTTTGGCCATAGCGTAATCAAAGCAGTCAGACAAGTTGCGGGGAGAGCGGGGCTGATCTCGCTATTCCATAAAATCGATGCAATCTGTTCCAGTGTATGTGTAGCTGCGAGTTCAGCTACCGCGTGACCACGGTAATACAGTTTGCCATTCGCCACCTGCGTGATCCTGGATTCAAGGACAGGCACGCCCCAGTCTATTGCTGATTCCGCTGCCCCGCCTGCGCGCTTACTATCGCTGGTGCGTGCCAGCAGGCGTAATACTTCTTCCTTCACATACCGTTTGGCTCTCTGCCCTTCGAAATGGTGAGATTGCAGCAAGCCACGGCTGACGTAGGAATACAAGGTAGGCAGGCTGATGCCGAGCAGTTCGGCAGCTTGTCTGGCAGCGAGGGTGTTATCCATGATTAATTTATATTGATAGTCAGAATCAAGATTGACCACAGGGTGATGCAGATTCTAGACTGCAAACATACAAGATCAGATGAGCGCATTGTGCGCTAGTTTGCATTTTTTTGGGAGAGCATGATGTCGGCTGAAACTTTATTGGCGTCTTTATGGCAAATGGGAGGTGGCCAGCCTGAGGCTTTGCAGCAACTGACATTCAGTAGCGACAGCGCACAACTGCCATCTACTTTCCCGGTGGGTGATGCGGCCTCTGCCAGCATTGCAGTGCAAGCCCTGATGGCTGCGCAGTTATGGCAGGATCGTGGTGGGGCTGAACAAAAGATCACGGTGGACAGGCGTCATGCCCTGGCCATGTTCAAGAGTGACCGCTATCTCAGTATCAATGGCAAACCTGCCGATGACCCCTGGAGCAAGATAGCTGGTTATTACCAGGCGGGTGATGGTCGCTGGATACAATTGCATACCAACTTCCCGCATCACCGTGATGGCGTGTTGGCGATCTTGCAATGTGCAGAAGAGCGCACTGCAGTCGCCAAAGCCATCGCTGGATGGCAGGCGGCAGAGCTGGAGCAGGTACTCGCCGATGCAGACATGTGTGCCGCCATGATACGCACAGAGCAGGAATGGCATGCGCATCGGCAGGCACAGGCGATTGCTGAATTGCCCCTGCTTGAAATCAGGAAGATCGCTGACGGCCCTGTCATTCCATTGAGCCGGAATGATAGACAGCGCCCCTTGCGTCCATTAAGTGGCGTGCGTGTGCTGGACTTATCCAGAGTGATTGCGGCACCCGTAGGTGCACGTACCTTGGCACAGCATGGTGCCGATGTGTTGGCTGTCGGTGCCGCGCACCTGCCCAATATCATGCCGCTGGTGGTCGACACTGGCCGCGGCAAACGTTCAACACAACTGGATTTACGTGATGCTGAGGGAAGGAAGCAATTGCATGAACTGATATGTGGTGCTGATGTCTTCATGCAAGCATACCGCCCCGGCGCTATCGCTGAGCTTGGATTTTCGGTAGAAGAACTGTGTGCATTGAATCCCGGCCTGATACACGTCAGCCTGTCCGCTTATGGACATGTCGGCCCTTGGGCATACCGCCGTGGCTTTGACAGCCTGGTACAATCTGCCAGTGGCATTGCGGATACAGAGGGCAGAGCGGCAGGCAATGCTGCGCCAGGCAAGTTGCCTTTCCAGGCACTGGATCATGCAACAGGTTATCTGTTGGCGTATGCGACCATGCTGGCCCTGCAAAAACGTTCAATAGAGGGTGGTAGCTGGCAGGTCAGGGTATCGCTGGCGCAAACTGGCCGCTGGCTGCAAGCCATGTCCAGACGTGGTTTGCATGAAGATGCTGCAGAATTGCGGCCCGATGAAATTGCCAGTTTTTTGCAAAGGTCAAGCTCAGGTTTTGGCGAGATGCAGGCGATTGCGCCGGTAGAAAAAATGAGTCTTACGCCGGCTCGCCTGGATTTGCCTGCACCAATACTTGGTCAGCATGCGCCAATATGGTTGCCAAGAGGCTAGGTTTAAACCCCATTCTGCTGCAGCCAGTCATGCAATGTGGCGATGAGTTCTGGTGCTTTTTCCAGTGGCGACATATGGCCGCAATCTTCGATGATATGCAGTATGGCGTTTGGCAATCCGTGCGCCAGTTTCTCTGATTCTGCAAGGCTGCGCATCTGGTCGTTTCTGCTGGCGACGACCAGGGCAGGGCAAGTAATCTCAGGCAATTCATGATGACCATCTGCACGAGCTATGGACAGTTGCTGCAAAAAGACCTGCTTGCCAAGCGTCAGTGACATTGCCTGCAAATGTGCCAGTATGACAGCATCATCCTGGCGTTGCGGATGCAGGGCGCGGCGCAGGGCAGTCATGGTCTGGCCCTTGTACGGATAGTGTTCCAGTAGTTTGATTTGCTGACGGTTTTTGTTGTCTTCATCTGCTGTGCTGACGCGTGCTGAAGTGTTCAGCAAGACAAGACCATGTAAGACTTTGTTTTGCTGATGCGCCAGCCATGCCATATGGCGTGCCACGTAGCCACCCAGAGAAAAACCGACAATGATGCCATTGTCCGGCAACACCGGAAGCAGGCGTGCAGCCATATCCTCTATGCTGTTTCCCTCATTCAGATCAGCGAAACGCACTTGTCCCAATTGCTCCAGCCGGGGCAACATGAATTTCCATAAACTGGCATCGCACATGAAGCCGGGGATGAGCAGGAACTGCCGTGCTGGTCTTATATCAGGTAGCGTGGATTCTGACATGTAGCTACTATTTCTTTTTGATGTTTTGCAAAAGATTACTCACTTGTTGGCTCACCGGTATGTCGTGCTGGCGCAGTAACTGTACATGCAAGACCAGGTTTTCCAGCACCAGCTTTGCCGCGACTGCCAGCAAAGTGACTTGCCTGTCTTCATTACTGAAGTTTTCCATGGCATCGGCCATGTCGCACAGATGCTGCGCAGTGATGGCGCGCAGCTCATCTTCTTCAAAGGGCAGGTCCGCAAAATCTATCGGGTCTTCCTTTTCCACTTCCCTCATTAAATCCTGTAATTGCTCTGGTGTGATGGACATGCGCACTCTCTCCAAAAATAGCGAGCCGGACTTTATGCCATTTCTCTATCCTCATTCTAGCTTGCTTTTGGGGGCGCTGAATACTGGCCTTATTTTCTGATTTTATTTTTTGATCGATAGTCCAAAGACTGCCAGCCCACCCAGTGCCAGCAATGCACCGAGCCAGCCGGTTGAGGTCCAGCCATATCCCATCGTGATGACCATGCCACCCAGCCATGCGCCGAGTGCGTTTGCGACGTTGAATGAAGAGTGATTCAAAGCTGCAGCCAGGGTCTGCGCTTCACCTGCCACATCCATCAAGCGTATCTGCAAGGCTGGGCCGACAGCGACCAGGGTACCGAGCAAAAATACCCAGATGATTGCTGATATTGTGTAGGTCATCGCGAAAGAAACGCCACCCAGCACAAGCGCATTCCACAGCAGCAGGCCAGCGATAGAGCGTAGCAGATTTTTGTCGGCCAGCCGCGCGCCCAGTATGCTGCCAACCACCATGCCAATGCCAAACAGTGACAGGGTCAAAGGGATGATGCCAGGAGACAGTTTCGTGACTTCAGTAAGTATTGGTTTGATATAACTGAATACGGCAAACATGCCACCAAATCCCACCGCACCTACGCCCAGTGTGAGCCAGACCTGTTTGTTGGCCAGCGCACCCAGCTCATTCCTTGGATTTGCGTTTTTTGTTGCGGCCACACCTAGTACGGCGAAATACACAGCCACACTGCTGAGTACAGCCAGGGCGGCGACAAAAATATAGGCAGCACGCCAGCCCCATGCCTGCCCCAGCCACGTTGCGACAGGTACGCCAAGCAGGGTAGAACTGGTCAGGCCCAAAATGACCAGCCCTACTGCCGTGGCACGCTTTTGTGGTGCCACCATATTGGCTGCGACCAGTGTGGCAACACCAAAGTAAGCACCGTGTGGCAGGCCAGCGATAAAGCGCACAATATTCAGTGACAGGAAATCTGTTGTCAGTGTTCCGGCAAAATTACCGGCTGCGAACAGCAAGATGAGCGCGATCAGCAAAGTTCTGCGCGGCCAACTTGCTGTCAGCACGGCAAACATGGGCGCGCCGATGACCACACCAAAGGCATAGGCACTGACGACATGGCCAGTCTCTGGTATGGAGACTGCCAGGTCTTTAGCCACTTCCGGCAGTAAGCCCATCATGGCAAATTCGCCGGTACCTATGGCAAATGCACCCAGACCCAATGCAGTGACGGCATATAAAAATCTGCGTTGCGTATTTTCAGTTGCACGGGCATTCACTGATGCTGGTGTCGTCGATATGGTATTGGGCATGATGGACAATCAGGGGAAGATTAATTGGCGACGGTGAAGCGTTTTTGTATATGCTTCGGTGTTTCCAGTTCATCCACGATGGCGACCGCCAGATCCTGTACAGAAATGCCTGCCGGTGCATCGGCAATGCCGGGTAGCAGATTGTCGGCACCTACGCGGTATTTGCCACTGCGTTCGCCGGGTGCCAGACCGATAGGCGGTGACAGGAAGCTCCATTCCAGCAAGTCTTCTTTCTTGATGAGATCCAGGGCTTCCCTGGCTGCCAGTGCGCCTTGTTTGTATTGAGCAGGGAATCCTGGTGTATCAACCAGTTGCACGCCAGGTGCCACGAACAGGCTGCCTGCGCCACCCACCACCAGCAGGCGTTTGACACCTGCCTGTTTGATGCCGGTAAAGATGGCTTGCGTGCCCTGCAAGAACAGGTCATGGATTTGCGCTTCGCCCCAGCCTGGGTTGTAGGCGCTGACCACGGCATCTTGCCCCGTTACCGCCTGTGCGACCTGCGCCGCATCGAGTACATCTGCCGTTACCACGGTAAGACCGGCTTGCGCGGCCACTTTGGATGGGGTGCGTGCCAACAGGGTGACTTTATGTCCGCGGCGCAGCAATTCTGCCAAAACGGGTGTGCCAACAAAACCGGTGCCGCCAATTAATGCGATTTTCATTTGAAACTCCTTTGTGTGTATGCTTAGTTTGTGATGCATAGTTTGAATGCTTAATGATTTCTTGAATAGATAACAAAAATCACTAATACTGTGAAGCTGTGCTAACAAATTGATGGTTTATCAGGAGGGGAGATGGAACAGTACAAACGCATGGCCCTGTTTGCCGAAGTGGTTACCGCAGGCTCGCTGACCAGTGCCGCCCGCAAGCTGGGCATGACGCCTTCTGCTGTCAGCCAGCATTTGCGGGCATTGGAATCCGACCTGGGCTTATCGCTACTACATCGCTCGACTCGCAAGCTGACGCTGACAGAGGCAGGGGCGCGTTACTTTGAGGGTTGTGCTGCCATGGTGGCCGCTGCCCGTTCTGCCGAGCAGGCGCTGGCCCGCCACAGGGATGAGCCGCAGGGTGAATTGCGCGTCGCCGCACCGATAGGCTTTGGCGGCATGCTGGCGCAAGCGCTGGCACCACTGCAAAAATATCCAAAGCTGAGTTTGTGCCTGCTGGTGGATGATGCCGTGGTTGATCTCATTGATGAACGTATAGATATCGCGCTGCGGGTAGGTAATTTGCCTGATTCCAGTCTGGTGGCACGCAAGCTGGGCAGCATGTCTGCCCAGTTATGCGCAGCGCCTGCCTATCTGAATGAGCATGGCTGGCCGCAGCATCCTGAGGACCTGGAGCAACATGTCTGGCTCGGTGGCGCGGTTACCCGTCATTTGCAGTTGTCAGGCCCAGACAAAGCCAAAATCGAAATGAAGCTGCCAGTCAGGATCAGGGCGACTCAAGTCACGGCCTTGCATGCGCTATGCGTGGCAGGCTGGGGGATCAGCATTGCGGTCAGTGAAGATGACCACCAGGCTCTGGCGAATGGCAGCCTGGTACCAGTTTTGCCAGACTGGAAATTGCCTGACCTGATCTTGCATGCGATTACGCCACGCCGTGATGAACAGCCAGCCAAAGTACGCCATGCCTTGTCCTTGTTGGCAGAGCACGTCGCCAGATACGCAATGTGAGGAAACAGGCGTGCGTGCTTCAGCCAAATGGATAGCGGGCCAGCAATTCAAAATCTGCCCCTGGCTCAGCTTCCATGAAGAGGGTAATACCATCAATGATCAGAGGTTCTGATAAATTGAAATGCCGGACTGCGGCATCATGCAGACTGTCTGCAACTGCCCCCGCATCCAGCCTGTCAGTCAGCGTCATATGGAAACGGAATTCTTCTGCTGTGTATGGATAGCCCCATTCCAGCAGCAATTCGTTTTGACGGAGACTTAAGGGTACTTTCTGGCGGCGCATCAGTTCAGCTTCGCTCATGGCTGCACGGAAATGATCGAACTGCCTGACGCAGTTAAAGGCAAATTCGTTCAGCACAGCCTGGACAGCGCTTGGGAGCAAGGCCAGGAATTTGCCCATCCATTGCACCTGCGGTGCATGTATCTGGATATTGTTTCGGTGTGCGCAAAATTCTTGCAAGGCCTGACGCAAGTCAGTCTCGGTCAGGCCATCCGCAAGCCGGAAAGGTGCTTTCAGCGTGGCATGAAAACCATAGCGACGCGCATCGCGGGTGAGCTGTTGCTGCAAGCCAGCATCCAGACCGGCGATGGCGGGCTGTGGCAGCAACTGGCCGCTGGCTGCATCGCGCCCCAGCCAGTTACTCCCTTGCTGCCACCAGATACCTTCGGGTGCAAAATACAGGGCGTAGCGTGTCATGCCATTTTCTTGCCCTGGGTCAGTCAGCAACCTGATCGGTAGGGAAGCGTAGAGAATCCCTGAGCAGGAAGCCCATGGACATATTCATGTTTATATTTTTCGGTGGTATCGGTTTGGTAAACCATTTTTCATAGATGCGGTAGATTTCATTCTCATGGATGAGTCTCAGCATTTCGCTATCGACGATCTTCTTGAAGCCGGGATCATCCTTGCGCATCATGATGGAGTAGGGTTCTATCGACAAAGGGTCGCCAACGATGGCGAAGGATGCTGGCGCCTTGGATTCTGCGCGCAGGCTGTAGAGCAATACATCATCCATAGGGAAGGCGTCAGCCTTGCCTTCTTCAACCATCTTGAAAGAATCCTGGTCGCTATTGCCTTCCACCAGTTTGATGTTCAGTGAGCTGGTGTCATTCCTGTCATTCAGCAATTTGACGGTGGTGGTGCTCTTGGTGGTGACAACGGTACGGTTGCGTAATTGCGGCCAGTTCTTGATGCCGCTATCGGCTTTCACCAGTGCGCGTACGCTGGAAAAGAAATGTGGAATGGTGAATGCCACTTTCTTGCGTCGCTCTGCATTATTGGTGGTGCTGCCGCATTCCAGGTCTATCTTGTCTTCCAGCAGGGCGGTGAAGCGGGTGGTGGAATCGACAGAGTAAAACTGTATCTTCATGGCTGGCATTTTGAGCTCTTTTTTGATGGCATCTGCCACCTTCAGGCACAGATCTACCGAATAACCGAGAGGCTGCTTGTTTTCATCCGTATATGAAAATGGTGCAGTTTCACGGATACCTATCACCAGGGTCTGGGTTTTGCGTATTTTGCCTATCGTATCGCCTGCTTGTGCCAGCAGGGGCAGGGTCAGGCACATCATGGCAGTCATGCCACCAATTGCTTTTCGCATCATATTTTCCACCCGTGATTTTGTGATTAACATCGTGAGATCAGGCCTTTTGCTAGTCGACTCTACCAGCCATGGTACAAGACAATGTATGAAATTGAAGCGCATCAGCTAAACAAGATTTAGTAAAAAAGGTAAAATTATATTGCGTGATCGTGATGTTTAAGCTAACAAGATGTTTTCCTGATATGCGTTACTGACAAGCTTGCTTGTGTGTTTTGCCTTGCTGGCTCATTGGCAAAATCATGCTAAGGTAGCGATATCCATACAGTTTTTCATCACCATGAATTTTCCATCTGACTCCAGCTCAAATCTTCAAACGTTGTTAACAATACGCAACGCCCGCATCGTCAGTGCCGACAGTGTGTTTACTGGTTCCATGGTCGTCAGCCAGGGCAAGATCAACGAACTGGCTGGTGGTGATGTTGGTTTGGCAGGTGAAGACTGGCAAGGGGATTATTTATTACCTGGCCTGGTGGAAGTGCATACCGACAACATGGAAAAACACCTCATGCCACGTCCCAAGGTGCACTGGCCCGTCATGCCAGCGATACTTGCGCACGACGCGCAAATCGCTGCAGCTGGCATTACTACCGTGCTCGATGCAATAGCAGTCGGTGATATCGACCCCGACAGTGTGCGCATGCAAACCTTGAAGCCTTGTGCAGATGGCCTGCGTACTGCCAAGCAGGCGGGTTTATTGCGTGCCGAACATTTCCTGCATATGCGACTGGAACTGGCAGAGCCGGATTTGCTACACCTTTTCTCTCCCTTTCTGAAGGACGAAAGACTCAAGCTCGTCTCGCTGATGGACCATACCCCCGGCCAGCGGCAGTGGACAGACTTGGCGCATTACCGCGTCTATGTCACAGGCAAGCGTGGCTGGAGCGAGCAAAAGGTCGACAAGATGCTGGGCATCTTGCTGGAACGCCAGCAACGCCATGTGGCCGAAAACCGCCAGCTCGTCATACAACTATGCCAGCAACATGCACATCCCATCCCGCTGGCTTCGCATGATGATACGACAGCAGAGCATGTACATGAAGGCGTGGCTGACGGCGTCAGTATTTCAGAATTTCCGACCAGCCTGCTGGCGGCGCAGATGGCGCGGCAGCAAGGTTTGGCTATTGTCATGGGCGCACCCAACCGTGTGCGTGGCGGCTCGCATTCAGGCAATGTATCGGCTGGTGAATTGGCCAGGCATGATTTGCTGGATATTTTGTCTTCCGACTATGTGCCCGCCAGCCTGTTGCAGGCCGCCTTCATGCTGCAGGAAGATGGTTATGACCTGCCCAAGGCAATCGCCACCGTCAGCAAGACACCTGCCCGGGCATTGGGTCTGCATGACAGGGGTGAAATTGCAGCGGGGCTGAAGGCAGACTTTATCCGTGTGCGCATGCTGGATAACTTGCCCGTCGTCATCGCAGCATGGCGTGACGGCAGGCAAATAGCCTGAGTTATTGCTGCAGCACTGCCTGTATTGCACTGAGTGCTTCCAGCGCACCCATGGCCAGACCTACATCCTGGGCATACTGCACTTGCGGCTCGCGCAGGTTGATGCGCAGCAGGCGGCAGCCAAAATGGGCTTGCATGCGCTGGCTGAAATTACGTACGCTGGGTACGGCCGTGCCTGCCCCGATTTCTATGATCAGAGGCCGTTTGACCTTGCTCAGCCAGTTTGATTGCCGCTCAGCCTGTTGCTGCTGTCTTTGTGCATTCCAGTCGGCATCGTCAAACATCAGGATATTCGGCCTGGCCATGCCGCCACAATGCGGACAGACCGGTGCAGTATTCATCAGCTGGCAATTGACTTCATCGACTTCTGGCATAAACTGATCTGCTTGCCAGATGCTGTCACGGCAAGGTAACAGACATTGCAGGTAGTGGATGGAACCATGGCATTCATGGATCAGCGCCGTATCCAGGCCCGCTTGCTGGAAATGCCCATCTACATTGCTGGTATACACACTCAGTCCATGGGTTTTGCTGCTGCCCCATTGCTTGAGTAGGTCAAAGCCCATATGAGGACGGATCTGGCGGTAGAGTGACAGCCTGTGTCCATAAAATCCCCAGGCTTGTCGGGGGCGGCGGCGAAAAGCTGCCGGGTTGGCGATTTCATAAAAGGGGATGGCTTGCTGGCCCAGCGCCGGATAGGCTTTCCAGAAGCCTTCGCTGC
The DNA here is from genome assembly GCF_049340405.1 of Undibacterium sp. Ji42W. Lineage (NCBI taxonomy): Bacteria > Pseudomonadati > Pseudomonadota > Betaproteobacteria > Burkholderiales > Oxalobacteraceae > Undibacterium > Undibacterium sp. Ji42W. Next base: position 122,204 of record NZ_JBMPOV010000006.1, read on the forward strand.
CACGAAAATCGGGCAGGCCAGAATCGACACCCATGCCTGCACCTGCCGCAATCACCAGGCTGTCTGCCTGGGTGATGAGCTCTGCTGCCTGGTGTATCAGATGAGCTGGATGCATGATGAAGCGCTTAAGTGAGTTTTCGATAGGTCTTAAAAGGATAAATAAACCTGGCCTGCCTGCGTAATGTGCCATTTCTCTTAATTTCAGGCAAGTCTGTCTGAAAATTGTAAGCAAGCATGAAAATCTGATACTTAACAGGCCAAGTTGATGCAAACTGTTGCAAACAGACAATTATTTTGGAGACTCAGGTATGCGAATTACTTCTGCACTCATAGCCGGACTTTTTCTCACACTGGCCCTGCCTGTGACTTCACATGCCGAGGAGGCGCCGATACGCATAGGCATCATAGGTCCGTTTACCGGCAAGTCTTCTACCGATATGGGCGAAAGCATACGCGGCGGTGCCAGGGTATTTCTGCAAGACATCAATCAGATAGGTGGCGTCATGGGGCGGCGTATAGAACTGGTCGAGCGTGATGACCAGGCCAAGCCTGACATTGGTGCTGCCATGGCAAAAGAACTGATAGACAAGGAAAAGGTCGTCGCTGTTGTCGGTTATGCCAATACCGGCGTGGTCTTGCAAGCCGCCAGGGTTTTCCAGGAAAGTAAAAAACCGCTCATCATCAGTGCCGCCACCGGTGCCGCAGTGACCAAGCAATTCATGCCACCTGCGATCCCTGACAGTTATGTATTTCGCCTCGCTGGTAGCGACAATCTGCAGCCATCAGTGATACTGGCAGATGTCATCGACAAGCGCAAGATGACGCAAATTGCCATCCTGCATGACGACAGCCCATACGGTAGCTATGGCAAGGAAAACCTGCTGGCTGAATTGCAGAACCGTAAAATCACGCCTGTCGCGGTCGAGAGCTTCAAGGTTGGTGACCAGGATATGACGACTCAGTTGAGCAAGGCCAAGCAGGCCGGTGCGCAAGTCGTGATCCTGTATTGCCTGAGTTCTGAAGCCGCCATGGTCGCCAATGGCATGGGCAAGGTCAAACTCAATGTGCCACTGACAGGCTCCTGGACCCTGTCGCAGCGCAGCTTTGTGGAGCTTGCTGCGAACAATGCCGAAGGCGCACGCATGCCGGTTACCTTCATAGAAAATGATGCAAGCAGCCGCAGTAATGAATTCGTGCTCAACTACCTCCGCATAAATAATGTTAAATCCATCCCGTCTGCCGTGTCTGCCGCGCAGACTTATGATGCACTGAGAATGCTGACCCTGGCACTGATGCAGGCGAATTCTACTGATGGTGACAAGATCAAATTGGCGCTCGAAGACATGAAGTACGACACTACTTCTACCGTCATCTCACGTTATAAAAAACCGTTCTCGAAAAATGATCATGAAGCAGTTGCCCGTAACATGCTTTTCATAGGAGAAATCCGGCGTGGCAAGGTGACTTATGCGTATAAGGAAGACGCCAATAACAGCCTGATCTTGCGCACCAAATAGGCCAGCGCCCTTCCTTAAAATGTATCAACTTGATTTACCGCACCCCTCTTGCACTGCTAGCGGGGCTGTCGCTGTTCATGGAAAATTTCTTTGTAATTTAATTGCCTTTGGGAAATTAAAACGTAACCAAATTTAACTACGGTTACATGGTCATTCAGCTATGCTGTTAACTTTAAGGCATGCTTGCTGTACGCACTACAAGGCCCTGCCACTGAACTTGCTCAAGCCGCATTTTCCAGTGACTGCCGCTTGCCTTTTACTTTGTACAGTTTGATCCTGAAAAGGATACGCTTTCCAGAAAAGACAAGAAAGGTCACCATGAGCAAAGAACAGATACGTCAGGTATTAAAAGAGCATGGCAAATTTTCCGCCGATATCGATAGCCTGGCAGATGATGCTGACCTGTATGAAGCGGGTATGACTTCACATGCCAGCGTGAATGTCATGCTGGCACTGGAAGATGCTTTTGATCTGGAATTCCCCGACCGCATGCTCAAACGCAGCGTGTTTGAAAGCATCAATGCCATCGATGCAGCGGTACAAGAATTGACGGCATGATATGGATACCCCGGCCACTCCCATGATATTGGCGGCCAGGCTGGTCGCCAAAGAATTTGCCGCCCCTCATGCTCATGCCGTAGATCAGGAAGCACGCTTCCCCATCGAAGCCGTGACTGCTCTCAAGCGTGAGAAATTGCTGAGTGCCTACGTGCCTGCAGAGTTGGGTGGTGCGGGTGTTGGCCTGACTGAACTGGTACAGATCGTTGAAACCCTGGCGCGCGAATGTGCCGCCACCGCCATGATTTATGCCATGCACCAGATCCAGGTGATCAGCATAGTCCGCCATGCAATGGACAACCCCTGGTACCAGAATTATTTGCGCGAACTGGTGCAGCACCAGTATCTGATTGCTTCTGTAACTTCAGAAGTCGGTGTTGGAGGCGAAATGCGCCGCAGTCATTGTGCGGTGGAGGTGGATGGTCAGCGCTTCAAGCTGGTCAAGGATGCGACCACGATTTCTTACGGTGCCCAGGCGGATGATTTACTGGTGACTGCAAGACGCAATCCTGATGCTGCCCACAGTGATCAGTCATTAATTCTGGTACGCAAGGCAGATTACACGCTGGAACAAAAAGGTGGCTGGGACACCATGGGCATGCGTGGCACCTGTAGCCCACCCTTCCTCATGAGCTCTGTTGGCGATGTGGCGCAGATTATCGATGCCCCCTTTGGTGACATGTCAGCACAAACCGTGGTGCCGGTATCGCATCTGCTCTGGGGTGGTTGCTGGATGGGTTGTGCAGCAGCCGCCGTCAATAAAGCCAGGGCCTTTGTGCGTGGTCAGGCCCGTGCCAATCCGGGCACTGTGCCGCCGACAGCATTGCGCCTGGCCGAGCTGGTCAGCATGATGCAAAGCCTGCGCACGTCCGTGCAAGCCTGCCTGACTGAATATGAAGCGCTGGCTGTGGCAGATGATGCTGCAGTTGGTGTGCTGACATCGATGGGATATTCGCTGAAAATGAATAACCTCAAGATAGACGCCACTCAGGCACTGCCCAACATCGTGGCCAAGGCCTTATCCATCTGCGGCATACTCGGCTACAAGAACGATAGTAAATTCAGCATGAGCCGCCACCTGCGCGATGCCCATTCAGCCGCCATCATGGTCGGCAATGACCGCATATTGGCCACCAATGCCAATTTGCTGCTGGTACTTAAAGACGACTAGGAAAGGTTTTTCATGTCTATTGATTTCTCTCCTGAAGGCCTGACCGATGACATGGTCGCTGCCGGGCACATCATCCCCGTAGGCGTACAAGGTATTTTTGGCCGTGGTCCGGTGTTTGAAGATGTGCTGCGCCGTTTTGATGACTATGTCAGCCGGGTGGCAGTGAACGATGGCGCTGTGAAAATGTCTTTTCCCCCCTGCCTCGACCGCAAGGTGCTGGAGCGCAGCGAATACCTGGATTCTTTCCCGCAACTGGCGGGCACGATTTTCAGTTTCACCGGCAATGAAGCCCAGCATAAAGAACTCATGGAAAACGTCCACGAAGGCCGGCCGTGGACGCATCTGCAAACCATGACCGCAGTGTGTTTGACGCCTGCTGCCTGCTACCCGGTGTATCCCAGTTTCACAGGTACCGTTCCTGCCGAGGGGCGCCTGGTGGATATGCAAAACTGGGTGTTCAGGAATGAGCCCTCGCCAGAACCTACCCGCATGCAGTCTTTCCGCGTGCGTGAATTTGTCCGCGTTGGCACACCTGACATGGTAGTGGAGTGGCGGGATATCTGGTTGCAGCGCGGGCTGGATATTTTAAAGTCCCTGGGTTTGCCTGCGCATTCAGATGTCGCCTCTGATCCTTTTTTTGGCCGTGGTGGCCGCATGCTGGCGGCCAACCAGCGTGAACAGCAATTAAAGTTTGAAGTATTGGTGCCAGTGATCTCCGAAGCTAAACCGACGGCGGTATGTTCCTTCAATTATCACCAGGATCATTTCGGCAAACTGTTTGAGATTTATCAGCAAAATGGCGAGCTGGCCCACACAGCCTGCCTCGGCTTTGGCCTGGAGCGCATCGTCATGGCCTTGTTCAAGACGCATGGCATGCAGCCTGAGAACTGGCCTCAGACTGCGCGCGATATATTGTGGTCATGATGTGGTCATGAGCCTGCACGCTTTACATCCGATTATTGCCAGCGCCTATCAGCCACATGCCCTGCATGGTGCTGACCGTGCCTGGGCAGAAACCAATTGCTATATCGATGTCTGGATAGAGGTCTTGCATGCGCAGGAATTGAACCCGCTGGCCTGCCTGCCCATGGTGTTTGCCAATGATTTTGATGGTGACCAGTGGACGTTTTACAAACCACCGCACGAAGACCTGTTTGCCCTTTATGGCATTGATGTGCAGGAGCTCAATGTCTGGCGCGGCTTGTTCAGCAATGCTACAGTCCAGCTAGGCCGTGGCCGCCTGGTGCTGACTGAGACGGACTCCTTTCATTTGCCCGATACTGCCGGCACAGACTACCGCACGAATCACGTCAAGACCACGATAGCGATACAGGAAATTGACTTGGCGCAGCATAAGCTCGGTTATTTTCATAACAGCAGCTATCATGAATTGCAGGGCGAGGATTTCATTGAAACCTTCAGAATAGGCAAGCCGCATGATCCTGCTTTTATGCCGCTGTTTGCCGAGTTCGTGCGCCTTGATCATGTACAGAAAAAAACAGATGCAGAACTGGCCGCAATTTCTCTGTCACTTTTGCGCAAATATCTGGCCAGACGCCCGCGCAATAACCCTGTCAGCCTGTTCCTGCCGGTATTTGTTCGCGATGTAGAGCAATTGAAAGAACAGGGTATGGCTGCCTATCATGCCTATGCGTTTGCATGTCTGCGTCAACTCGGTGCAGGCTTTAGTCTGGGCGCACATTATTTGCGCTGGCTGCAACAACACCAGCCCTTGCAGTTTGATGCCGCAGCCATGGAATTTGATGCCATTTCTGAAATCACAAAGACCTTATTGTTGAAAACCGCCAGAGCCGTCATGGGCAAAAAAGCCGTTGATCTTGCCCCGCTGGTAGAGCAACTGGCGGTGCATTGGCAACAGGGCATGGCAACGCTGGATAGCAGCCTGGCTGGCGGGTGAATGCATACATGACAGACGAAATACTCATTCCGATTTCTGCTGGCTGGCATGCTGTACAAGTTGCTGCCGGTACTCCGATGTCGCCATCCATATTGCATTCTGCATTGCCTGCGAAAATGTCGGTTCAAATACCGGCGCAGGTGCCAGGTACTATCGCCAGCGCACTACGTGTTGCAGGGCAATTTGACTACGGCAAAGACAATTTCGATGAGGTTGATGTCTGGTATTTTTGTGAACTTGATTTGCCTGGCAATGCTGCCTTCCTGCATTTTGATGGCCTCGCTACGCATGTTGAAGTTTACTGGAATGATGATCTCATTTTGCGTAGCGAGAATATGTTCATCGCCCACAGCCTTGATCTGGCTACGCTTGCCATCAGTGGCAAAGGTCGTTTGAGCTTGCGCTTCCTGGCCATGAATACCCAACTGGCACAACGCCGCCCGCGCCCGCGCTGGAAAACCCGGTTGGTCGAACAACAGCAATTGCGCTGGGTGCGTACCAGCCTGCTGGGGCGTATGCCGGGCTGGTCACCACCGGTAGCGCCAGTCGGTCCGTACCGGCCCATTCTGCTGGAATTGCAAAGTCCTGCACGCATCACAGGTAAAAATATCAGCAGCAAGATTGATGGCACTGATGCTGTGCTGGATATTGAATTGACTGTGCAGATCCAGCAGGCCGTGCCTTCCTGTGCCATCAACATTGGTGAACACGAATTTATCCTGGATTGTGAGCATCTGGATAAAAATCTGTACCGCGTCCACGGTCAATGCAAGATAGATGAAGTCAAAAAATGGTGGCCGCATACACATGGTGATGCGGCACTGTATCCATTGGAACTGCATGTTTCATGTACCAGTGACAAGCAAATTAATAAGCAAATCATTGATCTTGGCCGCACTGGTTTTCGCCAGATAGAGGTAGATCAGCGCGATGGCGATTTCAATCTGCATGTGAATAATGTTCCTGTGTTTTGTCGTGGCGCCTGCTGGACGCCTGTCGACATCATCTCCCTGCAAAATGGGAGCAATGATTTACGCCACATGCTGACACTGGCGCGCGATGCGGGTATGAATATGCTGCGCGTGACCGGCACCATGGTGTATGAGACCGCAGAGTTTTATCAGCTATGTGATGAACTAGGCATTCTGGTCTGGCAAGACTGCATGTTTGCGAACATGGATTATCCTGTCATCGACGAAGCTTTTGCTGTCAGCATTACGACGGAAGTGCAGCAATTCCTGCAACGTACGCAAAGCTCACCTTGCATTGCCGTGGTTTGTGGCAATAGCGAAGTGGAGCAACAGGCTGCCATGCTGGGCCAGCCGGCAGAACTTTGGCGTAATGCATTTTTTGCAGAGACCCTGCCTGCGCTGTGTGAGCAATACAGGCCTGATGTGCAGTACTGGCCATCCAGCCCCAGTGGTGGTGTTATGCCCTTCCAGCTTGATACTGGCGTTGCCCATTACTTTGGTGTCGGTGCCTATCTGCGGCCACTCGATGATGCGCGCCGCAGCGTGATACGCTTTACCTCGGAATGCCTGGGATTCTCGAATATGCCCGACGACGATCTGATTGACGGCATGCTCAACAATGGCGAGACACCAGGCTTGCATCCGGCCTGGAAACTGGGCGTACCGCGCGACAATGGCACAGGCTGGGATTTTGAAGACGTGCGCGATCATTACATGGCAGAGCTGTATAAAGTAAATCCAGCTAGCCTGCGCTATGCTGAGCGTGAACGCTATTTGTCACTGGCTCGTACCACGACCGGTGAAGTCATGGCGAAAACCATCGCTGAATGGCGTCGCAGTGGTTCTACCTGCCATGGTGCACTGATCTGGTTTTGGCGTGACCTGAGACCAGGTGCAGGCTGGGGTGTCATTGATGCCCATGGCAAACCCAAGGCGGCCTATTATTATCTGAAGCGCGCCATGGCAGCGTTGACCGTTCTCATCACTGACGAAGGCTTGAATGGGCTGGCTTTGCACGTCATCAATGACGGGCAGCAGGTGTTCGAGGGAGCGCTGGAACTGAATCTCTACCGCCATGCGGAAAGCCGTGTGGCCCATGGCCGTATTGCCGTGCAGGTGGCGGCACACAGTGTAAGCAAAGTACAGGACTATGTTTTATTGCCGCATTTTGTCGACACCAGTTATGCCTATCGCTTCGGGCCTGCCGGGCATGATGTGGTGGAGGCTGTTTTGTATGACCGGGAGCAGATCATCGCCAATGACTTCCACTTCCCGCAGGGGCATCAATTTGCCATGCAGGCCGATGTGGGTTTGCGTGCCCATTGTAGTTTGGATGTGGACGGTAATCATACCCTGCATCTGAGTACGCAAAAGCTAGCACAGGCAGTGTGCATACAAATCCCGGGCATGCTCCCAGAAGATAATTATTTTCATATGGCGCCTGGCAACAGCAGGCAAGTGCGTCTGGCTGTCATTGACGGCAAATCCCCCAAACCGGGGCATGTGCAGGCACAAAATGCGCTGGCTAGTGTCAGGGTGGCTATGGAAAACACGACAGCTAGTGCAGTAAATGGTGTGGTAACTACTACAGTAACTGCTACAGCAACTACTGTAGTAAATTAGCGGGGCAGATTTGGTAACGCAACAGTATCCCAGCAAAGATATTTTATATACACCACTAGCCTTTTGGTTTGGTGATGCAGCTACTCCCATGCTGGGCTGGTACCATCCCGCCCGCATACGCGATGCTGGTGGCAGCCGTCGCTGTGGTGTGGTGCTTTGCCCGCCATTCGGGCATGAGTATATGGTGTCTTATCTGGCGTACAAGCACCTGGCTACGCATCTGGCAAAAGCTGGTTTTGATGTCTGCTTTTTTGACTATAACAATACCGGTGATGCGGCTGATGCAGTGGGTGACCGTATAGAGCTGTGGCAAAACAATATACGCCAGGCCGCGCAACAATTGCGCCAGATGGCGGGTATAGAACATATTGCTCTGTTTGGTTTGCGCCTGGGCGGCTTGCTGGCAGCGACTGTCGCAGCCAGTGTTGATGCCAAGGCGCTCATGCTGATGGCACCGGTCATCTCGGGTCGCGCCTATGCGCGTGAAATGTTGGTATTGCGCAGCATGAGCTCGCTGCAAAAAGACGTGGAAACTGAGCAGACCATAGATCCCAATCATGTGGTGACGGATGATGAACTGACTGGTTATGAATTCAGCGCAGCCACCCGCAGCAGCCTGGGCAAGCTGGACTTGAGCAAGCTGCCAGCGCCAGCCATGCCAGTCTTTTTGCAGCAACGTGATGATATTACAGGTCAGGAGGCCAAGCTGGTACAGGCCTGGCACCATCATGACCATGCCCTGCAATTGTCAGCATTACCGGGCTATGCTGCGATGATGCGCGAAGACGCGCACGACACTGAAGTGCCACATGCGATCTGGCAGGAGATGCAGGCCTGGCTGGCGCGTTACTTTTCCTTGCACGACGTCGGCAGCAGGGATGCCCCAGCGACCAATGATATCGCCAGCCTGCGGATTGCCAATACCATCGTCGAAGAGGAACTGGTCGAGTTTGAAGGCATGACAGGCATAGTCAGCCACCAGACCGGGGCAGATGCGTTTGCCTTGCCAGCCGTGATCCTGTGTAATATCGGCGCCAATCACAGGGTTGGCAATCACCGCCTGTATGTCACACTGGCGCGTAGCCTGGCCGGCCAGGGCTTTTATGTACTGCGTTTTGACAAGTCTGGTATAGGTTACAGCAGGACTACTCCGGACGACCAGGAAAACGACGTCCATGCCGCATCCAGTGTCGATGATCTCAGTAGCGCCATGTATTTTATGCAGGGCAAATACCATAGCCCGTCTTTTGTGCTGACAGGTTTATGCTCCGGTGCCTATATGGCTTATCTGAGTGGACTCAGGGATGAACGTGTCAGCGGTCTGGTGCTCATGAACCAGCTGACCTATCGCTGGCGTGCGGGCGATACCATAGATGCACGCAAGAAAGCTACCATCAAATCTACCCATTATTATGTGCATGCCATGGCCAGGGGTGATACCTGGAAACGCGTACTTAAAGGGCAAGTGGATTTTCGCCAGATCACTGGTAATTTATTGCGCCGCGTAGGCAAGCGTTTGCACACACAATGGCAATCCCTGGGCACCCGTCTGATGCACAGTAATCTCTTTCTTGGTCAGGTGGCGCGTAATTTCAAGAACCTCGAAGCCCGTGGTGCGGAGCTGCTGCTAATTTATGAGGCCAGTGATACGGCAGTTGATGTCATGACCGAACAATGTGGCAGGCATGCAAAATTGCTGGGGCAGAGTGAGCGTATCAGTCTGAAATTCTTTAGCGGGGCTGATCATACCTTCACGCCACGCTGGTCACAACTGGCCCTGGTCGATTTCATCAGCGGGCATTTGCTGCACCGCTTCAGTTGCCGCCCGCAAGCACGGGTTGCTGCCATGCCTGCATCTGCTTCCCCGCATCAGCATGTTGATGCCATTACTGAGTTGGACAATAATGCTAAGCCTGTTTCTGCAGACGTGGCAGAATAAAACGCCAGACCACGATCAGTTCAAATATTTCGACGACGATCAGGGCAACGATTGCCCCTTGTGCCCCCATGCGCGGGATACTGAAGGCGGTGATCAGTAACACCATGCTGAGCGTCACGCTGCCGAGGAAAAACATTTGCTTGTAAGCGCCGCCACTGGATAACCAGGATGTGCCCACCCAGCGTGCTGCATTAATGGCGAAATATGCACCCCACATCATGACCAGGGGATCAAGCCCGCTGTACTTGGCGCTAATGACATGGGTTTCCAGCCAGGGTAATCCGGTCAGGAGCAGGGCAACATAGGCCAGTACCACCAGTTCTATACCGGCGATGGAAAACAGGGTCAGACGCTTTAGGCCATGCCAGTCTTTTTCTGCCATCAGGCGGCTGGCTTCCGGCCTGGCTACCCGCGACCAGGCTGCCACTGCCAGCGGTATGGGCATCAGCATCAGGCGTGATGCATTCAGGTCGGCAATCGCCGCCACCCCCAGCCAGGCACCGGACAGATACACATAGCTGTAATTGGATAGCCAGCCGACGATGACGCCAGACACTGCCCAGCGCCCATGGCCTGAGATGGTCTCCTGATGGTCATTGATGGCCTGACGGATTTCTTCTTCTGCATGGGCTTCGACATCGGTAGAGGTATGTGCCAGAAAGTGTTGGCGGCTGGCCAGCGTGCACAGGAAGGAAGAGGCAGCCAGTAGCGCAAACACCGTGACCAGGTCAAAATGCTTGCTGAAATAGAGGGAAGCCAGGCCTATGCCGACCAGGCCCACATATAAAATATCTTGCCGCAACACAGAAATAATGTCGGATTGAATAAAGCCCACAGTACGGCCATATTCACGTATGCCATTGCCAAACAGGTAAGTGGCAAATACCACGCCCAGCAGCCAGCTTTTGTTGCTGTAATGGGTTGCCGCCGGGACGAATTCCACAATCACAAAGGCCAGTGAGCCTATCGCCAGGGTCCAGAACACCTGTTTATACCAGTAGTGACGCAACAGGGATTTACGAGTGTCACCGTGGACCGATGGTGCAACTGTAGTCAGCGGGCCGGCTATCCAGGAATCGACAATCAGGCCAACCAGCAAACCACCGGCGTACAATTGCCCATACAGGCCATAGTCGTCCTTGGCCACCAGATTCATGAGCAAAATGCCAATGACGAAATTCAAGGCGCTGAGCATGCCCTGATCAATGACAGACAATATGGAAGAAGAAAGAAATTTTTTATAAAAACTCATGAGCTTGCACGAGAGAGTCCTGGCTTATGATGCGGGATTGCAATGCGTGAGCTGACCTCAGCATATTTTGCAACAGAAACATAACATCAAGACTAGTTGATACACAAAGTATTTCATTCTTTTACAATGGCTTAACCTTTATTTTCCCTCATTTATGAATAATTTAACCACTAAAGACAGGGCACTGGTGTTGTTCAGTGGCGGCCAGGATTCTGCTACCTGCCTTGCCTGGGCACTTTCCCGCTATGCCCATGTAGAAACCATAGGTTTTGATTATGGCCAGCGCCATGCCATAGAGCTCAGCGTCAGGCCTGTGCTGATAGAAAAAATGCGCCAGTTTTCACCTGAATGGCAAAGCCGCCTCGGTGAAGATCACATGATAGACCTGGGCTTGATTTCGCAGCTCTCTCATACGGCCATGACAGAAGATATCGCCATAGAAATGCAAGAGAATGGCTTGCCGAATACTTTCGTCCCTGGCCGTAACCTGATGTTCATGATGACGGCAGCCACGCTGGCTTATCGCCGTGGCTTGAATGTGCTGGTCGGCGGCATGTGTGAAACCGATTTTTCCGGTTACCCGGATTGCCGTGACGACACCATGAAAGCCCTGCAAGTGGCGCTGAACCTGGGTATGAATACCCGTCTCAAGCTGGAGACTCCGCTGATGTGGATCAACAAGGCGCAAACCTGGCAACTGGCAGAACAACTGGGCGGCTCCGCCCTGGTTGACCTGATACGTGAAGACACCCATACCTGTTACCTCGGCCAGCGCGGCGATATGCATCCCTGGGGGCATGGTTGTGGTACATGTCCGGCCTGTGCTTTGCGTGCCCGTGGTTATGAGTATTACCGCCGCAGTAATTTCGACCTGTAATTTTGACTTGTAAGCTTGCTGTTAACTTGCTGGCTTAGAATAGCTGCACACACCATGAATGAAATCCATCAATGCTGATTGCCATCATCACCGACCTGCATGCCAACCGCGAAGCCCTTGAGGCTTGCCTGGCGCATGCAGAAAAGTATAAAGTTAACCGTTATGCTTTTCTGGGTGATCTGGTCGGTTATGGCGCTGATCCCCGTTGGGTGCTCGACACCGTCATGGAGTATGTCAGGCAGGGCGCATGGGCACTGGTAGGCAACCATGATGCAGGCGTGTTGCCGGGTGATCGGCAGGGCATGAACCCGATTGCCAGAAAAGTGGTGGACTGGACGCGTGACCAACTGAATGCTGAACAACTGGATTTCATCGCCAAACTGCCTTACCGCATAGAGTGGGAAGACATCTTGTTCGTGCATGCCAATGCCTGGGCACCGGAGAAATGGGAATATATAGACGGTGTCATGGAAGCCACCCGCAGCATGCATGCGACCAAGGCCAGCATTACTTTTTGCGGGCATGTGCACATGCCTTCCCTGTTCCATATCAGCCTGACGGGCAAGACCGGTGAATTTACTCCAGCGCCTGAAGAGGGCATACCGCTGAGCAGGCAAAGGCGCTGGCTGGTTATCCCTGGCTCGGCAGGTCAGCCACGCGATGGCAATCCGGCAGCCTGTTATGCGACTTTCGATACCGAAAGCCAGGTGCTGACTTACTACCGCGTTCCTTACGACACTGAAAAAGCCTGCCAGAAAATCATTGCTGCAGGCTTGCCAGCAGCTCTGGGACACAGGCTCTTACATGGCAATTAGCGGGCACTGTCACGATGACTGAGCACGCGTATCAGCATCAGCGGCTGCAAAGCGGCATGGAATTCGATGGCTATCGCCTCGAAGAAAAATTGCATACCGGTGGCATGGCAGCCCTGTGGCGGGTTACGGATTTGCGTGATCGCCTTGTGTCCGCCCATGAGGAGCAACTGCCTCTGATCATGAAAGTGCCGCTGCTGTACGCAACCGACGACCCTACCGCCATCGTCGCTTTTGAAGTCGAGCAAATGATCATGCCCAAGCTCAAGGGGCGCCATGTGCCACGTTATTTTGGTGCAGGTGATTTTGATGCCCAGCCCTATATCGTCATGGAGCAAATCGCCGGCACATCCTTGCGCAGCCGCTTTGAACAAGCGCCCTTAGCGGTGGCAGAGGTGGTCGATATAGGCATCAAGGTCGCGCATGCCTTGCAGGATCTGCACAAGCAGCATGTTATTCATCTTGATATCAAACCCAGCAATATCATGTTCCGCCCTGAAGGTACGGCGGTGCTCATCGATTTTGGTCTGTCGCGGCATGACAGATTACCCGATCTGCTGGATGAAGAATTCCGCCTGCCTATGGGCACTGGTCCGTATATTTCACCCGAACAGGTATTGGGTGTGCGCAATGAACCGCGCAGTGATCTGTTTTCTCTAGGGGTGTTGCTATACCACCTGGCGACCGGGCAACGGCCTTTTGGGCATCCGACCTCCGTATCCGGTTTGAAGAAGCGCCTGTACCGTGACCCCATACCTCCGCGCAGTCACCGCAGTGATTTACCGCCCTGGTTGCAGGAAATTATCTTGCGTTGTCTGGAGGTAGAGCCGCAGGGCCGCTTTGATACCGCCGCCCAGCTGGCTTTTTTATTGCAAAATCCTGATCAGTTGCAATTGACAGCCCGGGCAGAAAAGCAGGCGCAGGATGGTTATTTGTCGGTACTCAAACGGCGCTTTCACGTTGCCGGGGCAGAGCCTGCTTTATCGCAGAGTGCCGCAGACCAAATATCCCGCGCCCCTTTCATCGTTGCCGCACTGGATTTGACCAGTGGTTCAGAAGCGCTGGCAGAAAGCCTGCGCAACATCACCAGACGTATGTTGCAAACCGAACCTGGCGCACGTCTGGCCTGCCTGACCATACGCAAGGTCAGCCGCATAGGCATGGACGAGAGCCTGATACAGCAGGGCGAAAACATCCACGTCAAACAACTGGTCGAACTCAAGCACTGGGCCAGGCCGCTGAACCTGAATCCGGACAAGATCACCTTCCATGTGCTGGAAGCATCTGACCCGGCAACTGCCATCGTGGATTATGCACGCAGCAACCAGGTTGATCACATCATCATCGGTTCACGCGGTAGCTCAGCCTTGCGCCGCTACCTGGGCAGTGTGTCTTCACAAGTGGTGGCCGAGGCAGAATGCACGGTGACCGTAGTTAAAGCCAGCGACAAGTGAAGATGAATGATGGTGGAATGCATGAACGTGGAATCAGTGGCGCTTATTTTTTCACGCTTTCCAGAACCTGATCAACAAAATCGCCATCAGCATCGCTGAACTTCAGCCGCACAGGGTACCATTCCAGGCTGGGTGCCAGCCATAAGTCCAGTTGCTGGTCTTTAGAGTCAGCAGGCGGTGCCTTGCTGACATGGATAGCGACCATGTCCCCCATAGGCGTTTTGATATTTTCTGAGCCCAGCACTTTAAAGGTCCAGGGATCTGCATCCCTGCGGCCCGCAACCAGCATCTTCCATTCTGAACCTGCCTTGAAAGCCTCACCAGCGGCGCGGGCGATGGCGATCAGTTGCCAACTGGCGCTGGTCCTGTCCTGCTCGCCGCCTTTCAATACATAGGTTTCAGTTGAGGCACTAAAGCGCAGGGTTTTGCTGTCACGCTCAAAGCTGGTGGTGGTCGCGGGTTTGCGAAAGCGTTTTTCCACAAATTTGTCAGGTGCCAGGCCATAGTCATCGATATTGCCCTGGCTGCTGGCATCCAGGATTTTACCCACCAGCATGGCATGGGTTTCTGTAATGATGTTGTACTTGCGGTCGGCAATTTGCCATTTGACCAAGGCTGAACCACTCAGTGGCAAACCGCTTTGTTTGGCCTTGATGCTGTATTGCAGCTCCACCGGGGGTGGCAGTTTTGTCGCATATTTGATGGTAGCGTCCTGGCCTTGCGCCATGGATTGACCACTAAGGCCCAATGTCAGCAACAGCGGGATGAACAAGCTCAATGGTGGGCGACTTGATTTACTAGTTGATATGCGCATGATTATCTTTCCATATTGACGACAGTGACAATTTTGGTAGCGGTCTGTGTCGTCACAGCGCCATTACTTTCGGTATTGCGTATTTGTACCGGGTACCAATTCTGGTCCGGAGAGAGCCAGATTTCGAGCTTGGAGTTGTAAGAACCAGGCAGTGGTGGCCGTACCACATGCCAGGCCATGATCTTGCCTGCCTTGGTGTCTACTTCTTCATAGGCCGTCACGACAAAGACAAAGGTCGAGACATCACGTTCCTCAGCCACTTGCAGCCGGATTTCGCGGCCAGGCTGGAATTTATCAGGATCGGCATAGCCAATACCTGCGAGTTGCATGATGAAACTGGCCTTATCCTGGGCACCATCTTTTATGTCTGCCGTTTTATTCGAAGAAGAAAAACTGACAGATTTCTTTTCATGATCAAAATGCGTTGCGGTCTCACTGCGGTTACGCCGTTTTTCTGAACTGGTCGCGGGTGTGATGCCATACACATCAATCAGGCCTTCACTGCGCATCTGGTAAAGGTTAACCGAAGTCAATAACAAGTCCAGCGAGGCTTGTATGCTCATCTTGTATTTGCCAGTCTTGAATTCCCAGTTAATCTCGCCATCACCATAAACCGGGCTGCGGTTAGGTTCAGTACGCACGATGCGCATGGTGATCGTGCCAGTCTGGGGGGCACGCACAGGATAGGTTTGTGGCCCCTCGGTATTGCTGCTGTCCTGGCCAGGTGTACCGCTGGCCTCCTCTGCCTTGACTTCAGGCTTGGTCTCGGTTGCTGGTACAGGCGTATTATCCTTGACTTCAACAGGTGCTACAGGAGCTGGTTCGGGGGCGGGGGCGGGGGCGGGTTCAGGCTCAGGGATGACCAGAGGCGTCACTGTCTTTTTCACCGCAGCGGGCGGTTTTGCTTCAGGCGCTGCTTGTGGGCCTGATTTCAGGGCGGGACTGACGGTTTTTTGCTCTGTCTGTTCTGGGATGTCCCTGAATTGTACTGCGATGGGGTTTTCCTGCAATCGTGGCTTGTCTGGCATCACGTTCCTGTCCTGGCCATACAAGACAAACAGGTGCAGCAATACTGCCAGCGTCAAAAACAGCATATTCTGGCGGGTCAACAACATGGTATTAAATTGAGGGGCGGTAGCATTCATCCTGCTAGTGTAAACGCAGTAGATAAATTTTGGATGACCTGAGGTATTTTGCCAGGGAGTAAAATGGCATTTTTTGCAGTAATCATGCTGGATATGCCTGGATTAATCTGATGCCGATGACAATAACAAGCTATTTGAAACAATATTCCCCCATGTTGCTGGCGCTGTGCCTGCTACAGAATGTCCGGGCGGCAACCCCGCAAAATCCTGGTAGTTCCAATTCCAGCCCCAGCCCCAGTTTCAGCCTCAGCCCGATACGCATAGGTATGATAGACGGACTCAGTGGCGCTTTCAGCAATGCTGGTGAGGCAGTGCAAAGGAATTTGCAGATCGCTATAGAAAGAATCAATGTCCGTGGTGGTGTGCACCTGCCTGACGGTGCCCATCCCCTGCAATTAAGCAGTTTTGATAACAAACAAGGGGTAGAAGACTCCCTGATTGCGCTTAAACATGTAAGCGACCAGCATATCCCCTTTGTCGTGCAAGGCAATAGCTCTGCCGTTGCCTTGGCACTGGTGGATGCCATCAACAAGCATAATCAGCGCGCTCCGGATAATCGCATACTCTTTCTTAACTATTCTGCAGTCGACCCGGCACTGACCAATGAAAAATGCAGTTACTGGCATTTCCGTTTCGATGCCCATGCCGATATGCGCATGCATGCGCTGACTGAAGTCATCAAGGCTGACAGCCGTGCCAAAAAGATTTACCTGATAGGCCAGGACTATAGCTTTGGCCGTCAGGTCAATAAATCAGCACGCACCATGCTGGCTGAAAAAAGACCGGATATCAGCATCGTCGGTGAAGATCTGCACCCCATAGGCAAGATCAAGGACTTTTCACCGTATATGGCGAAGATCAAGGCCAGCGGTGCCGATGCCGTTATTACCGGCAACTGGGGCAATGACCTGAGCCTGCTGGTCAAGGCTGCCAAAGATGCAGGCATGACGACCAAGTTCTATACCTTCTATGGCAATGGCCTGGGGGCACCTGCCGCATTGGGTGACGCTGGTCTTGGCAGGGTACGCGCCGTGGCTGAATGGCACCCTAACGCTGGTGGTGCGGACAGTGACAGGTTTTACCAGCAATTCCGCCAGCGTTATCCTGATCCGCGCGATGATTATGTACATTTGCGCATGCAAGTCATGATAGAAATGCTGGCCACCGCCATAGAAAAAGCAAAAACGACGGAAGCTGCGGCAGTCGCCCGTGCCATGGAAGGTGCGCAATACAAGAATACCTTCCATGATGCCATCATGCGGGCAGAAGACCATCAACTGATACAGCCGCTGTACGTCTCGGTCATGCAAAAGAAGGGCGAAAGTGACGTGCGTTTTGATAATGAAGGCAGCGGCTATGGTTTTAAAACCGAACGATATTTCGATGCGCGATTGACGGCTTTGCCCAGCTCATGCAAGATGGTCAAAATTAGATAAACTGCAACCCTGAAAAGATAAAGGAAGAATCGTATGAGTAATCCGTTTTCTGGTTCTGAAATTCCCGGCATGAATGCCATGGGCGATACCCTGTCTTTCGTCAAGAAACTCTGGGGCAATATGCAGGTACCTGGTATGGTTGCCCCGCCCATGTCGGTGGATGAACTGGACAAGAAAATTCAGGATTTGAAGACGGTGGAATCCTGGCTGACCGTTAACATGAATATGCTGCGCGGTACCATACAGGCGCTCGAAGTGCAGCGCGCGACGCTGGCTGCGCTGCAATCGATAGGTGAAAGCTTTGCCCAGCACGCGAAGCAGGCCGGTGCGATGGCGGAGCAGGCAACTTCAAGTTCAACGGCTAACAATTCGAGCAACAGCAACAGCAACAGCAACAGCAACAGCAACAGCAACAGCAACAGCAACAGCAACAGCAATAGCAATAGCAATAGCAATGCTGACTGGCCCATGCATCCACATGCTGCCAAGGCAAAAGCCACAGAAGCTGATCCCGATGAAGAAGTGGACGAAGATAGTGCAGACTTGCCGCTGGAAGCCAAAATAAGTCCTGTGCAGGCTGAAGTGCCATTGGCAGAGGATACTCAATCTGGTCGGTCAGCCAAAGCTTCAGTCGCTTCAGAAGCGACAGACACCAATGCACCTTTCGTCAACCCGGCCGCCTGGTGGGGGTTGCTGCAAGAGCAATTCAAGCAAGCGGTCAGCAAGGCAATGGACGGGCAGCAGGTGGAGGTGTCAGAAGCAACAGTCGCAGTGCCAGAAAAGAAGACAGCTATAAAGAAAACGACCAGCAAGCCATCTGCCAAGTCTGCGCCGGGGCCAACAGAGGCGAAATCAGAAAATAAAGCCAAGGCTGCCGTAACCGGCAAGACATTGACCAGGGCAGGCAGCGGGGCTGCCACCAAGCCAGCCGCCAAACCTGCCGCCAGGGCTGCAAAAACAAGCAAACAAAAATAAAATCACCAAGGTGCCGATGCTGAATGATCAGCACCGGCAGCTTAATGAAAAGGGCATTGTTTGATCTGTCCGGTCTAATTGGGGCGAGGGACTGACCCAGGTTTAAGCGGCAGAGCCAGAAATATCCTGGGCCCGGGCGCCTGTCGGCGATCAATAAAACGGGGAAGCGCAGTTGACCTTGTTGATTTGCTTGATTTCCACTACCTTCAAATTATTATCCATCATCCAGGCAGACAGGCGTTTGATGGTCGGATGGCCGGTTTTGTTGATGACGATCACTTTATCGGATTTGCCATAAACGCAATTGCTTTTAAATTCCAAACCCTCTTTGGCACCGATGGTGGGCAGTGGGATGTCTATCAACTGCAAAGGGAATTTTGCCAGCTCTGCTGCTGGCATTTCGTCATAGCGGATATTTGTGTCAATAATGAATGCAGCCCTGGAAAACTGCTCAAGAGCGGTGTCCGCTTTTGTTTCTATATGTTTGACGGCGACAAGTATGTGTTTGTTGCCAATATTATCTGCACTTATTCCAAACCAGTTGTCTTTGAGTTCCTTGCGCGACGGCAAGCCACCTGCTGCGGGGGCAGCAGGTGGAACGGCCGCCACAGGTGCAACTGCGGCAACGGGCGCGACGGCTTTCGTTACAGCAACTGGCGCAGGTGCGGCCTTGACGGGTGCTGCTGCAACTTCTTCACCCTGATATTTGTATTTGCCATCAAACGGCACGTCACCCCATGCGCTGGCGCAAGTTTCGACATGCAATTGCATGCCACCGGCGGCGCGTTTCAATGTCATATTGCAGCGGCCTTCGCTAAAGCTCCAGCCACCCGGCGCATCCGCCAGTTTTCCTTCGCCTGCACCGCTGCGTAAATTACCGGGTTTCCCTTTTTCTGCCACTTCCAGCGTGAATTTGCCGTCAGGCTTGACCGTCAACTGACGTTCAAAGCCATTATCACTGGCGTCATAGACACCGGCTTTGGGAAAAGGACTGTAGTCTGCAGCCATGGCAGGGGCTGCGATACATGCGAGACTGACTGCGAGCAGGCCGAGGGTTTTCAGGGAAGGTGTGCTTTTCATGTGGTCGCTGGATGAAGGTTATTGAAATTGGTCAAGCTATGCCTGTTCCCGAATATCGAGTCGTATCTGGGCGCATGATGCATTAAAGTAAATGGATGGTGCATGACAGGTGTAAGCGTGTCAATCAAGTAATTGTGTGTTTTATATTAAAGCGCAACAATGTGTAAGCAGATTTGCATCGTGGTCAGGATTTTGTTATTAAATTGGCGGTGAAAATATTGCCACATTGTGATAGCACTAAAACGCATTTTTACTCATTTTCTTTACTGAAACATCAGGAGAACCGGTAGTGGCCTTTTTCTACGAGAGAATCCCCGAAGCGGATATTGTGGCTTTTGACTTGCGCGAAATTGACAAGCAGTTTCCCATGGCGACAGCGTCCAGGTGGGTGATAGATCGCGAACGCAATATCTATCTGCGCTATATGACCTATGACCGTGAACAGCCATCACACAAAAATTTCAGCTATTTCTGGAACGGTAATCTGTATAGCTTGCGCCTGCGCAGCGAAGGACAGGACCTGACCGACAATAAGTGGAAAACCATCTGGAGCTGGCTGGGCATGCGTGAACCTGAAGCAAAAGCCAAGGCGGAGGTCGAAGCGAACCGTACTGCTTTCATGGCCGATCTCAAAGATGCCTTGCGGGCCTACCGCGATGGTTCCTTGTCGCCTGCCTATTCTGCCCACATTGCAGAATTCGACTTTTAGACGGAGGGCTTATGTCAGGTCTCAGTCATCAGCAAGCCATGGCGCTACTGCAAGATCATCCCGAAGAGTACCGCACGCCAGATTCATTGAAAGATCTCGCCAACCAGGTGTCCATCTATTCTGATGGACAAGTCACTTTGCTGTATGGTGGCATGGTGCACAAAGATATTTCCAGTAATGACCTGGTCGAACTCATGGTTGCCAATCAAGAGGATATACGGGCGATTAACAAGACACCGGTAGCAGCTTTTCTCCAATCGGAAGACTATCTGGAAGCCGTTGCCAGGGCGCATCACTGCAAGTCAGTCGATGAAGTCCTGAGCAAGAGAGATCATCCAGCCAACCAGTTCATGTTCGCCGCCACCGATGGCCGCTGGGCTGATGCTTCGGCACGTTTTGCTGCGGCCACCAAGGGCGAGGTCATGACACTCAGCGGTTACGCCGGCGCAGATCGTACCCTGGGTCTGGTAGAACTGCCCACCATATTGAAAAACCCTGAGGTTACCCATATCAATGGCAAACCCAAGGCAGTATTTGAGATGATCTATGAAAAAACCGGTTCACTGACCGAGGTATTCAAGGCCGTAGCTGCTTCTTCTCATGACTTGATGCGCAATGTGGAGGTCAAGGCATCTACCCATGTGAATGCCGATGGCAGCGAGAAAAAGATTGCTGAAAAAGTCGGCTCAAAGAGTTTGTTCGAAGGCTGTGTTTACCGTGGCACCAGCCTTGCCAAGGGCGAAGCAAATCTGTCAATTGCCACTGCAACTGATCCAAGATACCAGGTCAATATCAATGAGGGCAAAGTGCATCTGGATCATGCGGAACAAAAAAACAAGGCCGACAAAAAGTCCGGCGACGGTGCAGCAGGTTTGCTGCTTGTGGCCGATACACCTTCATCCAGGCTGGTCGCACTTCCTTCCAGCCCGGCACTGAAAAGGGAATCATTTTCCTGTAAAGTCTGAGCTGTGAACTCAACCAAGGAACGACGGATAGTTCGATGGTTTGTGTGACTATCCGTCGCAATTATGGTGTGGTTATGGCGTGGCTATGGCGTGGGATCCACACGCAGTGTTGCTTGCAATGTTATTTCAGGAACGCTGGCCAGTGCTTTTGACAGGGGACAATCACGTTTTGCGCCCGCCGCAATTTCCTGGAATTGCGCATCGTCTATGCCTGCGACTGTGGCTTCCATCGTCAGCGCAATACGGTCTATCACAAAGCCTTCGCCCTGTTTGGTGAGTCTGACACTGGCCTTGGTATCTACATCAGTCGTTTTCAAACCGGCTTTTTCGCAGGCAAATGAAAACGCCATGGTGAAACAGGCTGCATGGGCTGCACCCAGCAATTCTTCAGGGTTGCTGCCACGCCTGTCATCTTCAAAGCGGCTGGCAAAGCCATAGGGATAATCTTTCAAGGCCCCGGTTTCAGTGCTGATATTGCCGACCGCAGTTTTGCCCGAACCTTCCCAATGTACGCTTGCAGTTTTTTCGCTCATGGTCATTCCTTTTAAGTGATTGCTCAACATGGATCAGGACCAGGCACAATATTGTGCAAAAGCATGGCTTTCGCCTCAGTGTTTCCCGACCTGACTTAACAGAGATTATGCTTCTGTTTTAAACGCATCTGTTCGCTAACACACCGAGGGGTAACGAAAGGATTTGCTATCGTGATGCAATAGCTTTTGCAACGATTGTGGCTGGCTCGCTTGACCGCGTTTACTTCATCAGGAAACCATCATCATGATACAGATACGCTTAGGCCAGGTAAAACCGCAGCTCAGTCGCGAAGAATTTGGGCAACGTTATCGTGCCAGTTTTATTGATCCGGCTTTTCATGCAGAAGAGTCCGCCATAGCCAGGCTGGAAGAAATTGCCTGGCATGCTTATGATGAAGGGCGCAAAGCCCCTTACACGCAAAAAGCTGGCGCTGGCTATGCAGACCCTGAGTATGATCTGTCAGTGGAATGGCAGGCGACCAAAGACTGTCTGGAAGCCGCGCAGGCAAAGTGGAGTCAGGCATCGACACCATCGCGTGTCTTGCTGATCTGCGCTTCTGCACGCAATGACGGCACTTGTCCTGGTGAAATGTCCAAGAGTTTTCGTCTGTTGCAAATCGCCAAAGAAGAACTGGAACAAGCGAATATTCAGCCCGATGTACTAGACCTGAGTTTGCTGACCTCGGAGTATGGCAAGAATATTTTCCCGTGCAAGGGCTGCGCTTCCACTGCCATGCCCTTGTGTCACTGGCCTTGTAGCTGCTACCCCAATCATGCACTGAACCAGACTAATGACTGGATGGCAGAAATCTATGAACGCTGGACTGCCGCCCACGCCGTCATCATCATCACACCTGTCTACTGGTACCAAAGCCCCAGCCCTTTGAAGCTGATGATAGACCGCCTCGTCTGCGCGGATGGTGGCAACCCTGATCCGACTTCTACCTCAGGTAAAAAAGCCGCCAAGGCCAAGGAATTGGAAATGGCGGGCTGGAATTATCCTCAGCATCTGGCAGGTCGCGCTTATGGTTTGATTGTGCATGGTGATGTTGCTGGTGTTGATGACTCGCGCCGCGCACTCTCGGACTGGCTGGACTGGATGGGTTTTATCGATGCGGGTACACAGGCACGCCTGGGCCGTTACATAGGTTATTACGAGCCCTATGCGAATAGCCATGAAACGCTGGATGTAGATCTCGCCATTCAGCAGGAATCACGCAACGTGGCGATTGCAGTCGCCAAGGCTGTCACAGAATTGCGTGCTGGCCGTTTGCAGGCGGTGCAGGCTGATGTGAAACGACCACGCCCAAAATAGTAGGACTTACGCAAAACCGCCCCAGCTGCGTTGTAGCTCCTGCATTTAGCAAGATTCGGTACTAAAGTACTGTTTTCGTCGCTACGGTGTGGTCTGGGTTTCAGGTAACATGTTACCTCCCGACAAAACGCAGCCCCCTTGCAAGGGGGCTTTCTTTAGCAAGGCCTTGCTGGGACAATTTTGCATAAGCCCTAATAGAGACGGAAACTGTGCTTCTTCACTTCGCTTCAGTACCATCCTTCAAGATGCGTAATGCTTCTTTGGTCCACTGCACACGGCTTTCTTCAAAGGTAATGCCTGCTTTTAAAATCA
Source organism: Undibacterium sp. Ji42W (assembly GCF_049340405.1). Classification (NCBI taxonomy): domain Bacteria; kingdom Pseudomonadati; phylum Pseudomonadota; class Betaproteobacteria; order Burkholderiales; family Oxalobacteraceae; genus Undibacterium; species Undibacterium sp. Ji42W. The sequence continues at coordinate 145,580 of NZ_JBMPOV010000006.1, forward strand.
GGTAGCGCAGTTGCTGTTCGTGCGACAGTCTGGCAGCGCTGAAGTCGCGGTTTTCTATCTCTTTGTAGGTCTGTAGTTCTTGTTCATGCATTTGCAAACGACGCTCAAATTCCTCCACCAGGCCGAGTGGGCCTATCGCAGCATCAGCGCGTAGTTTGACCATCATGTCATCGCGCAATCTCATCGGCGCACTGCTTTCACTGGCCCAGCGCCGTAATTCATCCCGGCCTGCGGGCAGGATATCGATAAGCTTTTTACCTGCGCGCCCACCTTCAACTTCGGTCGAGATGACCCAGCCCTGGCTTTCCATGCGCCCCAGTTCCCGGTAGATTTGCTGGTGTGTGGCATGCCAGAAATAGCCTATGGACTTGTCAAAACGTCGCGCAAGGTCATAGCCTGAGCATGGCTTTTCGGCAATCGAGGTCAGCAAGGCGTGGGGCAGGGACATGTTTTAGAGTAAATAGTCGATGTGGTTTTCAGACATTTTATATGCAACTGGTTGCATAAATAAAGCAGTTTCGGTATTCTCTTATGCACTCAGTTGCATACTCAGTTACGTATATGTATTTTCGGCATCTGCGGCTGATTGAACCCCTTTATCTTTAGGAATATGCCATGTCTTTTTATCCTCACCTGACAAAGCCACTCGATTTGGGTTTTACTATTTTGCCCAATCGCCTCTTAATGGGTTCCATGCATGTGGGGCTGGAAGAAGTCGACAATGGCTTTGAGCGCATGGCGGCATTTTATGCAGAGCGTGCCCGCGGCGGCGTTGGCCTGATCGTGACTGGCGGTATCGCCCCGAATGAAAGAGCGCGCCCCATGCATGGCGGTGCCATGCTCACGACTGAGGCAGAAGCAGAACACCACAAGATAGTCACCAAGGCCGTACATGATGCTGGTGGCAAGATCGCCATGCAGATTTTGCATTTTGGCCGTTACTCTTACCAGCCTACCCTGGTGGCACCCAGCGCCATCAAGGCACCGATCAATCCATTCAAACCGCATGCATTGACTACTGAAGAAGTGGAAGAAACCATTTCTGACTTCGTCCGCTGTGCCGCGCTGGCGCAATCAGCGGGCTATGATGGTGTTGAAGTCATGGGCTCAGAAGGTTATCTGCTCAATGAATTCATCGCCGCCTGCACCAACCAGCGTGAGGATGAATGGGGTGGCGCTTATGAAAACCGTATACGCTTTCCTATAGAAATCGTGCGTCGCATACGTGAAAAGGTCGGCACCAATTTCATCATCATTTACCGCCTGTCCATGCTGGATCTGGTCGATGGTGGTTCCACGCTGGAAGAAGTCACGCAACTGGCAAAAGCCATAGAAGCGGCTGGTGCGACGATTATCAATACCGGCATAGGCTGGCATGAGGCACGCATTCCTACCATAGCCACCAAGGTACCGCGCGCCGCTTTTGCCTGGGTAACCAAGAAGCTCAAAGGCCAGGTGAATATCCCGCTGATCGCGACTAACCGTATCAATACTCCCGAGATTGCCGAACAATTGCTGGCAGAAGACTATTGCGACATGGTCTCGATGGCGCGCCCATTGCTGGCAGACCCGTTGTTCATGCGCAAGGCAGAACAGGGCAGGGCAGATGAAATCAATACCTGCATAGGTTGCAACCAGGCTTGTCTGGATCATACTTTTGGCGGCAAGGTCACCTCCTGCCTCGTCAATCCACGCGCCTGCCATGAGACTGAACTGGTCGACGCACCTCTGGAAAAAGCCAAGCGCATCGCGGTAGTTGGTGCTGGCCCCGCCGGTTTGAGCTTTGCGACGACCGCAGCCCATCGTGGCCATGCTGTCACCCTGTTTGATGCCGGTTCTGAAATTGGCGGCCAGTTCAATATCGCCAAGCAAGTGCCGGGCAAGGAGGAGTTTTATGAAACCCTGCGTTATTTCGGCAAGCAAATCGAACTGACTGGGGTCACTCTGAAGCTTAATACCAAGGTTGATGCGTCAGACCTGTCAGACTTTGATGAAGTGGTACTGGCAACCGGCATTACTCCGCGCGTTCCGCCGATTGAAGGTGTTGATCATGCCAAAGTCCTGAGTTATCTCGATGTGTTGCGTGACAAGAAACCTGTGGGTAAATCTGTCGCCATCATAGGCGCGGGTGGCATAGGTTTTGACGTTGCCGAATACCTGAGCCATAGCGGCACCAGTCCTAGTCTTGATCCAGAAAAATTCTATGCAGAATGGGGTATCGATACCGACTATAAAAACGTCGGCGGCTTGCGCACTGCGCATGTGGAAAAATCGGAACGCCTGATTTTCCTCTTACAGCGCAAGACATCCAAGGTAGGTGATGGCCTCGGGAAAACTACGGGCTGGATACACCGCACAGGTCTCAAAAACCGTGAAGTGCAAATGATCGCCGGTGTCAGCTATGACAAGATAGATGATGCGGGTTTGCATGTCACCATCGGTGGCGAACAAAAGCTGCTGCCTGTCGATAATGTCATTCTGTGTGCAGGCCAGGAACCAAGGCGTGATCTGCAAGCCATGCTGGAAGCTGCAGGCAAGCCTGTACATCTGATCGGTGGTGCGGATGTGGCGGCAGAGCTGGATGCCAAACGTGCTATCAACCAGGGCACACGTCTGGCAGCCATAATTTAACAGTGGTATAGCAGATGGCGGTTTTTACTGCCATCTGCTACATTATTTAGTGAACAGTTTTTCGTATTCTGTCCTGTCCTGGTCCGAAATAAACGCATCCAGATACAACGACCATGAATTCTGGTTACGATCAGCCATGTTCTTGTTCAAACCAGGTATCAGTGCCAGTTTGGAGGGTGGCAAAGAGCGCTTGCGTATTGCATCAAACACGATATCGCTAAAATGTTCAGCAAAGCTGACCGGGCTGCCAATTTCTTTCAGCAAGCGGTCTATGATGGCTATTTTATCAATACGTTGCGTGTCGATAAAATAGCGCACCATTTTTGACAATGGTGTTTGCAGGCTGTTTTTCTCCAGCCGCAATTGTTGCCTGAGGATAATCTTTTTCGTATCCGTATTCAGGCGGTTCTCTATCAATTCAAGTACAGCGCCATTTGGCGCTGCCAATGCCACTTCCAGCATGGTCCAGCGTTCACTTTCATTGGCTGCGTACTCAGCAATATTGTCGTAGCTGATATGCGCCTTCAGTTCTTCATCCGAGATCAGGCTGCTGTCTTCTGTCATGACAAAATGGGTTTTGCCCAGGCTGTCGTGCATACTTTCGAGCAAGAGCGCTGTGATGGGCAAATTACCAAAGAAAACAGAAAATCCGAGTATGTCGCCATACAGCCTGATTTTGGAGCGGTCTGAAATCGCAAATGCCCGCAAGAAATCATTGCTGTCGCGCGGCAGGGCGCAACGGCTGAAGTACTGGCGAGGATAGCCCCTGGCCAGATAAGTCTCGACGATACGCAGACCATTTTCTGCCTGCAGGCATTCAGCAACGGTAGGAACTACGCCGTCATTGGCCTCTATGGCATAGCCATCGATAATAATTCGTGCACAGTGCTTTTTAATCTCTGTTTCAGAAAAGATGCTGGCATTCAGATGTTCAGAAAGCACGAATAGTGACCTTTTTAATGAAATGTCTGATCGTTGATAATTTGTAGGTATGCAGAAAGACTCCTCGCATTGTATGCGCAACCCGGGCTCGCTAACAATTAATCAGGTCGATGTATGTGGCTAAGTCGAGCCTAAGTTGGCGCAGCCGGGGGTTTCTTTGCCTGCTCGTCACGCCAGTCCAGATACTCGGGAAAAGTCATTTCACGCATAGCCACGCAGTTACGCAGGCCCTGGGTGACTACCATGTCAAAGTTTTCTGGATTGATTTTCGCTTGCGGATACACTTCGCAGCGGTATAGTATCGGCAAGCCATTGGGGCGCGGCTGATTAGGCGCCAGCATTTCATTGCCTATCATATTGGCCAATAAGGCGACAAGTATGGTGTTCATAATCCCGGATTCTCTGATGCAATACAGTCTGGAGTTCACAAAAAAAACCTGAAACCACGGTTTTTCGACCAGTTTTTGTCAGCTAATGATAACATTGCCTTTATCGTCAATGCTGATGAAATTTTACTTTCATTAGCTAATAAAAGGAAAGACAATTTCATGCGTCTGATCAACAAGTTCGTACTGGTAGCGGTATTGGTAGCGGGTGTTGCCTTGCTTGTTGAATTTTTGGGCAATAAAAATCAGCTTGATGCGGTTGGCAGTTCTCCTCTGAAAGAGACACCGGAATATGCTGCGATGGTGGAAAATGCAGAAAAATTGCCGAATGTGAAAATAATTCCTGGCACTTTCGTCAATGCAGTTGAATCCAGGCAGCAGGTGCTGGAATATAAAATGACTCTGGCCGAGAACCGCAGCTTTCAATTCAGTGTGTCTTCTTATACGGCAAAAAAAGACTGGGCAGCGACCAAGCCAGATGTCAGCAAGCAATTGTCTGGTGTTTACAGGGTCAAAGGCAATGTCATTTACTTCGAGAATTTGCAGGGACACACGGGCCTGATGTCGGACAAGGCACGCAGTGTGATCAGCGCCTGGACGCAGGATGGTATTGAGTTCAAGAATGAAAGCTCTGTCATGCGCATGCGCCTGCTTGCCCCGCCGGCCGTCACTAAATAATAATACCAAGTAACTATAATTAGCAGCAATACTAAAGCCATAGTTGGTGTACCTACCCGCTTGCAAGAATCAATGAATACCTCTGCCAGTCTGCAAAAGCCACCGTATCATCCACAAAGTCGGCAGCCAAATCAGCAACAAAATCAAGATATCCATCAACGTAAAGTTGGCCTGACTCACGAGCTACTGTCTTTCTTCTTTTTGCTGATCCCGTTTGCCGTTGCGAATGGCGTCGTCATCGCCAATGCAGCAGCACTGCCTTTGTATGGCGGCAAGATTATCTTGTTTGTATTGCCGGTTTCCTTTCTGTTTTTCCAGCTATGGAAGAAGCTTCTGGTACTTAGGCTGGTGACAGTCTTGCTGGCCATACTCGCCGGTGCAGAAGCTTATGTCGCCTATGCGTTTGGCGGCGTGTCCGGCTCTAGCCTTTATTCCATACTCACGACCAGCGATAGCAGCGAATCCTTTCATTATTTGCTTCAGCATTTACAGGCTGTCATGCTGTGGCTTTTGCTATGCGCAGTCAGCACAGCGCTGGCAATCAATTTTGCCCGGCGCAGCGCTTATCACCCTGGTAGCTTCATGATTCTTTGCCTGCTCTGCATCGCTGGATATGGCTGGTACATCGGTGCCATGAGTGCCAGTACTTACCTCAAAGAGAAAAATGCCAACCGCTATCCGACCATCAGCGAAGATGGTAAAGAAAAAATGTTTGGTGTTGGTAATCTGCCGCCTTTACTTTCTACCGTGAAGGATACCTATCCTTACGGTTTGCCCGTCAGGTTATGGATGTTCTGGCGTGAAGAAAAAGTCATGCGCGGCATGGAGCAGAAATTGAGCCACTTCCATTTTGGTGCAGCGGTCGCCGCTCCGGTAACTGCAGCAGCAAGTGCAGCGACGCAAGAGACCTATGTGCTGGTATTGGGCGAGACAGCCAGGTTTGACCGTTGGACGGTAAATGGCTATGAACGCGATACCTCTCCCAATCTGCTCAAAGCCAGACAGAACGGCGAACTGGTCAGCATGCGTGACATGATTACCCCACGCACATTTACGATGGGATCGATACCCATCTATTTGAGCGGGCGCGACATCATGCAGGAAGGTGCCAGGCAGAAATCCCTGATTTCGGCTTTCAAGGAAGCCGGTTTCAAGACTTATTTTTTATCGACGCAGGTGAAGAAAAGTTTTCTGAATAATGTCACGACGCTGTTCGCGGCAGAGGCGGATGTGCAGCAATATTTTGAATCAGACGAAACCCTGGGCCTGGTGTATGACGATGCCTTGCTGGGGCCGCTCAAGAATATCCTGCAAGAAAAACCAGCAAAGAAACTCATCGTCTTGCACACGATGGGCAGCCATGCAGTTTATTCTGCCAGGTACCCCAGAGCATTTGAAAAATATCCTGTCAGCAGTGCAGGCAAGGCAGGTGCGGAACAAATTGATGGCATGCAGGCGACATCGAACGCCTACGACAACAGCATACGATATACCGATCATGTGCTCGGTGAAATCATGCAGGCATTAGCTTTGTTGCCGGGTAATGCCGCCATGATCTATGGTTCGGACCATGGCGAATCATTACCCACCAAGGCTTGCAAATTCATAGGTCATGGCGTCCTGAATGAAGAAAATTTACGCGTGCCTTATTTTGTCTGGAGCAATCAGGCCTACCGTGAACAGCATGCCACGAAGTGGCAAAACCTCTTGAAGAATCAGGACAAGGCAAGTATGACCAGCGCCAATTTTGCCACTTTACTGGACATGGCTGGCATCGGTTTTGCAAACTTCCCTGCCGACCATAGCCTGGTCAGGGAATACCAGGCACGGTCAGTAAGAATGGTAATGACCATGCAGAACACAGAGCTGGACTTCAATACTGCCAGGAAAAAAGAGGGGGCCTGCGGCATGCTGCAAGTCAAAGATTAATCAGACTTCAGAAATTGGGTTTCCCCTGTCTTGATATTGCCATAGCCAGCATTGCATTAGTCAGCATTGCCAGTTGCAGGCTTCAGGCGCTTAAATCCATGCCTATTTGCGCCAGTTCTTTTGCACGGGCGGACGCAAACCACTCCTTTTGCGTGGCATCAAATTTTTCCAGAAAACCTTCTTCAGGCAAGTCACCTGGCCTGGGTGTCAGCTTCAGTATGGCTTCTTTCAACACGGCATTGCTGAGCAGGTTTTCGTTTTCAGCAAGCGCATGTCTTGCATGCCTGGTCTGAAAATTACGTGACTCGGCGATCAGTTTTCCATGGTCATATAACTTGAGCTCATAACGCTGCTGCGATTTCGAGATATGTGCCATCAGCCTTGAGCGTAATAAAAAGCCTTGCCTGTCGAGACTGGTAAAGCAGCCATCATTTAGCTGGTAGCGCGGGTGACGCCATAGTTCACCGCCATGGTTGCGGTTAGCGAATTCGATCTTGACGACGTTCTGCATATCCAGTGCCAAAGGCACGGTACTTCTGGCGGTTGCATATAGCAAGGGCACACCATCTTCATCGCGGCTCAGGTAGCCTTCAGGCAGCAGGCTGAATTGCTCTGAATGCGCCAGCCCGGTCAGGTCAGGCAAATCAGGGTCCGTAAAACCTTCTTCCATGCGGAGGCGAAAATTACAATCGCGCACGCTTTCGAGCTTGAGTATCAGCTCATCTGGCATGCTCAGTGTATAGCGTGTCTTTAGCACAGACTTGATCCACAGTTTCTCATCAGTGGCTGTCTCTATCTGTTCAGGCTGTATGGAGGCGATGGTATGCAGCGGGCGGATAATAATTTCACCCGTCTGCTTGCGCTGTATAGCCGCATCAACATAAGGCTCATAGACATTGAGTGCCTTTGCCAGTATTTTTTCTTCAAAGCTGCTCAGTTGCGGTTCTTCTTCCCTTTTTTCCAGAATCTTGGCGAGGATGGCACGTATTCTCTCTTTTTCAGCGGTAAGGTCGGCAAATGCATAACTGCCAAAGCGGGGTAATTCATTGAGGATGCTGTCTATTTTTGATTTAACCGTGTTCGGGGTATTCATTTTTTATTTTTCTGAGGAAATGCGTATTGATTACTTATTGATTGCTAATTGATTGTGCATAGCGTATCTGCCTGCTATATGGCATATAGCAGGCAAAGAAAGATGATACATGCTGTCCCTGGCATTTGCTGTACCAACAAATATAACAAAAGTGACTTATTTCCTTAACTGCAATACTGGCAATGCTTCGCCCTGAGGGATATTCGCCAGACCATGTTTGCAAGCCTTGATCGCACCATCCCTGAATTGATTTTCTCCATACTGACGGAAAGTTTCTACCTGTTGTTGTATGACAGCCTGCTCGGCCAGATATTGGTCACTGACTGTTTGCATGTAAATACGCCGGGTTTGCAGGCGTATATCGGCAGGCAATTCCGGGAAGCGGGTATCGAAAGCGTCGGCAACAGAACGGGCAAAGCTGCGCGTCTTGTAAACATCTACGTTTCTGAGCCGGTTGGACATGGATACCATGATGATGGAAGCCACGTCTTCACAGGCCATTTCCAGTTGCAACAGGTTCAGTGGCACCTTCATGTTGGGCGAGGCTATGCCATCGCTGGCTGCGGGCGCTGAGACTTTCCCGCAGGAGGCCAGCAAGACCGCGGCCGTCAGCGCACATATCAACTTCTTCATCAGGCTACGCCACACAGTCTTGCATACGACATGCCCACTTCATGATGGGTTTTGAGGTGACGCATCCATTCGTCTGTCTTGTGAACAACCTGAACACCATTCACTTTCAGCGTTGCCACCAGTTCCCGCCGCAATTCGGCAAGTTGCGCTGGAGAATTGCTCTGGAAGCCCGGCAATTCCACTTTCCAGGCGATAGTAGGAACCAGCCTGTGATGAACTTGTTTTTTTTGCACGTATTGGGTTTCCAGGCGCAAAAAGATAGTTTTTACGGCCGGATTTTTGTTCAGGGTCTGGAAAAACTCTTTTTTCCATGCGGGTAATACAGAATTTTCGGTTTCATTCTCGTATTTTTCCGCAATATTTGTTAAGCTCATCAAAATACCTTTAGAAAAATGAAGGTAAAAAAACTTTTCTCATCGAATGCTAGCAATTGTGCCCGGAAGTGTCAATTTTGATGCACCATGCAGAATCCTGAAAATTACTCAGATACGATGAAAAACTATTGCTGGGTATGTATTTTTTAAAATTCGGTTAAGTCAATGAATAAACTCGCTCTGTCTTTGTTAGCCACTTTGGTATTTGGAAACGCTTGTAATATTGCCTATGCTCAAGACAAGAAAAAAATTCCAATTCCAGAGATCAGGGAGCCGCTCGACGACAAGCGCTCGCAACGCTTGATTGTACTCGCGACTGACCTGATGTTCGTCAGACATTTTGCCAGTGACAGACAGATCAAGCTCAAGGAGCTGGAGATCAATGTCAGTCTGGAGCCATTTAATGAAAAGCAAAAAGAGCTTTTTGCTATCCGTAAAAAACAAATGGAAGAGTGCGTCAAAGAGGCGACAGTTGTACAGGGTAATTTTCTCACGGCCTATGACCAATTGAACGCGTCCAAATATGAGGTATCTGACTATAAGGCGATTTATACCTATGCCAAGAAGAACATTTTGGAGTTTCAGCGCAAGGATTTACTGCAGCCAGCTGAGCTGAAGTCTTATGAAGACAGCAGGCCGCAGGGCTTTATATTCCGCAGCATTTGCATTGATGACGGGGTAGCGCCGAAGCTGAAAGAAAAGACAGAATTTGTCTCCCCGAATGCATTGCCGAAAAAATGATGCAGGCCACGCTCTGCAAATGCTCTGTGAACCATCAGCAAATAACAGTAAATATAGGCAAATAGGCCATGATGTATCAATCATTCTTGCGCAAGAAATCACGTAGGCTGGCAACGACCCTGTTTTTCCTGGTCTTGTGCATGCTCAGTGCTATTGCTGTTTTCGCCTTGCTGGTAACAGCCCTCAATGCCACCGGTGCGGGTGCCATGGCGATACCAGGTGCTTTTGTCTGCGTCATTTTCTATGAGCTGGGGCGGTATTTTTTCTACCGTAGTTTTTTTATGCAGCAACTGGCCAGGTTTGCGGCCTGGAAACAAGTACTTGATGAAAGTAAAGAATGAGCGCTATGAGTACAATAAGCACATCGAGCACATCAGGCACAATGCGTGCCGACCCAACAATGAGCAAGCCAGCGGTACTGGCTGGCAGTGTCATGCAACTATTGTTCGCTGTCAGTGCCGTGATTTGTCTGTTATTTGGTATTGGCCTTACCCGCATGCTCAGTGTTTATTTTGAACAGCGTGTATTCAGCCTGATTATTTTTTGCGCATTACTTTTATTACCCCTGTGCTTCGCCTTGCGCTTGCCATCGCAGACGACCGGGCGGCTGCATTTGCTACTGGTGAGCGTATATTTTTTGACCGGGCTACTGGCCAATACCCTGTTTCCACAACTGAAGGCTTACCTGGCCTGGTTGTTCTATGGTTTTTGCCTGACCGTGTTTTTACTTGCCCTGGTAACGGCGGGGCAGGCTGTGCGTCAAGGCCTTGCCCGCCTGTTCCGGCGCAATCGCTAAATACGGACAGGAGCGAGCTTTGTTGCGCCTACCTATTCCCTTGGGCATTTGTGCACTTGCACTGATGTGGCCGGTCCTGGCAGCACCGGCTGGCGGAGCTAAGTCTCAGTCTCAGTCTGACTTCAGACCAAGAGCCAGCTTGCCAGGGCAGGTGCCCCAGCACCATAACGAATATGAGCTGACTATTTATCGCCTGCCTGCCGGTAGTGAAGTGGCCCGGCAGGTTTGTGGTGCCGCCCACAAGTGTGAAAAAAAAGTCAGTGGTCCTTATTCTTTCTATGCGTTTTCATCGCAATTTGATGAATTCGACAGTGATATTGCTAGGATGAATGTCAGCCGCTTACAGCAATATGCTGTGTCGGCGAATTACGAATTCATACTGGGGAAATATTTTTCCGTCGCCTTCAAGAAGAGTGGGACTATAGGTGAGCAGGTGCTGTTTGAAGACGTCAGCTTTGTTGTCAGACCCATGCAGCTCGATGCAGGAAAAATGGAGGTGGATGTGTTTGGCATGTTCAAGTACCACCTGTTGGGATCCGGGCAGAAAATCAGCCTGTCTGGTCGCAATATCAAATTCAAGTCATCCATCAGCGAGTCAAAAAACTTTTTCCTGATCGCCGAGGCACAGGCACAAAAAAATGAGCCAGTATATCTGGCAGTGATCAAGCAATGTAGTGAAATCATTGATCCTTCGTATGAAGTCAAAATGTTGGAGAGGGGCTTGTGAAAAATGTATACCTCCTGGTTTGTTTCGCAACTGCCGCGCAATCATGCTTTGCGGGTGGTTCCCTCAGTGAAGAGCTGGCTGCCGAGCGTGGCATCAAGCTGGTCAATGTGGATTTGCTGGGGAAATCCAAATCAGCAACAGTAAAACCGCAAATCATGAGTTGCGATGGCGCACCTGTCAGTAGCAAAACTACGGGTAGTGATGTGCTGCAAAACAAGGATGGAAAGATGGTTATTGGCAGCACTCAGCCCGCACCTGCACGAGAATTTGATGTAGAGAAAATGAAGGAATCACTGATGGATGTATCCAGGCAGGCTGCCAACAGCCGCTATCAGTCAGCCAAGACGCAGGGCGGAAAAAAGAAAACCTGTAATGTGAATCTGACTGAGTAATTTATCTTAGATAAGCTACCCCCAATCAGATCCTGCAAAATATATCACCTGGACTACATGCCATGCCATTGATAGATCAATTAGTCGAAGCTCTGCACAACTTGCACAAACCTCATGTGGAACGTGCCCTGCTGCTATACCAGTCCATACAGGCGCCAGCAGGCCTGGCCGCTGAATACTTTCAACATTTGCAGCAAAACAGCCCCGCCATGGCCGCAGATTTGCCTTCAGATGGCGGTGCAAAGCTGGCGGCAGCGCTGGAAGCCTTGTATGGCGTCATACAGGTATTGAACCGTTGTGCAAGCAATTTTCCTTTCGGGCGGGCTTTGCCGCTGCTGCCGTTCGTCGCGGAAGATAAAGCGGTCAGGGCCGTGCAGGAGACTCTGTTCGACAAGATGAAAGATGAATACTTTGCCCCAGCGGTATCGGATGATTCCAATGGCGAGGCCGTGTATTTGAATCGCCTTGCAATGATCAGGGAAATGCTGCAAGAGTAGCAGCCGACGTTGCCACAGTAGTGACCATGGTCATTGCCGGAGTGGCTGCGCAGGTGTCAATTGTTCCAGAAGGGCAGCTAGTGCCGCGCAACGTGCAATAAGTCTCGCGCAACCATGAGGGCTGGCGAAGATCCCTTCTGTATCCCACCATTATTCCTTAATGCATGGAATTGATGCCCGCCCGCTTCATGTAATTTTTCTGAAATATTTCCCTCCGTAAATGCCTTTTTGGGGTGTCAACAGACAGTATTTCACTGCCTTGTTACAAACAAGATGTTTTTTACCATCATTGTCTTAATAATTTAATTGTAAAGCTGGTAGAATTTGGAATAAATGTCGAAAAAACCTTATCTGGCCTTTGTTTTCATAAATTGACATGATAAGATAATTAAAGAATTCTAAATTTTTCCATGAAAAAAGACCCTGCAACATCCGTACAACCAGCGCCCAAGCCTGTAGTCAAAAAGACCAGGCGTTATGGCTATGAGTTTTATAGGGATAACTTCCGCCGCATGACTGTCCTGGCGATCGGCCTGGTCGGTCTGGATATTGTCCTGGTGGTGGGGATGTTCCTGGTATATAGCAGTTTCCCCCAGCGTGATTTGTATGCCACCACGCGCAATGGTTTATTGGTGAAATTAAGGCAATTTGACAGTGTCGGCCAGGTAAAGTCTGCCAAGGCCGCCAAGGCTGCGAATGCGCCAGCAGGCGCAGCTGCAAATGTTGAATCAGCGTATCCATAACGTGTAAGAGGATCAAGATGTCTGGCTCCATAGCTCAACAACAATTGCCAGCCAAGGCGGAAACCAAACCGCCTGTGCATGCTACTGATACGCCGCATGCAGGCGGCAATACCAGGGAAACCACCGGGCAGCCTGAATTGAACATGGCGCGCGCCGAGTTTTATCTCGACCGCTATCGCTTTATCCAGAAAATTGTGGCAGGCCTGCTGGTGCTGACTATCTTGCTGGCGTATGCCTTGTACGATGTTTACCGCAATCCCCCCAAGCCCTTATACATTGCAGCTGAGAATGACGGGCGCATTATTGAATTACGCCCCATCAGCCGTCCCACGATTTCCAAGAATGCCTTACTGACCTGGGCCGCAGAGTCAGTTACTTCGATTTTTACCTACGACTACGTGAACTACCGCAAGCAGTTCCAGGGTAATGTTGATTATTTCAGTGCTGAGGGCTGGCAGGCTTATATGGAGCAACTGGATAAGTCAGGCACGCTGCAGACCGTCAAGGAGAAATCCATGCTGGTTTCTGCCGTTGTTACCAGTAGCCCCGTCATCACTGGTGAAGCGCCAGTGAATGGTGTCTATATGTGGAAAGTGGAAATGCCGATCGATGTGACCTACACACCTTTCGGACAAAGCCCTATCAAGCAAAAACTGATCATCAAGATGAACCTGCGTGCCATTTCTCCACTGGAGAACCCGCGCGGTGTGGTGATTGATAGCTTCAGTACATTCGAGCGGTGATTTGAGGTCGTTGATGATGAATAAGAATAGAAATATCCGGCTTGCCTGCGCACTCTTCCTGAGTTTGCTTGGGAGTGAAGCTTTGGCAAGGCAGAATGGTGCCAATGCTCCAGCTGCCGCCAAAACGCAAACCAAGCCTGGCGAAATGGCCTTGCCCAGTGCTTTGCCGCCTGCGCCTGTAGATCCGGCGCAGCAGGCCAGCCCCGCCAGGCTGACTGCATCTGAGCTCAATGCGCGTTATAGCGATCCTGCCATGCTGCCTTCGCCAGATGGTTACGCAAGGCCTCGCGCGAAGCTCAAGATGCCACAGTTCCGCGATCCCAAAGAGCAGGCTTTTGATGAGTTGCTGGACGAAACCGTGACCTTCAGCCGTGATGAAATCAATCGTTATTACGACCGTATTGATGATTTCAAACGTTCGGTGCGCACGCCTGACGGGCAGATGCACAGAGCGGTGATTTCTTCTGTCATTGTGAACCTGCAGCCGGGCTCGGTGATACCGGTCATGCGCCTGAACGTCAATGAGAATTCGTCCTTGCTATTCACGGATTCAACCGGCAATCCCTGGCCTGTCGTCAAATTTGCGGCGCCTTCCAGGACCATGTTTGCAGTGGAATTTCATGCAAATAATAATCCGCATGAGATCGCGCTGGAGCCTATCAAAGATTACGCCTACGGCAATTTGAAAGTGTTCCTGGCAGGCATGAGCACACCAGTCTTTGTGCGTCTGGTCACTGGGCAAAAAGAGACCGATGTGCGTCTCGATGCCAGGATGCCTGTACGCGGCCCGAATGCTGCGGCCCTGATAGAAAAGCAAATGCCGCCTGAGGCTTCTTCCTCAATGTTTTCCATGTTGAATGGCGTGGTGCCGGAAAAAGCCCAGGAACTCAAGGTTGAAGGTGCAGATGCCCGAGCCTGGATGCTGGATGGAAAAATGTACTTGCGCCTGACCAACAAGACTTCAGTGCGCTCACCGTCATGGACAGGAACCATGTCCTCAATTGACGGTACCAATGTTTATGAGCTTCCTGCGCGCACGCCAGTTATCTATGCGGCGCAAGAAGGTAAGAGTGTTGAATTACGCGTGTCGGGGTTTTAAATGGCAGAAAAGAAAACAGGTGGAGTGGCTTTCCTGACGAATCCTAAATCCCGCATGATGGTCATTGGTGTTGCCGTTGTTCTGGTTGCAGGTATTGCGCTGGCTGTCAATGGACTGATCAAGAAAAACTCCATGGGCAAGGATCAGATCGAGCCTACCAGCACAGCAGCTTTGCCTGCAAATGCGAATAAAAAAACCGTCATTGACCCTAATAAAGTCGATGCACAGCAGTCCGACTTGCGCAAGGTCGCTAACGAAGACGCCGCTAAGCAGGCAGAGTCAAACGGGCAGACCTTTATTGCAACAATGCGCCCGGACGCCGCTCCTGCTTCTGTTGCAAATGCTGGCAATAGCGTAGATCCCAGCATGTATGCAGCCCGCAATGCAGACAATGGTTATGCCCGGTATGCAGCAGGCCCGCGCGAACCTAGCGAGCAGGATATCCGCGATGCAGAAGCTGCCCAACAGAAAAAAGTGGATGAATGGAAGCGCAAGCTGACTGCCGACAAAGCCAAGATCAATGAGGTATGGGAACCAGGCTCCAGGGTCTTCTACACGGCCTATGTGGGCAATGAGAGCGCTCAGGGCGAGAAGAAAGAAAAAGATGCCCATGAGCAGCCGGTCACCAAAGCTGACGCACAAAAGAAAGGCCAGGTCTTTGCCAGGGCCGGTGATATTTTTTATGGCAGCATCGATATAGGCATGAATACCGATGAGCCTAGTGCCATCACCGCCTACATCCTGAGTGGGCCGTTCAAGGGCGGCAAACTGCTTGGTGCTTTGTCAGGGCAGACTGCGCCTTACTCGGAAAAAGCCGTGATTCAATTTACTTCGCTGAATCATCCCAAGTTTGAGCGTTCCATCCCCGTCAAGATTTTTGCTGTCGATCGTGATACGAAACGTGCAGCGGTTGCCGATAATGTGGACAGGCATTTGCTGACCAAATTCGGTCTGGCTGCTATTGTTGATTTTGCCCAGGGTTATGCCGAGGGCAAGGCGCAAAATAATTCTTCGGTTATTTATGGGCAGAATGGTTCGCCTACCATTGTGACGCAATCTGAGCTTAACAATAAGCAATTAATCGCCCGTGGTGCGGCAAAAACCATGAACCGTGTTGCCAGCACGCTGGCACCATATACCAACAGGCCAAATACCCTGGAAGTGTATTCACAAACCGAGATAGGTTTGCTGGTCGCCGCAGACATCGTCTATGTCGAAGGTGTCAATGCTGACAATAGCGGGCCTGCACCGGGCGCGACGACGGCCAATGGGGCAAGGCAAGCCGCAGCACAGGCCGCAGTGGCAAATGCCTATGCACCTGCGCTTCCTATGCCGCCTGTCCAGCCACCAGCCATGTATGGTCAGCAGCAAGTGTATGTGCCGCAGCCTGCCTATCCTCAGCCAGCCTATGGTGGTCAGCCCGCAGTGTATGGGCAAATCCCTGTATATGGTCAACGCTAGTACCGTTGGTAAAACGCATTTTCATTTTGACCGCAAAGCCAAAAGTAAATTGAAGATAAGGAATAGATGATGGGTATGAATGACTGGGATGGCCTTTCAGGCGAGCATGATGAAAATGCCGAGGCAGCTTCCTCACCGGCTGGCAAGAAAGAGCCAGAAAACAAAGTAGTGCCTGTGTCTGCGGTAGCAGCAAAAAATAATAACAAGACCATGTACCTGGCCATGGGCGGTCTGATGCTGTTCGTCATGGGGGTATATGGTTACTACCAGTACATGCAATTCCAGGCCTCACAAAACGGTGAGCGTATGCGGCAGCAACAGGCATACAAAAATCAAAAAGAAGATGCTGAACGCAAGAAGCGTGAGTCTGAGGCGAAAGACAAGCCAGCTGTGGCTGGGGCAGTTCAACCAGCGGCAGAAGTTGCAGCAGCATCGGCCAGCCAACCCCAGAACGACGATTTGGCTGCATTGGCGCAACTCAAGAACCGTAATGGCAGCAACCCGGCTGCACCTGTTGCAACTGTAGCCGCGACTCCCGTCATGGCTACAGCGCCTGCAGTTGCGTCAGCCGTCCTGCCAGCGGCAGCGCCAGTACAGATAGCAAACACGATGGCACCAAGACCCGCTCTGCAAAGCGCCGCGGTCACCCAGTCTTATGCACCAGCTCAGGATGGGCAAAAGCGCGAACAATATGTCAGCATGCTGGAAGGGCGTGTGAATGACCTCGGCCTGACTAAACTGCGTCTGGAAGCTGAACTCTGCAAATACGAGCCAAGGCGTAATTTCTGCCATGCATCCAATAAATCTGGAGCCTTGCCGGAAGCGCAGCGTGAATCAGTTCAAGCGAATATCAGGTCAGGCCAACAGACTCAGTCTGTTCAGCCAGCTCAGCAAGGTCAGTCAAGCGGCGGTCGTGTCATGTTGTTTGACACCGCCAGGCCAGGAAGCGCTGTCGCAACAGAACTGCCCCGCACTTCCGCAAAAGCCAGTGTCGCACAGGCTCAAAACACGGGCGCCCGTACTCAGATAACGGATGCCACGCCCAAGACCCTGTCCTTGCAGGGCCTGACTATCTTGCGTGACAGAGTGCTTTACCGTGACCGTGATGGCCTGACCCATGAGGTTGAGGTCGGTAATGACATGGAAGGTCTGGGTCGTCTGGAGAGAATCGATTTCGAAAGAAAATCTTTCCAGGCTGGTGGACGCACTTATAACTGATGACGGCTATGGGGACTTTGATGTCAGCATCGCGCTTACGATTTCTTACCGGCATAGCTGCCGGCTTGCTGGCATCGCCGGCCTTTGCTCAAGGCCCAACGGCCTTGTCGATGTTGCTAAAGTTTGGCGAGAGCATTCCCGGATTATGGAACTTTGTACAGGCCATGGCCTTTGTGACGGCAATGTTCCTGTTCGGCTTTTCCATGTTCAAGCTAAAGCGTATCGGCGAAAGAAAATCCGATGAAGGGGCGATGTCAGTGGTCATGACATTGCTGGCCGCAACCGGCATGTTCTATCTGTCTTCTTCGATAGACACTTTCCTGGTATCCACTTTTGGCACTAGCACCATCATGACTTATACCACCTCCAGCATCCTGGATGCAGATGGTATCAAGGCGGCGCGGGTAGTGATCGGTTTCGTGAACCTGATAGGTCTGATTGCGTTTGTCCGTGGCTGGTATGCCCTCAAGATGCTAGGGTCTGGTGGCGGCCATAAGGAAGACACCGCCAAGCGCGCTATCGTATTACTGGTAGGGGGAACTTTTTGCCTGAATATCGTTGCACTTTCAGAAGTTTTGCAAAGAACATTGGGTATCAGCAACATTATCATCTCTCCTTGAAGCAGGCTTTTGCAGATTGTCTTAAAAAGGAAAATATTTTTACTTTTGTTTGTATAAAAACTTGAAAGCATTTTTGGTCTAAGGTATTCTTGTTGACGTTGTTACCGGATTTTGTTGCATCTATTTCTAAAGCTTAGGAGTGTTTCCATGATTAAACTTAACAAAAGTATGAAGAGCAAGCTTGGTCTTGCGTTGGGCGTGGCAGCAGGCATGGCCGTTTTGTTCGTGCCAGAACTGGCTTTTGCACAGACTGCACCTGCTGGTGACGCTAAGTCGATTGGTGACGTCGCAATGAATGCGTCGAAGAGTATTAATGGCGTACAGGTCATGATACAAGGTGCTTGCTACATGGCGGGCGTAGCACTGGCAGGCGGCTCCATGTTCAAATTCAAGGCGCATAAAGACAATCCTCAGCAAACGCCTCTGTCTACGCCTATCGTTATGCTGGCTGTTGCTGCAGGCTTGCTGTATTTACCATCCTTGATGTCCACCGCTGGTCAGTCTCTGTGGGGCGGTGCGCAAAAGAGTGATAAGGTTTCTTACGATTACAGCACCTACACTTCTTAATATTTTATGCCGTTTCTGTCGGAAGCTGGAGTAAGCAAAGCCGGGAAGCAAAACTAGTCATTTTCATGAAGCTGGGGCTGGTGTGCAAGGTGCATTGCATTCAGACCTTTTCTTGAGCAGAGACATGTTAAATGTCTGGCTTTGGCTAAATACAGCCTGGCTTAATGCGAGTTGGCATGGCTGGATTATTGATGTCATTGCAGGCGGAACGGCAGTGATTTGCAAAAGTCACAAAAAGCCTCGCAGGCCATGTCTGCGGGGCTTTGTTTTTCTGATATTCATCTCGTGTCCATGTAACGTGCATGTTGTACCGGGGTATAGGCAGAGAAACATCACTTGATGTTTCCAGATGATAGGGTTGGTGTACCGATTATCTGGAGTACCGCTATTTGATCGGGGAAACTATGTCGGTTGTAAATTCTGTTCTTGAAGGTGTTGATGAATTCGTCTATTGGGCCGGCTCCATGTTCAGGAGCTCTGCTTCTGTCTACTGTGAACTGGAAACCACAGACGATGAGAGCACCCTGGTCGCCAAAGATGGCTCTCTGATCAGTTTTATACGCATAGATGGGGCAAGGTTTCTGGTTGGCGTGGAAGAATTTGCTTCCATTCACCGTTCACTGATGCAGGGAATAGAAGCTTTCTTCGGCAATCCCGGGCATCATATGCAAATCGTCTTTGGCTGCGACAAAGATTTTGTCGTGCGTGACATCACTTATGCCCTCGATGGCTCCAGGGAAACAGCCAGGAACCTGCAAATGGATGTGCAGGACATGTTCGATGCAAAAGTGGCGCACATGTCGCAATATACCTCGCATGAAGAATGCTACCTGGTGTTGTGGACTCATGGATCATCCATGACTAAGGCCGAATCCGCTTCAGCGAACAAAGAAAAAGTCCAGTTCAACAAAGAACATAGTGTGCCCATCATGAAGCACAGCCAGTATCTGTTCGCCGCGATCCGTGAATTGCGCGACAGGCACAGTTCTTTCAAGCGTTCCGTCAAACTGGAGCTGGAGACGGCGGGTCTGGATTGTGAAATCCTTGATGCGCATAGTGCCTTGCGTGTAGCGCGCATGTCCTATGACGCTGATTACACCGACGAATTGTGGAAACCAAGATTGTTGGGTGATAAATTATCCCCCCGTGCTTTTGAAAATCCACATCCGCGCGATATTTCAGACATCCTGTATCCGCGCATAGAACATCAGATCATGCCGCGTGATGCTGAAGAATTGAATGGCAAGTGGTTGCGCATCGGTGACCGCATTATTGCGCCTGTGCATGTCTATCTTTTTCCCAAAGATATCAATACTTTCCAAAGGCTGTTTGCGCGCCTCAGGGAGGCGGATTTGCCGTGGCGTTATTCGATGATGATGGAAGGCGGAGGAGTGCGCGGATTCGGTATGAAATCCATGATCGCTGCGCTGATTTCGTTTGCCTCGTCAAATAACAAGCTCGCCAATAATGCGGTGCAGGCATTACAGAACTATCAGGACATGGAAGGCGGCACCGTTGTGAAAGTGTCGATGTCGTTTGCTACCTGGGCACCAGTCGGTGAAGAAAAACTCTTGCGCAGCCGTGAACAAAGGCTGGCGCGTGCCATCGAAGGCTGGGGTGGTATAGAGGTGTTCGACAAGAGTGGCGACCCGTTCGAAGGAGTTGCGTCCACTCTGGTCGGTTTTTCGACAAAGAATATGGGCACGCCAGCGATTGCTCCCTTGCCGGACATCGTCTATATGATGCCTTTGCAGCGCCCGGCATCGTCGTGGAAAGAGGGTGCAGTATTATTCCGCTCGCCGGATGGCAAACTGTGGCCTTATCAGCCTGGTTCCAGCAAGCAGACGACCTGGATTGATATCATTTTTGCGAAGCCAGGTTCCGGTAAGTCAGTCTTGTCGAATATGTTGAACTGGGCGATTTGCGTGATGCCCGGCCTCAAGCGCCTGCCGCGCATTTCCGTCATTGATATCGGCCCTTCATCAAGCGGTTTGATTTCCCTGGTCAAGGATGCCCTGCCGCCGAATCTCAAACATCTGGCCAATTATTTCCGTCTGCGCATGACGCCGGAATATGCAGTTAATCCTTTTGATACCCAGCTTGGCTATCACTACCCTATCCCGCAAGAGCGCGCATTCCTGGTGAACTTGTTGACGCTGTTGACCATGCCCATGGGTAAGACCGAGCCCTATGATGGTATGCCGGATATTTGCGGCATGGTGGTGGATGAAGCTTACCGCCTGTATTCACCAGAGAAAAGTCCCAAGCGTTACTCTGAACACCAGGATGAAAAAGTCGATGCCGCTGTCAGGTCACTGGGCCTGCATACCGATGAAATTACTACCTGGTGGGACATCACCGACGAATTGTTCAGGCACGGCATGGTGCATGAAGCCATCCTGGCCCAGCGCTTTGCCGTACCTAACATGAATGATCTGACATCGGTTGTGCAGGATCAGTCTTTCAGGGACGTATATACCAAACCAAAAACAGCAACTTCCGAAACCATCGTCGATGCGTTTTCGCGCATGATACAGTCCGTCTTGCGTGAGTATCCGGTACTGACATCAACCACCAGGTTCGATATCGGTGATACACGTATCGTCGCCATCGATCTGGATGAAGTGGCTAAATCAGGCGGTGCTGCGGCCGACCGCCGCACCGGTATCATGTACATGCTGGGCCAGTTCATCGGCACCCGCAACTTTTTCTTTAATGAAGAGAATTTGCAGGAATGCCGTTCTCTGTACAAGGCCTACCACAAAGGCCGCGTGGATGAAATCAAGGAAGATCCGAAACGCGTGGTCTTCGATGAGTTCCATAGGACAGAAAATTCGCCCGTGGTGCGTGACCAGGTGCTGGTTTATATGCGAGAGGGGCGTAAATGGGGTGTACAAGTTTGCCTGCTGTCGCAATCCATGAATGACTTTGATAAAGAAATGGTGGAGTTTGCGACGTCCATCTTTGTACTCGATGGTGGTGATGCTGCCCAGGTCAAGGAAATTGGCGACCGTTTTGGTTTGTCGAAAACCGCACGTCATGCGCTGGAGTCTGGCCGGGTTCACCCGCCGCGCTCGGGCGGTTCGACTTTCCTGGCAATTTTCTCGACCAAGAAACACAGGAACGAGCAATTGCTGACCAACACTGTCGGCCCCATGGAATTATGGGCATTCTCAACCACGCGTAAAGACACCATCCTCAGGGACAAGCTCTACCGCGCCATAGGATCTTCCAAAGCCAGAAGGGTATTGGCAGAAAATTTCCCTGACGGATCAGCTATGGATGAAATAGAGCGCAGGGAATTGGCCAGAAAATCCGCTACCGGCATGATAGGCGAGGATGATGATACCAATATCATTGAAGCCATGGCGGAGGAGTTACTGAAGTATTCCCATAAAAAAGACCACGAAGAGAAAAAGCGCGCAGCAGCACTGGTATAGGGTAGCTCAGGTATGAGGATCTGAACCGGAACGGACCGCAATCGCTGTCCGTTCCAGTGTGAACATGCTGATGAGCGTTGGTACAGCACGCATCATGCTTGTTGTTGCTAATGCTGGTAACGCCTGCTTACTCAGCTTGTTCAGCCATCTTTCGATGGCACTGTATGCCACCAGCAAATCCAGCAATGCTTTGCTCTCAATTTCCCTTAAGCAATGCATGCCTGCGCCCGTCTGAATGTTGTCGCCGCGGGTGATTGCGCGCTCTGTTGCAAGAAAATCAGAATCTGCTGCGCCTTGGAAAATACTCTGTTTCAGCGCTGTAATTTCAACAAAATCTGCAAATATTTTATGCTATCATTGTCTTAAAGTTTTCGTATTATTTTGATTTTCATTCTTAGAAATGGAAATAAACAGGTTTTTTCAATAGTTTGCCAGATTGATGCTGATGAAAATCCTGCACCGACAGGGCTTTAAACGATGCGCGTTTGATGCGCGCTTGCAACTCAGAGACTTCATCCATGAACCAGATCAAATTCGCTGTTAGCTTGTTAGTTGTTTCTGCAACCCTGGCTGGCTGCCAGACGAGAAACCCCAGGGTGGCAGAAGACCAGAAATCGCGTTTGTCAGAGACAGTGACATTGCAACAGCAATTGTTATCGACCGCAGACTCTATAGAGCGCAATTCGCAATTGCTGGCAGAGGCGAGCAATACCCGCGCTGCGGTTGAAAAAGCCCAGCTCTCGCCCGCACAACAAGTGAAGATGGATAAGGCGGCGAATACCAAAGAACCGTATGGCATGACGTCGAAAATCAGCTTTGTCTGGGAAGCTGGCCCGATACAGGAAGTGGCACGTCAGATGGCAATACGTTCTGGCTATGAATACATGCAACCTGAAGGCAGTGTGCCTGCCATACCTGTCATGGTGAAAATCAATGCCAGGGAGCAGTCCATCGCTTCCATTTTGCGCGATGCTGGTTTGCAGGCAGGTTCACGCGCGGACATCGTGGTTGATGAAGCAAGAAGAAAAGTGTTGGTTCGTTTCTTTGACTAATATTGATATGGGTCTTGTATGTTCAAATTAAGTCAAATTGCCGTTGCATCCCTGATTGTATTGTGCGCCACCACTGCTTTTGCTTACGATAGCAAAAGCGAGCCCGTCACACTGAATCTGAATGCCAGCAACACGGTCAGAGAGTCTGCTGCGCCGACCTTGGATGATTTTTCTGCAGAAAATATTGCCAAGGCCAAACGCAGTGAAGATGATCCATTCAAGGGGAGCGATATCCGCGACCTGCGTGTAGCAGCCGTGCGCGAAGCTGCCTATGCCTTGGGCATACGCAATGGTCTGGTTGCCAGGTCTATTCTGATCAAGGAATTCCTGTACCGTCACCGTTCTGAGATGGACAGGATATTCAACTTTGCACCATTGATGCTGGATTGCGGCAAGGAAGAAAAAAACCGCTATTCGCAAAAATTGATTGCTGAACGTCCAAATGAAAACTGTGTCATGCAGCCGCCAGTCATACTGGGTGCAAAAAATCTGTTGAGCGACAAAGATGGCCAGGGTGATGTGCTGCGTTATTCCAAGGCCAGCTTCCGCATCAAAAAGCAGGCACGCCTAATTACCACCATTCCTATCTGGGAAAATTACCTGGTGTTTGATGCAGGTACGCCGGGCAATGATGTACACCCCAGCCTGTTCCCTAAAAGTGATGAAGAAAAGCGTGTCTGGAACCAGGCGCTGGCAGAGGGCTGGGACAAAGGTGTCGATCAGGCGAATGCGATTTACCGTCAAAACCTGGCGATGCTGAATGAAGACTTTTCCGGCATGCAGCGCTATCAATATCTGTTGCTGCAAAACCTGGTGACCAAGCCCTTTGTCTCGCGCAATCGCCTTGGCGTCACTGGCAATGGCAAGACCGGCATATCGATTGATGATATTACGCTGACGATTACCGAGCGCCCTGAATTCAATCTGAATTCTAACGACTGGATGCTGTTCCCCAGCTTTTGATAGCGAGTTAATTATGTCAGCGCTTGTACAGCCCATTTCACTTGCTCCCAAGCCAGCAAAAAACCACGACGTCAATTTCGACCGCGAGGCGGTCGAAGCACGTTATGCGTTCAAGGATGTACCTAATACCTTTGAGCAAAACTCTTTTCGCAGATTATTGCAGCATTGTCTCGACATAGGCGTATCAGATATTTACCTGAAGACCGGTGACCCGGTCAAGGTCAGGGTAGGCAAGCCTATCTTCAAGCTTACCAAGCGCAGCCTGGAAACCAGTGAACTCAATACCATCGTCACTGAGGTCTATGGCACCAATGGTCCGTCCAAACTCGGTAGTGGCGAAGCAATTGACTATGCCTATGAATTGAAGCTCGAAGGGCAGCGTGGCGTATCCGTGCGTTTTCGTATGAATGCTACCGGCTGTCTTTCGCCTTCAGGGCCAGGCGTAGAAATCGTTATGCGTCCTTTGCAGGAAAATCCGCCAGAAATTTCTACCATGAAGTTGCCTCCCGAGCTGATGGAGCAACTGTTCCCCGAAATTGGCCTGGTGCTGGTGACGGGTGAAACCGGGTCAGGCAAGACGACCTTGCTGGCGGCGGTCATTCGCTACATTCTTGAGCAGCCTGAGTCGAATAAACGCATATTGACCGGTGAAGACCCTATCGAATTTGTTTTTGACAAGTGCAAGCGCTATTCATCGATGGTGGCGCAGCACGAGATAGGCCGTCATCTGAAGTCATTTTCAGAATTTATCCGCAATGCAGTGCGACGTGACCCGAATATCCTCATGGTCGGCGAAATGCGTGACCATGAAACCATTAATGCCGGGATTATGGCCGCGCAGGTGGGTAAGGCGGTGTATTCCACCCTGCATACCAATTCGGTAGGCCAGACCTGGAAGCGTATGGTGAATGTGTTCCCGCATGAAGAGCGGGTATC
Source organism: Undibacterium sp. Ji42W (assembly GCF_049340405.1). Taxonomy (NCBI): domain Bacteria; kingdom Pseudomonadati; phylum Pseudomonadota; class Betaproteobacteria; order Burkholderiales; family Oxalobacteraceae; genus Undibacterium; species Undibacterium sp. Ji42W. The sequence continues at coordinate 170,241 of NZ_JBMPOV010000006.1, forward strand.
CAAGATGGTCGATCTGATCGATACCACCAAGGTGATTCTTACCCAGCGCTTGGTTGCTTCGACTGAGAAAAATGATGACGGTAACTTCAAACGCATCGCGTTGCGTGAGTATCTGGTATTTGACGATGACGTGAAAACCCGTCTGATAGAACAGGTAGGTGCTGACGTGAATATGCTGCCTTTCCTGACGCACTCCATCGTCAAGGAAAGAAAGCAGTTGCTGGTGGATGAGGCCAGGCGGTACTACCGTGAAGGCATGATTTCCGAGATCGAATACAAAAAATATGAAGTCAGTGCCAGCCAGGCAGAGCGTATGCTGGGCAGTGAATGAACCTGATAAGGAGTTGAGATGGCAAATAATATAGATGACGGCACTTCGAAAGTAATCTGGCGTGACTCAGCCAGGGAGTTACGCTTTCTGGGCATTAACTATGTTGCGGTATTCCCGCTCGTATTCTGGTTATTGCACGCCAATATGTTCACCTTTGTGGTGGCTATCACCGTGATTGTGGCATTGACGATACTGGAGCGTTTCAAGTATTCGCCCATGGTGGTATTTCGCCTGGTTCGTTGCTTTATCGGCGGTAAAGTCCGCTATGCAAAAAACTGGAACGAGATGAAACGTTACCGTAGTTAGTGGTGCTCACCAGCATCGCCTGCGCCGATCGACATCGTGGCGATAGCAAGGCGTTAGCACCAAATAAGAATTCAATTTTTTGTAGCGTCGCGCTACCGGAGTAATTACTGATGAAATATCCACGCAATTTATTGAGCATCCTGGTTTCCAGTATTTTTGCCACTGGATTTGCGGCCTACGCGCCTGTTGCCGTGGCAGGCTTTGAAGTTGTCAGCAATTCCAATACACCCTATGTCTATCAGATATCTGGTGCGCAGAGAAAAGTCGTTGATGTCCGTGAAGAGCGGGTAATAGGTGCTACCGCCAATACCTTGCACCATGGCCACATTGATATGGAGATGGTCATGATACCGGTGGCTGCCAACAAGGGCGTGGATATGCTCACAGGCTTGCGCGGCATCGTACCGGAAAGCCAGGGCTGGCGCGTGTTCGCGCTGAAAGGCGTGAATCTCAGGAATAAAATAGAGTGGAACAGCGCTCAGGCCTGGGTGATTGCGCTCGATGGTGTGCTACTCAAGCACAAGCTGATTGCCGATATCAACTGGGAAAGCCGTGAAATCACTTTGGCCCCTATGTCCAACCGCAGCTATGCATCACAGTTGCTCAGCCAGGGCAAGGACAAGAGCATATTGCGCCATGTAACAGTCAGGCAGCAATTTGAGACCCCAGAGCCTCTGATCGCCCTGCGCCTGCAACCGGCACAAGCTGCGATTACGGAAGCGCGCGCAGTACCAATTGCGAGTGTGGATGTGCCCGTGCGTGCACTGGGTGAAGTCGGTGACAATCGCGGCAATACCAATGTTGGTGTCAAAGTGTCTGATGATACGATAGACAGCATGATCAGCCAGCGCGTGGAGCAGGCGACCAGGGCAAAAATGGCGCAGCTTGAAGTTCTGGAGGCACAGTACCGCGAAAAGCTCGAACAGTTGAATGCCCGGAGCAAGCAGGTCAAGCCAGAACCTTCATCTGTCCCACAGGATGCGACTACCGTCAAGCCAGTGGCACAACCTATCAGCTTTGAAGAAGGTGATGTCAAACCTGCCTCTGCTGGCAGAATGATACGCGCTGACTACCGCTTCCCGCGGCCTGCTGCAGGCGGCTATAGGATGAGCAAGATGGATCTGTCTGCGGCAGTTGCAGGTGGGGATGAGATCAGGCCCACTATTACCAAGGCCAGGTTTGCTGTTGCAGAGGCGCAAGCTACTTCATCAGTAGTCGATAATAATGTCATCACAGAAGTAGCGACGACATCGGCAAATAGCAGTGTAGTCTCTTTCCCTGTGCAGGCGAATGTGGAAGTACAGGAAGCACCCCTCACCAAATGGGAAATTTCATTGAATGACAAAACCTTGCGCAACGCACTGTTACGCCTGGCATCAAAGAATGGTTACTCGCTGTCTTACCAGACCAAGGATCAGGATATCAAGATGGGTGGAACCTTCTTTGGTACTTTTGATGGTGCCTTGCGTGAAATTGAAATTGCCACCGGCAAGCGTATCCGTCAGGTGGAATCAAGGTTGCTGGGGCGCTTGATTATCGTTACCGACTAAGCAGGACATCGACCAACAAAAAAGCACCGCAAATGACAATAAAGCGGTGCTTTTTTTATGTGCATTTTTTATGCATTTCAGATGGCAGAGCGACGCGCAAAGCTACGCCATAAATTACTGCGAGAGGCTTCAATTTCCCTGCGCTCTTCATGCAATTGGGCGACCAGACCCCGTATGCCGTTCAAGTCGCTCAAAGCCAGTGCTTGCTGACGTATTTGCTGCACCAGTTGCAGGGATTCCAGGGTATCGAGTTCCAGGCCATCATTGACGAGTATGCTCAATACTTTTGCCGAGAATTCGTCGTCCCAGATTTCGGTGGCATTCCCTATGCGTTTAATGATAGTGGATGTGGCCGGGTCAAAAGACTCTTCCAGGCCAGCGCTCATATGCTCGATAAAGCACAATCTGTCCTTGACACCATCTGCCAGCGTGAACACGATTTTTTCACTACCCTTGTCCTTGATCAGGTAAAAGCACGCATTTTCAATTTCCATTTCTGATTCCTGTATTGGACTGTTTTGCTTCCTCTGTTTCCAGTGTCAAGTCATGATGGATGGGCGAGAGGGTATTCAGTATTTCCCTGGCTTTGACACCGATTTGCTGTATGTTCTTTTGTAGATGCTCTGAACGTTCCTGGCGTGAAATATCAAAGGCCAGCAAACCGGCGATATTGATACTCAATTTGCGGAAGGTCTCCAGTTCCTTGAGCAACATCTGATTCTCTGGTAATTGCAGTGACTCAGCCTTGATGTTTTTGGTATCAAGCCCTGTCAACCTGGCGGCCATATCGACGCGGGCAGCCTGGGTATTGAGGCTGGTCAATTGTTTTTGTATGAGGAAAAGATTGCAGCGTTCCACTGCCCCGGCATACTTGACGTCAAACGATTGCGGACTACAGGCCGCGTCTGAAGCCGAGAAATCAGGTTTGCCGCCTGATTGCAAAAGTTGGTTCAATTCTTCCAGCCGGTTCTTCGCCATTGTGCCTTCCTTCCTGATATCCATGCCCCGTTCTTTGTGCAACATGGATGAGATATCATCCTGTGCCAATGCCCTGATGGCATCGTCCCTGTAGCAGCCTGCGTGGCCATCGTCGTCACGCTTTTGTTCCAGCGTGTGTAGCAAAAGTGTGTAGCTCAAATTGCTTCTCCTTCTTCCCTTGCCTGGTGTGTTGCCGGTGCATTCGCTATCCATGCATCCAGGCTCAGTTCATAGGCCACAAATAAATCTGCCTGTTGAATAATTTTTGATGACCATGCGGCTGGAAATACCAGCCATACACCAAAGATCCGCAGTAAACTCATGCATTGCAAATCTATAAACCAGCCCTGTTTATTCTTGAGACTGGCACCGTATGCTTCATTGACTTGCGTAGTCAGGCGTAAATCCAGGCCACCGCCCAGCATGAAACTCCTGATCACGAAAGCAAAGAAGAGCAAGATGTAAAAGCCAGCCAGTATTTCAAAGCGATAAGCGATGTTTTTTACCATCAGCAATAAGACCGGCAGTGCCAACAATACTCCACCGAGTAAAAGATAGCTCAGCAATACCAGGCTGACCCGTGCTTTTGAAGCCATCAGATTCCCCAGTTAACCGCGATGGCAAGTAAAACCAGGGCACTGCAACTACACAGCTTGACACGCAGATTCCACACCACTTCGCGAAAGTTTTTCTCAGGTCCCTCGCCCTTCACATACACCCGGTAATGCTGGGTTACATGCGTGATCACGTAGATCATCAGTGGAATGATGGCCAGCGAGGCACGCCCCATCCTGCTGGCTTGTTCTATCAGGTGATATGCCATGGTCAGAGCAAAGGTGGCCCCGCTCAAGCCCAGCAGATAAGCCATCAGGTGGCGATCATAAATGCCGCCTGCCATCATGTAGCTATGGTCTTCATTGGTAATGGTGGAGACTTCCAGCATCGAGGTCAGCCTTACTGCATACACCATCACGCCAAACATATAGACCAGCACGATCTGCGTTGCAAACAGGGGTAGCATGGTGTCCAGCGTGCCGGCAACGGCAGGGATCAGATAAAACAACGGGAAGCTCAGTACATCGACCAGCCAGACCTGGCGCAATACCAGACCATACAACAGCGCGAGGACAGCCATGGCCATCACGAACCAGCTGCTATGTATGCCCTTGGTATATAAGCTGGACAGGATGGTGGCCGTGACAAATAGCACGACAGCCAGGCTCGCAATGACTTTCCAGTCAAAGCGCCGGGACAATCGTCTTTCGGTATCGGACAACAGGCGGACATTTTTTTTCAGACTGATGGCAGTGACAAGTAATTCTGAAGCGATGCCAGCCAGCAGAAAAGGAAAAAAGAACCAGAAAGAAATGGCGAGATAATTGGTCTCAAACAGTTTTCTTGCATAGAAAATACCCATCAGGGCGAAAAAGCCTGAAGCCCAATGCGGCCATCGGGCCAGTTTCCAATACTCCATTCGCGACCTCGTTTGTTCTTTTACATAGTTCAGCCAGGTGGCTCACCGGCGTGATGTATTGTGTGCCGGTGTCGGCATGGGCACGCTGAGTGCGCAATCCTGGCTGACAGTTGCGCATACAAAATACTCACATCAACTCACCCAAATGATTATATTCGTTTAATCATCAGAGTTTAACTCAATATAAATACAAAATAAATCGCTATTGGAAAAGAATGACAAACCAGAAAATGTATTACTATTTCATTTATTGATCAAATTTGTATTGACGCGCAATGCAATATTGAAACTACAGTGAAATTTGGACTCGCAGATGCAAAACAAAACTATGTGGAAGATTTTTCTTAAAATTACTGGAATTTTTCTGAGTGCAGGCCTGATGTTTGCCTGTACAGATACGGGTAAATCCAAAGAATTGGTGCAGGCTGCGATGGCAGCCCAGCCTGAAGATAAAAAGATTCTTGAATTCTTTATGTATACCTGCCCACATTGCCGCGCTGTTGAGCCCAGTGTCAATAGTTGGCAGGCCAAGCAATCTGTGCTGTTTCAGCAAGGCATTTATGCGTTTGAGCAGATACCGGCAGTTTTTTCTGCCAACTGGCGTAGTGACAGCAAGGTAGGTGAAAGAGAGGCCGCGATCTTTTACACACTGCGCAGAATGGGGCTGGAGCATCAGTTGCGTGCCAAACTGTTTATTGCCATCCAGGACAAGAGCCTGAATGCGGGAGACCCTGACTCCATCCAGAGTTTTTTGCAAAAAGAGGCTGTCCCGGTGGCAGAATTCGTCACGACCATCAAGAGTGCTGAAATAAAGGCAGACGTGAACCGTGCTGAAATGCTGACCAGGCAATACGGTATTTACTCCGTGCCCGTGTTCATTCTGTTCAACCGAGCCCTGATCCTGCCGCAAGAGTATGCCGACAACCAGGCGGTTGAAGCCGCCTTGCTGAGTCAGGTGAAAGAGTTTTATACCAAAAATGCCGGTAAGCCCTCAGCATTTTGAGCAGGTATCAGGTCTGGATGATGGAGGTAATCTTGCGCCTGCTGCGTTCCCGCAAAGAGCATTCACGCAATTGATCGGCCAGGTTTTCCAGGTCATCAATGCCATAGATGCTGATGACCGGCGAGCTGGCATCGGATGACCTGAGTCTGATACTGCTATAACCCGCCAGACGCATGCCCAGAGGTTTATAGACATCAAAATGTTCTATCGTGAACAGCTCCACGCTTTCCATCAATTTGGACAATACGCCGTGCTCTATCTTGATACGCTGGGTAGTGATCTGATAGGTGACTGAGATACTCTCCATCCAATAATAAATAAAGGCAATACCAAGGGTGCAGATCACGACCAGCCATTGCCAGGCGCTATAGATGATTGCCGGGTGTCCTGAATACAGAATATGTTCTGTCTCTGCCTCTTGATCGACCGCAGCCGTTTTGAGATTGGAATTGCAAAAGCGGCATTTTAAGGCGCCAACTTTAATCGTTTCGCGGCATACCGGGCATGGCATGCTCTCTTCATTGTATTGCTCGCTCATTCATATCCTTATTTATAGGGCGCAATTGCAGGGGAAGTAGTAGATGCAGCAGGCGAAAGCTTATTCTATTGCTTCAGGCCTATTCATGCCGGATGTGAATGCAAAAAAAAGCCATTTATTCTTCATCTTCAAAGGGAGTTGGCGCGCACGTATCCTTATATGTCGTTGGCATAGGTGTGGGCATAGCGGGAATATTGGTGCTTGGCAGCAATTCAGGTAGCGCCAACACGCAATTCTGCGTGGGTTGGGTGACCTGTCCATTCACCAAGGCGTCGCCATGCCGCAAATGCCACAAAGCGTGCAGGCTCATTTCCTTGGTGTCGCGTCGCCCGTCCGCATCCATGTCGAGTATGCTGCCTGGTGTGATATTCGGGTCCTTGAGATCGGGTGCTCGCTCCGTGTCGTCAGGTTTGACTAAGTTCGTACTTGCTCTTGCTTGGATGGAATTTTTCATTGTCTGCGGCGGGCTTGGTCTTGAGGGGCGCAGACTGCCTGTTCAGCATTTGCGCTGCGTTTTCTTGCTTGGGGCTGATTGTCGCTGTGCTTCAGCAATCAGCATTTACTTGGATTTATTGACTATTATTTAGTAATACTCTGCATATTTCAAGCAAGTTTTTAATTTCCATTTTTTCTTTTCCTTGCTATTGACTGATTATCTGTCTCTTACAGGCAGTAATAATTAGAATTGTTTGCAAATATATTATTCTTGATTTTGTTACTTTTATTTGTATAATCAATGGCTTGATATGATGTTGCTGTGCTGAATGACTGTCTGATGCAGGCAAAAATGCGCAAACTTCATGCAGCTACTGATGATTGATGAAGCGCTAACTGTTTTTGTTGCGGTGTTTTTTAATTGACTGATAAGGTTGAAACTGATGTGGCGGCATGAACTTGATATGGTTTCTTCCCTTGCCACTGAAAGTGCGCTTGCTGCACTCAGTGATGTGGGAAAGATCATTTCAAATAATGGCGGCATGCCAGACCCCTTGGTGTATTCAGGGTTGGCTTATGCGACAGATATGCTGCGGGTTGCCGGATTTGTTGCACCTACGGTATTTGCCAAAGAAATCCAGCACACATTTTCACAGGCCATATTAGGGACACGGGAAGTGCGGGCGTTCAAGCGCGCGATGACAATTCTGAGCTCGTACCTGAAGGATGCCATTCGCTTTGGTGCCGGGCCTACCCTGTATTTTTACGAAGAGGTGTTGTTGCTGTCGGATGTCTCAGGCCGTTTGCCACCTGCTTGCGGCAATTTCTTTGCCCCCTTTGTATTCTGGGATATTGAAGATGACCTGTACAAGAGCGTGCAGAGTCTCAGTCATGGTTTATCGCGTGAAGCCTACCAGGCTGCTTTGCTGGCTTTTTTGCGCAATAAGGATGTTGCAGGCCTCAAGGCCTTTGCCCAACTGTTTGTCAAAGTCGCAGAAGCGAATGAGAATACTTGCAGCTACTCGATGTGCAGAACCATGGCAGCTTTTTTTGCAGTGATCACCAGCAGCGATGCGTTTCTTAACCAGGATGAAATGCAATTGTTTTCCATCGTGGATGGTGTGTTTTTCAAACAGTCAGATACCGGGCATTTGCCTGAGCCTGCTTTCATATCGCGCCTTTTGCATGTGATTGCCAAGTCAACGGCAGATACATCCATGGTGCGCGAGACCCAGACTTATTTCAAGCTGGAAGGTTTGTTGTACGGGGCTGCACTCGGCCGACGCGAATCGATCCGCGCCTGAGGCTATCTTTTCTGCATGCAACGGATTCGGAATTCATTTTTGGCGCTAATACTTAGCTTTTTTAGGCGCTTTTTTAAGGGGGATGTATGGCATTGCCAATTCTGGCCAGCATGGCCGCAAAATATGTCGGTCAAAAAGTAATGGAAAAAGGGGTGGAGAAATTGGCAGAGTCTGTCATGTCCTCCGGGGTCTTGAAAGAAGGCTTGGGCAAACTCGACAAGGGCGGCAAGATGGATATGCCGTTTACGCCCTCAAAAATGTTGATGTCTTCAGTCACTGAACCACCAGTCAAATCACTGGCAAAAGATGCTGCGCTCTCGCTGAAATAAGTAGGGCTCTGGCGGGAACCATATTACTGTGGCCTGATGTTGTATCAGGGTAGCAGTCTGCTTGTAAGGAAAATGGGGAAGGCAGATAATCTGTTTTATCTAGAACTCATTTCATAAATAAGATGAGTGCGAACAAGACGATGTGGGATGCAATGCAAGGCCTGAGATGTGTACCCTGTGCAGCTAAGGCTCCTGCCTTAGTAAAGGGGAGGGCATACTACGCGCAGCAATGTGTCCAAATCGTCAGTTCCTGAAGGGTTTGCCTAATAGCGCGTGCTGGACTGCAGATGTTGGTCATTCGACTTGTTGTCAATGGCTTCCGCTATTGACTGCCGCGTCCATAGTCATACCATTGGCCAACCCACGTTATGGGGCAAACTTATCTCACCCCATTTATGAAATGAGTTCTGGATTAGTTGTGTGCGATCAATCCTGGGTCGCGCTCCATGCCACATTTATCTGCTAACCTGCCATGAAAATTTCGGATCTTGTTCTATTTGTCAGAATCTGGTTGTTGATGGCAACGCTTTGGTTCTTTGCCGCAGCTATTGAACGATTTACCTATCCCTTCCGATATGAGGGTGAGATCGCGGCTGCCGAGGTATTGAATCCGGTCGGTGATTGCAGAGGCTTGTCAGCAAAGACCAGGATTGCCTGGCGTCTGGCTGAAGATAAGAAAACGATAGAATATAAATGCCCTGCGTCGCGACCATGGCCATTTTATGCCACCAGTTCAAGCACAGAAATACCCAAGTCAATAGCGCAGGCCATTGCCGATAGCAAGAAGAGTGCAGCAAAGGTGAAAGAGGTCAAGCAATAGTAAATAGTAAGTGGCAGCAAGATAAATGCCGACATTTTCGCATTACATTGTTGGGGCGCTTCTGGCGGTGGCAGTGTGTTCAAGCTTTTGAGTGATTAACTCAAACAGTTCAGGCTCCACCTTGGTCCAGTTATCACCATTGAGTGTGCTGACAGCCGCATTTTCCTTTTCGCTGGCAGTCTGATAGGGGCCGATCACGCTGAATTGTGAATAGCCACCTGCTTCGCGGCGCAGTGTGAAAAAATCACCCTCTACGTCTTTGTAAGTACGTTCGGCAAATTTCTCATCGCCTTCACTGCCGTAACCAAAGTCGATGACTTCCAGTTTGGCTGGCATGATGCCGCTGTCAATATTACGTTGGTGAGTTGCCGTGTCTTCACGCTGTTCAATGAAATTGACTTGAAAGCTACCGCCCAGCATGGCACGCTTGGAAATTTCTGAGAGAGCATCGGTGATCAAAGACGCAGCATTGACGTTTTCCAATGCGACTTCATGAATATCTACACTGATCTGATGGGCGGATTTATCACCATCCACACCAGGATTGATCGTGATCGCAACATTGCCGAATTTTTCCAGCTTTTCGACTTCGGCGCGAATTTTATTATAGCGTTCGAAAATATCAGTACTGATCAGGCAGGCACCAGTGACTGTGACGGCGAGTTCGGGCTTGATTTCAAGTATGCCCTTTTCGCGCAAGATATTGGCGATTTCGACACGCGCATACATTTGAATTTGCTTGGGGTCCTCAAAGTAAAGTACCCCCGAAAGAACGCGGTCTTCTTCCGATTCAACATATTCAAAAATGCGGTCTAGTTGCTCTGGAGCGACAAATTCAGGATCAACTCCATTACGGCGAAGTACATCAAGAATATCTTCCTCCGTAAGATCGATAGTTGAGCCACTCATCTTTGTCCTCTTGCTTTCTTCAAGCAATTTTTTATTTTTAGCACGCGAGATATTACGAAATTAAAGTAGGAAAGTCAAACGCTGACCTTCCGGCTGCGGCACTACAGTATTTCAATTCCTGCCTCATTGCAGCCCGCAGTAACAGGTGATGTCAACACCTTGAACCACCTTGATTTCGTTGAGCAAATGCCTCTTATATCAAGCCTGATGAGTACAACATATTTCTTTGACATGTCGTGCGCAAATGAGGGCACTTTTCAGATTTTCAACTGGTAAAAGCACAAGTTTATTATTTCCAAATTGAATTCAGGAGCAAGCGCGATTGTCCATCAAAACGCTTGCTGAGCAGATTCGTTGACATTGCTAAATGTATAGGGCACGCTCGCGACTTTTTATAAGGCCTATTGTCGGGCATATGTGTGGACTTGGCATAAACCTTGTGATGGTCTTACAAAATGTAACACAATGACGTCTGATATTTGCCGCAAAGGCCATAACATGGCTCAAAAGTGCATCGAGCAATGCATGCTTGGCTACTTTTATCTACCTGTCAAAGTCAAAAATACAAATGCCCTGGATTGTGGCCAAAATGCGTGGCTGGATATTTAAAAAGTCACGTTGTTGTTAAGTGTATATGTGAGTCGCGGAACAGGGCTTAATTCAGAATATACTAGAACTCATTTCGCCAAAACGCATGAAAATGAGTTTCGGTTTGTAATCAATGTTTTTGTCGAGGAAGCCTGTAATTGAAATCAAGTAAAACCGTGCCAGAGAAAGTAGCGAAAGTGACAGCGCGACGCAAGTCACCTGCCAAAGAGGTAGTGGTGGATGAAGTGTTTCCTGAGCTAATGATAGTGGGGACCAATATCGCGAAAAATAAAAGTTACTACCTGGCACAAAAAGCGCTGATACAACGTGTAGCTCACGGCGTATACATACCCACTGACAAGATGGCAGATGGCAAGGCCATCCTGATGCGGCATGCGATACGCCTGGCCAGCCTGCATTTCAAGAATGCGACAGGCTTATGTTATTCGAGTGCATTCACATTGGAAGCAATCAAGTCTGAGTCCGGGCCGCCCCTGGTGTTTGTTGCAGGTGAGTATTCTTATGGCCTGGAGTTGGGTGAGGGCGACATCAAGCTGATGCTGGTGCAATCCCTTCATCCACCTTATGAAATGCTCAAGACCAATGGAGAACATGAATTTTATGAAGACAAAATATGTTCCGACCCTATCGGTGAATTTGTCGTCAAAGTACCGCGCCCCGAACTTTTGGTATTGCATAATTTCGAACGTGTCAAAGAGTGGTCAGAAAAAAAGATTGCCAGTGGGAACTTAAAGAAGTTTGTCAACTGGATAGTCGATTCCAGATATGGTGGTTCCATTCCTGCTTTCTCAGCAAATTTTGCTGAGCTGGCGATCAAATGCAATCGTTTGGAAGAGCATGATCACGCCGTCACGGCCTTGCTTGCAGAAGGTTTTCCCATGTCCGAAAGGTACTTGCGGAAAATCGTTTGACTTTTGATTTTCATTCGCCTAAACTTTGCCTCATATATGGGGGTGGTGCTGCTGCCTGCGCCACAAAATGCGAATTTAAAGTTGATGATTGCTTTGTGCTGCTTTTGCGTGGAATGCTGGCGCGATTGAATAGCTGGCAATCAACTGGACAGGGACGTTTTACAGATAGCCTGCCCGGTGTGGCAGGTTGTATGAAAAGATCCTGAGTCTGCATTCTTCCGGCTTGCTGCCAGTCTGATCTGGTCATGCAAAAAAAGCCGGTGCGCATACACCAATCACATATATCTGTATTGAACAGTAAAGCAGCCAATGGCTGCTTTTTTATTGACTTGCATAGAGTGTTTGTTGTGAACCTGGAATCGAATCTGCACGCTGGTGAAGTGGCTGTGGCTATAAAGCCTGCAGAAGAAATTGCCCTGCAAAAAGCAGTGCAACTCTGTGTGCAATATTTGCTGGATATGCAAATGGTGTTGGATGCAGGAGTGATTGCACCATTTTGTTTTCACAACTGCATGATTTTTTTATCGAGACCAGCTGGGCAATTGCAGGTAGATGTCGCCGTGTCTGAAGCAGTTGAGCTGGACTATGACATCAAATCCCTGCATTTGAACACCCGCTATGTCATGAATGAAATGATCGCCCGGGCAGTCAGCATGTATGGTTCGGATGGGCAGCAGGCATTTGCCATGTCTTTCCTGTTTCGCGATGGCTGCGGTCTGGTGAAGCTGGAGGAGGCTGGTGGCTACGCTGTGAATTTATTAGAACGCGCGCCGGTATCGCTGGATTATCAAGTCGGATTCGCTGTATAGAGGAGTGACAGGTGAAAGTTTTTTCTATGGTAGTAGTGATGGCAGCGCTCTCTGTATCGGGCTGTGCCACGCGGCAAACAACAGCGCAGTATCGTGAAGTTATTCCAGAAAACAATTTCAGGGGCATAGTCGACTTACCGGCAAAATCGCCTTCACCTTTCATGCGTAACATGAAGCTGGAACCTGCGCAGGCTGCTGATTATGCCAAAGCAGATCCCGTGACCATGAATTACACCTGGTTTTATGAACGTGGACACACCCTGGGGCAACATGTGGATGCGTGGGCGCATCGTTATGCTTTTCGCTTTGAATCCCGCATTCCGCTGGGCTGGGACCCGTATGTACAGTCTGACGGCAGCTTTGTTGGCAACCTGTATGCCGCCATGGAAGACCTGGCTTATTTTTCCGATGAAGGAAGAAATAGTTTCCACCAATATCAAGAGACCAAACGCTTGCGTACAAAAAGCGTGCAGATCACGGTTTTTGAAAAAGAGCGTTATATCCGTATAGAACTCAGAGATGCGATGGCCGAAGCTGCCGAAGCACAGCGTGATGAGCAAGAGCGTGCCGCGGCAGAAAAAGCGGCAGGCAAGACCGCTTTCGCTGACTACTTCCGTTCAGGTAAATAAAGTTCATGGTTTACGCAGCTACTTCTTTCTTTATCCTGGGCTTGTTGTTACTGGGAACGCGCATGTACATGCCTGCGGGTGATGGCAAGCCTCAGGTTTTGCAATATGCGGGTGTTGCGGCTTTGTTGCTGATCGCGCTTTCTTGCGCTTTGGCGGCCTATACCGGCATGGCTGGTAATGGCGTCAAAGGTGGGGAAACTGCGGCAACGGTAAGTGGTGATTTTGGTTTGTCCGGCAACGCCCGAGGCAATGCTGTAGCACCGGCTTTGGATATGTCCAAGCCTTTAAATACTCCCCAGGACCAGTCGGGTGTCGACACTGCGGTTGCGCCAGCGGCTAATGCGCAAAATTCTTTTGGCCAGAAAGAGGCGGGTAGTGGGCTTCCCTCCGTGTTTTCGATGGCACAGGCCAGTCAAATCTGTGCCGGGTTTTCTGAAGTCGCCATGGGCGCATTGCTGGCAGGATCACGCGGCGAGGCCTTTCCGCCTTATGAAGAAAAAGCCAGGCAGTTGAGCGAGCAGGTCATGCGCCTGCCCTTTGTGCGTGAGGCCGGTAGCAAACCCATGCAGTACATCAGCACTTTGTTTGGCACCCTGATTGAAGAGCAGTATTACATTTCTCCGCAAAACCGTGCAGTGCAGTTGGGTCTGATAGGCAAGGTTGATAAAAAACTGGCGCTGGATGCCATGAATCAAGTATGCGAATTGAAAATCCTGGAGATACGTGCCAAATGAATGCCGTAGCCATCAGCGCCGCAGTCAACATAAATGCCCTGCCTGTACTGCGTCAGACCATGGAGTCTCTGCTCGCACCGCAATACATTTTCTTTGCCAATAATGCCGATGGCCGTGTCCATGATGGCATCGTCTATGGTGATAGTGAAAATGACTGGGTATATGGTGAGGAGGGCTTGTTTCCAGCCATGTTGTACCTGGCAGAGCGGCACTATAAAGATACTTTTTTTGAAGGCGATTATGCTGTGGCGCCTGTACAGGGTACGCTGGCCCCGGGTTTTGGTATTGACTGGATTCCTGATCCCAGTTTCCAGAGCCGCACTGGCTATCGTGCACAGATTTCAGATGCAGGTTTGCAGGTTTCACCGTCGGTCATTTTATTGTTTGTGCATGACGCCATCGAACGCATGCACCAGTACAGTTACCGTAAGGTGAAAGACTGGCGTTTTGAGATAGATGATGGACGCCTGTTGGAAGAGCTGGAAGAAAAAAAAATCGTCAATGCCAACGGCTTGCTGGACTTATTCCAGATGGTGCTTACCCCCATGCCTGAGCCTGACAATACTTAATCGCTGCTGCTTGTGGAGTTCCAATGACGGAAAAAAAAGAAGCATCGCCACTCAGGCGCAAACTTGTTCCTTCTGGAGATGCGCAGAAAGCGGTCGGTATTACCCGTAGTGCGTTCAAACGCTTGTTTACCAGCGCGCGTTCGGAGAGGGAAGAAAGTTTTAATGAAGCCCAGGAGCGTCTGGGTTGGAGTGAGGATGATATTGCCGAATTCCTGGCTTACAGGAAAAAAGAAACGACTATTTACGCATTGCTGACAGCAGTCGCTTTCCTGTTTGCCTGCGGCTCTCCATATTCGCAAAATCCGCTGACGCATCTGGTGACTTCTCTGGCTGTCATGCTGATGATAGGCACGCGATGGCTGGTTGCCCATTTTCGCCTCACCCAGATACGGTACCGGGCGCTGTTTTCATTTGCTGAGTACCTGGGAATATTGTTTCCCTTCCTTTCTGAAAGTGTCAAGGATATCAGTGCGGGCTTGAGTGAAAAAACAGAAGAAGATGCAGGCAGACGTACCGAAGAGTCTTCCAAGATCATCGATCTGAACAAGAACCACAATAATCATTGAGGACAGGTTCGTGGATGCCTATATTGCGCCCGTGGATATCAGCTCGGAACCAGCCTTTTATTCCTGTATTAAAGGTGCCTCTGAGTATTACAAGGTGCCATCCATGGCATTGCTGGCAATATATGCGCAGGAACGTGGCTCGTCGGGACAGACCTCAGCAAATGCAAACCGCACTAAGGATTATGGCCGTTTCCAGATTAATGATGCGAGCTGGAGGGAGTACCTGGCGGAGCATCGCATTCCCTTGAACCGGGTGCTGAAAGATAACTGCCTGAACGCCTATGTAGGGGCGAATATTTTCAAGCTCAGATATCTCGCCTGCAAATCGGATGTGTGGTGTGCAATAGGTTTATATCATTCGGCGAATGAGCCTTACCGGTCAGTTTATGTAGGTAATGTGTATAAAAAATATCAGGCAATTCAACGAGACATAGAATTTTTGAACTGGTTCCGGTCACTGGCTGTGTACGATGCCAGCAAAGGCAGATGGGAATATTTAATCGCAGGAGCAGGGCATGCCGCCACCACAAGCAGGTAATTCCGGTAACGATACTTCCAACGAAGGCCTGTGGGCCATGTTGTTGTTTGCCGCAGGTGTGTTGATACTCTGGTTTGTTGGCAAGGGTTTTATTGTCGGCGCAGTTTTCCTGTTCCGTTCTTACGTGACCGGACCATTGATAGGCTTGTTCGATGCCGATGTGCGTGCGGCTATCGAATGGATGCGTAGCGTCCCTTATGGCAATGTGGAATACAGCGAGTTTGCTGCCAATGGCGAACTGATAGGAAAATACACGAAGATACCCGCCATGTTGTTGTGCATTGCCATGGGCGTCTATATTTTCTTCAAACATCCATCGCAAAAATTCAAACGCCGCTGGGACATGTTCAGCCTGGCAAAAAAAGAAGTGGCTTTGTGGCCTTGCATTACACCGGTGCTGGACGCCAATCTCCTGAAGGTGCCAGTCGATAGCGGCCGCTGGGCCTGGAGCACGACTCCCAAGGAGTGGGTGGAAAAAAACCAGTTATGGGAAATTTACCAGGAGACTTCGCCTGTCAGCGGCTTGGCCGTTGATAAACGCCGTCTCGACCGCGCCAGCGCAGAGGTTGCATTGATCAGGCAACTCGGTCCAAAGTTTGTATCGTTCAATGATTTGCCGCCGTATCTTAAAGCTTTGTTGGGTTCTTTCATGACCAAGATCAGTGGCGACAAAAAAACTGCGCTGAAGATATTGAATCAATTATCAGCATCCAGCACAGCAGCCGGTGTCGCCAGCAATGATCTGTCAGCCAAGCTGGCAATGGAGAAATTCGATACTGAACTAGGTCTGGCCTGCTTCGAGAAATATAAAAATACCGATGCCATTGTAAAAATTCTTTCGCGCCATGCCTATATGGCGACAGCCATGCTGGCCTTGCTGGACAAGGCGCGTACCAGTGGCGTGGTGGCCTCTGCCGAATTCTTATGGCTCAAGCCGGTCAACCGTACGCTGTTCTATATGTTCAACGCCTTGGGACGCAGAACCTGCTGGATGGAATCCGCCGGCATATTTGCCCATTACCAGGCGGAACTGCAGTCAGGTAGCAAAGTAATGCGGCCCTATGTCAAGACAGCACTGGATGGCCTGGAGTCTTATCTGGATGAATACCTCGATACCTACGGCAGCCAGCTGTGATGGCTTTTGAATTCAATATGATTTTATTTAGGAAAACGCAATGTTACAGAATCTGATCAATCGCTTTGAAAGCTATCAGGCTATCCAGGTCAACAAAAACTTTAATTCCCATGAATTGACTGTGCTTGGGAAAATTTTGCTCGAAGGTGCACGCGAAGTTGAAGTGGCCAATGTCATACGCTTTCCCTCCATAGAACAGGGTTTTTCGATATTTTCGATAGAAAGTGGCTCTACCCTGTCGCCGCAACCAGCGCTGGGAGTTGCCAGTGAATCCGATGCGACACCAGCTCCAGCGCCTGCGGCACAACCTGACCGCGTCCTGCCCAGACTGGCAAGTGGCCTGGTCAGTGATTTGAAGAATGATGCCTACCACCTCATCGTCAGGCAAGGTAATGGCCTGGAGCATGGCATGGTGCTGGCTTCTTTCACGAACATGCAAAGTGCCGGTCTTGCCTTGCGTAAACTGGCAAAACTGAATGCCAGGAAAACCCGGTTCTGGAAAATTCTCGGCGTCCTTATCGTCTTGTATTTGCTGCTGACCATTCCCATGATCAAGCGCCCACCGCAAAAATCCCTGGATGAAATCGCCTCCAGCATGGAAATGCGCAATCCGGAAGTCGCACGACAGATGGAAAACATCAACCGTAGCCGTACTGTCGGTAGTGAGCTCATGGCCCAGCCGCAGCAAACCATGCCGGCACAGCCAGATCCATCCTTGATGCTCGGTAGCCCTGGCGCAGCGATGGAGCCTGCACCAACTGCGCCAGCGCAAGGTACAGCAGCCAGGCCCGAACAGAGCCAGGGTAATTTCGGCTTTTAATGGCAGCCCTGGTGCAGGGATAAAACGGATTGGTGCATGACAGATGCACGGCTCCAGATGTGATTGACATCAGTTTTTGACATAATCGAGTATTGAGGGAAGTATGGCCCAACCACAACAGGCAGGTCTTGAGCCGGAAAATGAGGTCAAGGCCCATCACAGACGTCGTGATACGCGTCCGCAGTTACAAAGAATAAAAGAAGACATTCTTTTCAAGCCGGAAGCTGCCAGCATATTGATGTTTGTGATTGGCGCAGCCGCCATGATCTCGCCTACCTGGCATGAATACATTCTTGTGTTCGGCATCCTGCTGTTCCTGTACATACGCTCCAGCTTCAAGCATTACAGCCTGCCTTTCCGCATGCCCATGTCCACGGCCTATGATGCTTCTGCGAATGAGGGCAAAGGCCGCTCGGGCATTATCGATCCTGAAGAAATTAACCCTGCAACCGACAAGCCAACCTGGGCCAAAGGCATCTCGCATTTTGGCAACCGCAAAAAAGACGATGCTGAACTCTGGTTCAATAATGATGACCTGCGCACCCACATACTGATCTTTGGTTCTACCGGTAGCGGTAAAACTGTCGCCCTGGTATCCATGGCTTATAACGCCCTGATGCAGGGGTCAGGCTTTATCTTCGTCGATGGTAAAGGCGATGCCAGCCTGTTTGCCACGATCTTTTCCATGAGCCGTGCGATGGGCAGAGAGGATGATTTCCTCATCATCAATTTTGGTACCGGCTCACGCGATATTGAAGGCCCGCAACTGACAAAGTTATCAAATACCATCAATCCCTTTGCATTTGGTGCATCTGATGCACTGACACAATTGTTGGTCGGCTTGATGGGCGATTCTGGTGGCAGCGGCGATATGTGGAAGGGCCGTGCGATTTCCTTGCTGACTGGTTTGATGATTGCGCTGGTATCCCTGCGCGATGCAGGCCGTATCTTGCTGGACGTGGAAGTCATACGTGACTTCATGCAATTGAAGTACATCGTCGCCTTATCGAATGGCAAAAATCCTATCGATGGCACACCCATCAAATTGTCTGACCGTGCCCAGGCTGCCATCAAGGCTTACTTGAGTTCCCTGCCTGGCTTTGTAGAAAAGAAAGGCGCCGACCAGTCCGCCACGACGCTGGAACAGCATGGTTATCTGCAAATGCAATTTACCCGCGTGCTGGGGTCATTGTCAGATACGCTGGGCCATATCTTTAAAACCAATCTTGGTGAAGTGGATCTGTACGACGTTGTCGTCAATCGGCGTATTTTGGTCGTCTTGCTGCCCGCACTGGAAAAATCTCAGGACGAGCTGGCCAATTTGGGTAAAGTCGTCATCATGAGTTTGAAAAACATGATGGCTGCAACGCTTGGTGCGCAGATGGAAGGCAGCAAGATGGAAGTACTGGACAACCGACCTACCAATGCGCCGTCGCCGTTCGTGACGATACTTGATGAATATGGTGCCTATGCCGTGCCAGGTGTTGCCGTCATGCCTGCACAGGCGCGTAGCCTGGGTTTCAGCATGGTCTTCGCCAGCCAGGATATGCCAGGTTTTGAGAAAGCTTCCAAGGAAGATGCCGCCTCTATCGCGGCCAATTGCAATATCAAAATCTTCATGAAGCTCGAAGATGCCGAGCGCACCTATGAAATTTTCGAAAAATCAGTAGGCATGGCGGACGTCATGGTCATGGGCGGCATGCAGGCCAGCACCAACGGTATGTCCACCAACTACATGGACAATATGAACGCCACCATGGAACAGCGTTCACGCGGTTCCCTGCAAGACTTGAAAGAGCAAACGCCGGGTGAAGCACATATCCTGTTCAAGTCCAGAATTATCCGTGCCAGGATGTTCTCATGCGGGATGGTGGATGAACGTAATTTGCTGGGCAAATACAGGTTAAATCATTTTATCAAAGTCAAGCCGCCTGCCTATGGCGAAATGGCGGAATGGGACTTGTCGCCGGAAGCATTGAAAAAGAAAGCTGATGCAGCTAAGGCGCAAGCAGAGAAAGACCAGGCGGCTGCGAAAGAAGCGGTAGTTGCAGAAGCAGCTCCTGTCATCGCCAAGGCTACGCCCGCCGCTGACAGTGCATCCGCTGCCGTCCAGTCCACCAGCAATGCCGCTCCGGTAAAAACAGAAAGTCAGGCCGCGTCAGCAACACAGGAAACAGGTGTCAGGGAGCGCACCGCACGTACCCTGTTTGGCAAACGATCCGGCCAGAAAAAAGCGGCGGAACAGGAATTTGATGGTGCCGTGATCAGCATCTTTGGCCGCAGCAATGATAGTCTGGATGACGCCAGCAAGGCAGTGGTCGCCCCGTGGGCCGCAGATATACAGGCCAGCATGCACGAACAACTGGCACCTGCAAATGCGTATGAAACAGGCTGGCAAACGGCAACTACCCTGAGTGATTTGTATGCCATGGAAGAGAAATATGGCAAGGCCAGGCAGACACAGATACTGATAGACCAACAGCATACCCATGCTGCTCTGGTCGCTATGGACAGGCTTCTGGGTGTGGACGCGGCGAAGGCGCAAAATGATGCCAGGCATGTGATCGATGCCATTGTTGCCAATGCTTCTTATGCCTGCCAGCCTACGCCAGCGAAGCGCAGCGGCAAAAGCAGCCTGCTAGAAGCGTTCAGCAAGAAATACGCTGCCAGGTAATCATGCACATGCACAAGTCGCCAGCCAAACTGGAAACCAGTACAGCGCAATCACCCAGACGTGATTTCCTGGCGAAATCCTTTGCTGTTGCGGCGGGGCTGATCTTGCCTGCCACAGTGGGTGCCGCCAATGTGGCAGCTGGACAGTTATTCAGGCCGGATTACTATTATCCAGAGAAGCCTGGCGAAGGGGGCATTTTGCGCCGTATCTATCTGACGCGCGAAGCTTCGAAGTGGCATCCAGCGGAGCGCGCTGACTTCTTGCTCTGGGGTAAAGATGGCCGTATCGATGCCGAGGGCTACAAGCGCCTGTGCTGGTTTTTACGGGATGTCAGAAGCAGCAGGGTAGTTCAGGTGGATATGCGTCTGGCAGCGCTGATTACGGCGGTGCAGAGCCATTTCTGGTTTCACCAGGGCATACATGGTTATTATCACCTGACCTCTGGCTATCGCTCCTGGGTCACTAATGACCAGACCGAAGGCGCAGCAGCAGATTCTGGCCATGTGTATGCCGGCGCTGCAGATGGCTGGCTCGATGGTGTCAGTGTGGAAGATCTCGCCGGTGCTGCTCTCAGTCTCAGGGCTGGTGGCGTTGGCTTATATAAAAAACGCGGGTTTGTTCACACTGATGTAGTGGGAAAGCCGAATTTATGGAAGGCATGATGTAATGCAAAAGAAACACATGGTAAAAAGTATACTCATGGCGCTGGGCGTGTCGCTTTCTCTGTCTGCAATGGCAGCGACTGACTGGAAGAAAATCATGACGGCGCGTGGCAACAAGGTCGTCAAGGAATTTTCTTCACCTTCCGGGTTTCGCGGCCTGGTCGTAGAAGCTGCCGGTGCAGAGAAAACATTCTATGTGACTGAAAACGGTGATTATCTTTTTTCAGGCGAGCTGTTTGGTGAAGACGGCTTGCCCTTGTCACAGAAGAGTGTTGCGCCAAAGTCAGCGCCAGACTGGAACCGCATCATGCAGGGCAAGGGCAATAATATCGTCAAAGAATTCCGTTCCTCTTCCGGCTTCAAGGGCTTGGTGGTAGAGCGCAATGGCAGCAAGAAAATATTCTACATCACTGCCAATGGCAAATTCCTGGCGGCTGGCGAGGTATTTAACTCTTCTGGTGGTTCCATCACCAAAATCGAGCTGGCTGAACAGGCAGGCATCGCCCAGGCCGTGCCTGCTGCTGCCCCAGGATTGTCACCAACGCTGGCGAGCGAAGTCGATAAAACCGTCTCTGAGCAAAGCAAGATGCTGACCACCATTCGTGAGTTGGAAACTGTTCCTACCGAATTCAAGAACAAGGTCTTTGCCGCAGCAGAAAAATCTACCGCATGGGTAGAAGAGGGCAGTGGCAACAATATTGTGTATGTGATCTTTGACCCTATCTGCCCGCATTGCCATAAAACCTGGGAAATGCTGCGGCCCTATGTACAGCGCGGCCTCTTGCGGGTGCGCTGGATACCCGTCATTTCATTGAGCGGTAATAATATGCAAAGCCCCTCCGCGCAAATGGCCGCCTACTTCTTGTTGAACCGCGGTGAAACCGATATCGTCGAAAAGATGTTCAGGAAAACCATCAAGTCGGTCGCCCCGGACGACAGGATGGCGCGTTCCTTGTCACAAAATCTGTTGTTCTTACGCGATACCAAATTTAGAGGAACTCCTCTGCTGATTTATCAACGTGGCGGCGAACGTAACGCTTTCATTGTCCCGGAGCAACCTGAAGTTGATCAAATAGAACGCATGATCAGAAAAAATTGAAACCAAATGTTTCCTGACGCTGTCGTTGATGGAAATTTGAGGAGGTAATCCACCTACTTGAGTAGGTATTCAATGTCAAAATCAGTGAAAAACAGGTTGGCAGGGATATCATGCAACAAGCAGCGATTGCGGCCTGAGTTCTCTTGAAACGATGGTTAAAATTGCTGCTTCTTCATAGCAGTATTCCAAGCGCAATATCAGGCATCGCCGGAGAGGGCGGCGCATTGATCAAGTGGTATCGAGCCTTGTTATCTGAATATTTTATTTTTTGTCAAGGGTGCTTGCAAATAGAAACAAAAGCAAAACCAGTTTGAACCTCGTACTATAGGCTGAACATGGCCGCTAGGTTAAGATATACAGCTTAAACGCTTGCCAAGATTCATGAATAGTTATTATTAATCTACGGCAACTTCTGTCTTTTTAAGCTAAATTTAAACAAGCAAGTCGGCATTTTTCATCGTGTGGACATTCTTCTCTGCAACAATGAAAGCTGCAAGCAAAAAGACGGTGTGAGGTAGAAATGGTTTACTTTTGGATTTTGGTGGTCGTATTGCTTTGTCTTGTTGTATATGCCTTTGATCAGCAATCTGAACTTGATCCTGAGACGGTCGGGCCGCGCAAATTGTTCGTACGCATGGTGATCTGGTGCTTGCGTTCCTTGCGCCAGCTGGGTCGGAACATCGTACATGGATTCAAGACGGATGTAGCAGGTTGGCGCTCTGGTGCCCAGTTGAAGAAACGGACTCGGCAAAACCCGGAACATAAAGATTGATAAGTGCGTTTTAGTTTGGAGCATTCAGTGAACGAAATCATGAATGAGGACTTGAAATCTTCAGAACCCTTAGCCCAGCCACTGACCAGATGGGCGGACCTGACGATGCACACCTTGCGGATGGTGGTTGCCTATGATCCTGATACGCAAAGCAAGCGCTTGTGCCTGCTCGGCCCCTTGTCGCTGGCGCAGCGCCGTGTACTGGCCCGTGAAGATTTCTATGAAGAGCGCGGACTGCTGTTCAGGGACGAATTGAACTTTGGTCTGACGCAACTGACCGCTATATTTCCATATGTCCGCGCAGTCAACAAGCATGCCAGTGACATAGGCGTGCTTGCGGCTGAATTGCCTGCCCTGCAGCAGGAATTGAAAAAAATGGCGGCTCTGCGTCCGACGATCGTCACTACGGCCTCAAGCGCAGAAAATCTGTTGCAGGTGCCGTTGAGCCGACCAGTACTGTCAATAGAGCCTGTCCCGTTTTCCAGCCGCTTTTCCAGTGTCCGCAGCTATCTTGGTCATGCTGAATTCAACCGCCTCAAAAAAGCGGTTTTCATACGTGCCGGTTATCGTTGCGAAATCTGCCTGGAAAATGGCTTTGAACAAGGACATCAGCATCCCGTTGAGTGTCATGAAGTGTTTGAATATGATGAGCTCAAGGGCACGCAAAAAATCACGGCGCTGATGAGCCTGTGCCCACGTTGCCACTCGGTTAAAAATATAGAGCTCAGCCGGGCAAAAAGTGATGATGAGTTTGAAGCCGCCATGGCGCAATTAGCCAGGATTAATGGCTGGAGCAAGCCGCAGGCGCAGACGTATTACCAGCATGCCTTGCATGTGTGGAAAGAGCGGTCTAAGAAATCGTGGGAATTGAATCTGGATATGCTTGATGGAACAGGCTTGCAGTTTCCCGGGGAGGATAACCAGACGGTAAAGCGCCCAAAGCGTGGCCGTGAAATCGGGGCCAAACTACCTTTCCTGTCTCAATTGCCATTGAATAGCATGAAGCTGTTTTCAACGGCCGGTATGCCGGGTGAGGCTTGAACTAAAAGATAGTTGTGAATCGATATAATGAAAAAAATGGCCTGTCTGAAAAGACAGGCCATTTTTTTGACTCCAGCAATTAGTTGCATCATGTTGTCGATATAATTCAAACGGCGAACCATAGCTGAAAAAAACTGAACTCTGTTCCCTGATGCTTTGCAAGTTCAGGTTATTCGATTTGGTCACTGGGTTCGCGACACTACAGTTGATCAGGTCTCAAGTGCAGGCAAGATAGTGAAACTTGGTGCGTCATCCACACCGCCAGCTGGCGGCAGAATGGATGGCGCATTCATGATTAAAGATCAAGGCTATTTTTTCTTTGACGCCGCAACTACTTTACCGCGTTGCGAACCGATACCTGTTCCAATTTCGCTTGTTTTTGTACTTGCAGCTTCTGCACCTTGATGGATGCTGTTCGCAGTATTATGGGCCTGAGATCCAACTGAATCACTGCCACCTATCCAGCGCATGATATTGTCAGGGCCAGTATTGATGATACCAAACACGGTCATAATCATTTTGGTGGTTATGCCTGAATACAATATCAAGGTGCCCAGCAAAGTCATGATACCTACCATGGATCCTTCCGTCATATTCGAGATGGATTGGAAGAAACCCTGATTGATGAAATTCATGATGGGTTTGATCAGCAGCATGGCGGCGAACAGGAAAATCACCATCAAAGCCGGACGTATCAATATGGATAAGACGAACATATAGCCTGGCGAGCCACGGCCAGCAATATCATGTCCTTCCGGGTGCATGTGGGCAATCGCCCAGATCGGTGCAGCAATAACCGCTTCGACAAAAGAGATAAGCCACCAGGCAACGCCAGAAACCCAGAACACATAAGGAAGCATGGGCAGGATAATACCAAGAAACATGCCCATGCTCAGCATGAGTCCGCTCAGAGCGGCCAGGATGATGGACAAGGTGCTGGTCTCTTCCAGTTTCTTGTTCAAGAAAGCACCGGATCCTTCCACCAGCATAGCCTCCCCTGCAAGAATCGTGGTGTCTCCAATGGCCTTTAATTGTACGAGCGGGTCCATGCCATTTTTTCCGATTTCACCTACCATGGCAAATTTCAGGACGCCGGTCGAAATGCCATCGGTCAAGGCGTTCCAGGTCTTCCTGATATCCTTGTAATCAAATTTGGCTGGTGTATCGCTCTCTATCTTGGTGGCGAGGCTATTCGTGCCAATAATGGTTTGCTGCAAATTGTTCAGGAAAACTGAAAAAGCAGAGTTTTGACCGTCATTCTGCATGCCTGAAATATTGGGAATCGTATAGGCGGTGGATATTGCACCGTTGATGACATTTTGCGCTGCATTGTTCAGGTTGCCTATCTTCATGTAGAAAGAACCTGCGTGCAACCAGCCGCCATTTTTCATCTGCTCACCCATTTTCAACATCCACAATTGTTCAGGCGTACTCCCTTCGAAAAGGGTGGCCTTCATATTCTCCCTTATTTTTGTTATCAAGTCCTTTTCATATTGGAGCTGTATGTTTGCCAGCGTATTTTCATATATGCCCCCTGGCAGCATCAATTTCTTGGATGCATCGGTTGCCTGCAATAAATCAGTCGCCATATCTTTCAGGACCTGGCTGTTGAGCATATCGGTAATAATTTTCCCGTGCTCCTTGCGCATAATTTTTTCAAAATTATTCTTATGATCAGAATCGAAAAGTTCTACGCCATCGACCCCGGAAAAATTGAATGATGAAAACGGTTGGGCCGTTGTATCCGCGAGTATCTTGGTACAGCCTTCTTCTGTAGAAAACAGGTTGTCACAGCCAACCAGGTTGGTAGAGGCGTTTTTTAACTTGCTCCAAGTGCTGGAAGCACTCCATTGTATAGAGCCACAAAAACCGGCACTACCAGCATCTTGAGATCCGGCGGCGGCGTAAATTATCTTACCATCAGATGCCGATGGTGTAATTTCCATGCCGTACATATTGCCAGCCTCTCTGCATGCCACCATCAGGAACGCTTGTTTCGCGGTTTTGTTAGGGGCAAGAAACGGCTGTGTAATAAAAACCTGCTTGGCGATGGTGGAGTATGCCGTGGTCCAGATGCTGCTGCCCAGGCCGACTGCCTGTATGCCAGACCAGATCAGTACAACTTGCAAAAAGGAGTAGCCGGCAACTGTTGGCAACAACATGGCCATACCCGCTGCGGTGCGCAAGGGGACCATCATGGTGTCCCATTTCTTGCCCAGCCATTCGCCATCCTTGGCGGTATGGACCGCGCCACCTATGTAAGTGTAAGCCATGATTATCATACCGATGACCAGGACACCTGCATTCATCTTGCTTAACAGGTTTGAAAGAATATGATTGTCATTATCGGCAATGGTGCCTTCATAAATTCTCAGAACGACATCACCAAAGACAACCCGCAGTATTTGTACTGAATAGTCGTTTTGTTGGCCCTCGGGCACCCAGAAATTTCCCGCATGCGCTCCAGTAGCCACCAGGGCAGCGGCCAGGGCCAGCAAGATGTAGATATTGAGTTTTTTGCTTGTACGCATGGGTATCTCTTTAATGGCTGAATGCTGTTTGGTAAAGTCCGCTGCCTGCTGTCACTGTGTTGTGATTCAATCCGGTTTTGCTGACACTGATCAAATCGGTGTAATACGTTTCTTCTTGCGCGCCGTGCCGGTCGCCAGATCCGGTCGTCCGGTAGGCAGGGTGATGGCGGGTGTCAGATCCATGCCCTGGCTGAAGGCCCTCTCGTGATAGCGTTTTTCGTTTTCGTTGACTACTTTTTCACTTGGCTTCTTGTGCAGCTTCTTGCCTGGATTTCTGGGGTCATCATTCGCATCAAGTACTAATACCGGTTTTGCTGTCGGCACACCATTGAGTGTCAGATGCGGCTGGTTTAATGGAATGGCATTTGCATTGTTCGTATTTGGCTGGTTGTACAACTCCGCAGCCATATCTGCGGCATGCAGGGCGTGCGCCACCAGTACACCGCCTACCGGGCCCAGCATGATGTCGGCAACATGATGGGCTGCCTCTATCATTTTATGTTTTTGCAAATGATCGCCAAATTCATCCGTGGCCTCAGCATCGGATGTTGTTGAATTTGCATTTCTTAATGTTGACTTATTATCCAAATTTACCACCATTAAGTTTTTTACTTTCACTTTTTCAATTATTAATGATAACCTGATGGTAAAAACTCGACAAGTAAAATAATATTTTTAAAAAACTTATTACTTGTAAAGGTTTTTTGAAATAAAGTAAAAAGTACAAGGGTATTTTCTTTAAATAATTCTGTAGTTATAATGCGTCAGTGTTGTATTTTCTGGCATGGATAATATATGGTTGATTTAACAAGTGAAGGCTTGCAAACGTACTGGAGCGACGTGTCGCCCGGTGCGCCGTATATTATTGGCGCGATGGATGCGACCGAGGATTGGGTGCTGAGTAGCGAAGCACCCTTGGATGATGAGTTGGCTGCACTGGTGGCATCAATGCCAGCCATGCTGGCTCAGGCAGTGCAGTCTGGACAAAAGACCACCTTCATTAATGACTTGCTGGTTGTGCTGGCGTATCTGCATTCATCACGGGCCTTGCGCCTGGTGTATTGGTTGGAAACTGGGTTTCCTGAAATTGAATTTAATTTCCTGCATGAGGCGCAGAATCTGTACGAACGAGGTGGCGTGACAGCTATCGACCGGGTTGCTTTCAAGCTCATGATGGATAGATTGCGTTTCGCCAGAAAGACAGCCTTGTTGCAAACTGTATTTGCACCGGAACGGCTGGCTGCGGTAAAGGCTGCCATTGAACAGGGCGCGCGGGTGGCTTGATGAAATTGATTCCTGAAAAATTACTGCCGTTGATCTGGTTGGCAATGATGGCATTGCTGGCATTGTTGACGCTGATGCCAGGTATCAGTGCTGCTGATAGCATGTCCGGCATCGGTGACCTGACCATTACCACGCTGGATGCAGGCGCACAAAAAACCTTGGAACTGAGCGGCGCAGTGGGGGCAAATCAGACAGATCTGGCGGCGATTGATCCCTGTGCCACCAAAGCAAAAGATTCCCTGACAGAAGGGCAGCAACACATGGCGCGTGCCATGACATACAGTGATCCGGTCAAAAAACTGAATGACAGTGTGAATACCTGTCTTGACAATATACAGACAATTTCTGCGGTGTTTAACTTGCCAACCAGTTTCAGTTTCACGCAAATGTTTGAAACAATACTGAAACAGTTGATGGAAAAGTTGGTGAATGAAGTCATTATGAAAATATGCGCCGCCGCAACGGGAGCATGGAATTCTGCCGTTGGTAATGCGATAGATACGCTTAATTCAGGCATCAATCAATCCGGCATCAATACTTTTGGAAATGTCGTCGTTGTCGGGCCTGCACCGCCCGGACCTGCGCCTGTAGCACCTGCACCACCTAGTCCTCCTTCCGCCATACCAGGGTTTTAATCTGAGTGGAAAGTCTGCTGGCCGGGATAGAAATGACAGGAAAGTAACTGAATACAAGTAGAGTAAATAAGCGAATTAAATGGGCAGAATAAATAAAATGTATGCGCTTGAGTAGCTCAGACAATGATATGAAAGCAAGGAGCTTAGTGATGCGGGAAATTGTGAAAAATATGATGTGCCGTTTGTTGATAGTCTCTGTCGCCCTCATGCCAGCGATGGTCAGGGCAGACAGTGTCTCGACTGTTGGTGCCGTGGGCTCAGTAGATTCTAGTATTGTGATACTGGATGCGAATACGCAAAAAAACATGCGCGCGACAAATGCCCTGGGCACGAGCGAAACAAATGCCAGATCGCAAAAAAATTGTGGCAACCAGTTTGATACTGCGATCAATAATTCTGCAAAGAATGTGGCAACTGCCGCAGCGCCTGGTGATCCGGTCAAGCGCTTTAATGATTCCATTAATTCTTGCCTCGAAAATATTCAGTTGATTTCTGTTGCTTTCAATTTGCCAACCAGTTTCAGCTTCACTGCTGCTTTCGAAGCGATCCTGAACCAGTTGATTGACAAACTCATTAATGAAATCATCATGAAGATATGTGCTGCTGCCACTGGTGCATGGAATAGTGCTGTCAACAACGCAGTTAATACGGTTAATTCAGGTATTAATCAGTCTGGTGTGAATACCTTCGGCAATTTTGTTAATGTCGGCACTGCGCCGGCAAATCCTCCCCCGGTATACTCGCCGGCGCCGCCACCTGCTGCGCCTGCCCGGTCGCAATCGACTATCCCTGGCTTATGAGTGAAGGTTAAGCGATGAAAAATCTGAATAAAAAATTCGTGGCGATTGCAGTTTCATGTGCCCTTGCCGTGCCTGTCACATTAATTCCCTTGCGTGCTGACGCCTGTTGCGGCGATGGCGCATTGGCGGCAGCTGGCGCAATATCTGCTGGTGGAGAAGTGGCTGCTGCGGTTACGGCTGCTGCTGCTGCGATTATTGCGGCCATGACGGAAATCGTCGAACTGCAAATCTTGCCTGAAATCTGGGGGGCTGGTGCCAAGGTCAAGGCTGCAGTTGAAATGAATGGTGCCAGGGCCAAGGTACTGGCAGAAGGCAAGATCGCCGTTGATGGCGACATCAAGATCAATGAAGCTGCTGCCATCGCCTTGCTGAATATCAAAGACCCCATGCTGAACGGTCAGCGCAATTGTTATGATCTGGCGTCCTCGACCACCCTGGGTTCGGCGGTAGGTGGTGTTACGCCTGACTCCCAAAGTGTGCAGGAAAAGGTCAACTACTTCCGCAATGGTTCACCGGATATCCGCTCAGAGATGGCCAAACGCTATCAGGACGATATGATTTATATGGACAGCAGCGCAGAAGGCAAACGTTATTACCAGGCACCGGTCAATGTTTCCAAGACAGTTCTCGCCTCTGCTGATAAACCTCTGGATGATGCTGGTCTGATTGCGGCATCACGTTTTGCGGTCAATGTGGTGGGTGAACCACCGAATACCCCCAAAAATGTCGATGAAATCTCCAAGACTGCCGCTGGCAAGCAATGGCTGTCGGCCAATAATACCTATGCCGCGCGGGCATCCGTACCATTGGCGACGATGGAGAATGGCGCCCTGATGCGCAAGGTTGATCCCAGCCTGACACCTGATTCCATGGGGTTGGTTGCGCCTGGTATTACGGCCTTGTCCCCTTTGCAGGCAATGAAGCTGTTCGTCGAAAATCGTTTTGTGGATCAGTCCTGGTACCTTACCTTGTCTCAGTACAATACCAATGGCTTGTTGCGTGAATTGAACAAGATGATGGCTTTCAAAAGTTGGATGGATTATCAATCCTATGTACAACAGGAAAGGGTGGAGCAAAATCTGGCAACGCAAGTAGCGATCCTGAATGAAATTGCCGTGAGCATGAATCCGAATTACGCGAAGAATCGTGAAATGGCTCTGCGTGCCATTGGCACAAATCCTTAATCGCATGCTCAGAGCGATGACATTCATGCGAATTTATTTCAACAGGCAAAAGCCGCAGAAAAACACCGTCACCAGGAAAAGTGGTTTGCGGCGGTATGCGCCGGCTTACCTGAGTTTTTTGCTATTGTCTCTGTTCTTTATTTCCTTGTCGGCCAGGGCTGGTGTCTGTATTTATGAGGGCTACATCATTTGCGAGATCTGGTCGCCGGACATGTTGATTGCCATAGCGGAGGCATCAACAGGGATCCTCGCGGCGATTTCTGCCGCCGTTTCTGCTGTGACCCTCGCTGCTACTTCGCTGGTTAATTACCAGCTGTTGCCTGAGACCTGGGGTGCAGGCGCAAAAGTAGCTGCTGCTTTTGAACTCAGTGGGGCACGTAATAAGGTAGAGAAGGATGGCGAAGCCGCCATGTTGCAGGGTAAGTCGTTTCTGTACGGAACGCAGGTTGGCCTGCCCGGCAGTACTCCACGCGGCCCGGAAGAAGCAGCGGCTGCTACCCTGATCAAGGGAGTCGGTGCCAATATGCCTACCAAGGTCTGTAATGAACTGGTTTCGCAAACACAGGTCACCCCCCTGATTTCTTCTGGAACGGCGATAGCTGCCGATGCCATGAATACCCGCCTGATCAATAGCATGCGTACTTCAAGGATGGCAGATGCAGAGGCAAGTTATCTGCGCCATTCCACGACTTATTGCAGCATGTCTGATGTTTTTAATGGCATTTGCGAAGCCGCAGCAGCCGATCATTTACAAAATCTTGATGTCATGCCGCCAGGTTATACCAGGACTGGTGAGGCAAAGACTACCCAACTGTCAGAAGAAGAAAAGCGGGCGGCCATGGTATGGTCAGAGAATGTCATGGGTATGGGTAATTACCCAGCTACTGACTACAATGAGGACACCTATAATTCCGACGCAAGAAAGGCATTTTCAGGTAGTAATGACGTCATACAGGCGCGTATGAGTACCGTGGCTCACTCGTTTAATTCGCAAATTGCCCGCCGCAGTAAGGTAGTGGTGGCATTCAATGCGGATAACTCTGCACGGGCCGACGTGGCCAACCAGATTGCCGATGCCAATCCTAATCTTGACCCGTCTTCAACCACGACGGGTTCACCGGAGACGCAGGCACGCTGCGCTGCCAGTGCAGACTTTGCCAAATATGAAGCCATGGGCAAGGCAGATGTGAACGCCGCCATCAATAGTTCCTTTGCCAACGGTGACTCTGGTACTCCGTTGCTCAATTTTGGTATTTCCCGGTCTGCCTGGCATTACTATGCCTATGTAGAATCGACCAAGAATCCGCGCGCGGTGAGCCCGGCTCACTATTATGGCTTGTATCAGATGGGTGCCGGTGCACTGGCTGACGTTGGCATGAGCGGGCTTTTGCCAGAGCAGGTGTTTGATCCCTATCAGAATGGTATCGCGGCGAAAAAATACGCGATCGCCAACATAGCTGCTTTTAGCAGTACTTTCCCGCAGGGCGTGAAGGGGGTACCGCCTGTGTTTGTCCTGTACGGCATGCACAATATGGGCGCTGCCGGCTTCAAGCAGATTTACGACAATATTACGACAGGTGCGCCCTTATCTGCCGCCAGGAAAAAAGCCATACAGGGCAATATGAGCCCGCGTGTACCGCTGGAACAGATCAATGGCCAGATGTATTGGGAGTTCTGGCGCAAGAAATTTGGCATCAATGCTTGCTGATGCAGGCCATGATAAAAAGAAATAAAGAAATAGAGAATATCTGGTGAAACCATGAAAAAAAGTATGCTCGCCATTATCCTGGCTGCAGTGGCTGTAGCAGGTCATGCCGCAGATGCAGTCAGATTGGGGCAAGAATTGAAGTCAGCTGCAGGTGTCGAAAAAATCATTGCGCTTGCAGAGGGCGGCAAGGACACCTACTGGATTTCGACCTTTGTCCGTGACGGTAATTGCCCCGAGAAATCAGGCAAATGCAGCAATGATGCGATGACTGTGCGTGGCCCTGGCGGTGTGACCAGTGTCTCTGTTGAAGATGCCAGCGGGGCTGGCGGATACCTGTCACAGACAAAAAACCAGGTCGCCGTAGTTCTACTGCCCGCCAACAAAGGTGGTTATGTCTATGCCTCTGCGGAGGTGTATATATTCGGTGCAGACAAAAAGCCTCAAAGCGCACTCAAGACTGCAGAAGTGTTGTTGAATAATCTGGAAGGTGCTGCATGCCAGGGTAAGAAGCTTTGTGCCGACAGCAAGTTCGCTGTCAGTTTCCCGGGGGCAGTGACGTCAGATTATCCAGATGTGGTCTTGCATCAGACCGGGACCGCACTGAACCAGGCTGGCACGGCGCTGGAAAAACTGGACAGGAATTTTTCATTTACTTTTGATGCCAAGACCAGGCAATACATTGCTAAACGATGATGCGGGTGTTTTTTAATCATTGCTTGTTTGTCCTGCTGATTGGTTTAGCTGCTGGCATGGTGCAGGCGCAAACCACCCTTGGGAGTGAACCGGCAGAAGACAATCCCTGGTTTTCGTTTTACATGATAGAAAAATCGGCCAAGAATCAAGCCGAAGTGAGCAAGACATTCTCCTTGAAGGAGCCGGATGCTGTAAAGAAAATCGATACTTCGCTGGCTTATGCTTATCCCAAGCTGGCGGTGTTGCGTCCTGGTGGCATTATTGCTACGGAGCCAGATAAACGTTATGCGATGATTTACAGAAAGATGGCGTGGTATGCAGCAAATGACCAGGTAGTGTCGGCACAAATTTTATTTTATACCGCAGTCCGCCTTAAAATGGCTGACCAGAATAAAGGTGTAGCACTCGATTTACCCTATCTGACTTTGCATCATTTTATTTACAACAGTATCTGTGTCGATACGATGCATAACAGTGAATACGACAAGACGGTATGCAAGGCAGTGCAGACGGCGGCGACACGGGCGCAGGGTGAATTGCGCAATGAAAAACTCAGGCAATACCTGAACTGGGCGACTCTGGGACTGGGATTTGACGACAAGATCGCTTATGAAGCTGGCGTGTCGCTGATGGAGCGTGAGAATCCCACGCGCAATGAGAAAGACACGATCAAGTCCATACTAAAACCATTGTTGAAAAAAAATGCAGGCTAAATTCAAACTCCGACCCTTTCTGCTGGCAACGGCAGTATGTGCAAGCTTAATGACGCAGAGTCTGGCGTCGGCAAGTACCTGCCTGCAAACTGTCATCAAATCTGGATCTTTGGTTGTCAGCAGCCCTTTCGGCTGGCGCTTCGATGCCAATCCTAATGGCCGTGGCAAATGGCAATTTCACTATGGTACAGATTTCTCAAAAATAGCATTGACTGATCCCATGGTGATATCGCCGGTAGCTGGTATCTATCATTCCTACCCTGCTACTCCAGGTTGCGGCAATATGGTGGTGATTACACAGCCAGACGGTTTTGCAGCTAAATTTTGTCACCTGAGAAATTTTGAGCCTGATGCCAATGGCAAGGCAAGGCTGAATGGCTCTTCCATCAACATCGGCGACAAATTGGGGGTGCCCTCGAATACCGGCATCTTGCCTGCTCCCGAGCATATCCATCTGGAAGTGATTACCAAGGGCGATGCAAAGACGACCAATGCGTGGCGTATACCTCCTCCATTTTGCGGTGGCGTTTCATTTAGTTATCAGCATGCCGTCGATAAGCCAGAGAGAAAACCACCATTAAGCCTGGTGCGTCCTCCTGGTGTGGTCGATAAGGATGTCTATGATGGACTAACTCCCCATTTCGATAAAGAATTTTACGACAAATATATGGCACAGAATGCCACTACGGGCACGATACCCAGTTCATCCGTTGCGGTTGCCAATCCGGTCGCGGTTGTAGATGCTGGCAAAATTGCCAAGTCTGGTGAGAATGCTTCACAACAACCACCGTTGCCTGCGCCTGTGCTTGCTGAGGAAATGTCATTTTCTGAAATGATAGTCGGTGAAGCGAAAAAACGTTTTGGTTCAGAGCAATGGTATTCTGAACTCTCACTCAAGGGTGAACTGCCTTTGTACTATGAGCTTGCCGTCATGACCGCTTACCAGATTTATATGCAATACCAAAAACAGGAAGTGGCTGAAAATATAGTGCAATTGTCGGCTACCAGGACCGCATTGCTCAATGAAGTCGCTATCCAGATAAAAACCAAGAAATTGCGTGAACCTGCATTGCGCAGTATTTCACCTTAGCGCCAGATACTTTTTGTGAAGCCAGTATCAATGAATTTGAACTCGTATCCTCATCAGCCAGAGCAAAGAAAAAACTGCGCATATCAGGTGGCAGTCCTGTCTTTGTTGCTTGGCATGGCGCTGCCTGTTTGCCTTCAGGCCCGGCAAGTCAATGATCTGACACAGATGGATAGCCAGGGTGCGAGAGCCGGTACTGAACAGAAAAAACCAGAGAGTGGTTTAGGTAGCATGCCAAAATTACGCGCCGAGGACAGCAAAAAGTATCAGGCTGCCGTCGCCAGTATGAAGGGTAAGAATGGCGATGAGATACTGAAGGCCATGCAGGCGGCGAATGCCGAAAAACTGGCGAAAATGCCTCCTGAAAGACGTAAGCAGATTGAGGGTTATCAAAAAAAATACCAGTCCGAACTGAAAGCTGGTGACGCTAACCCTCAATACAACTCGCTCGATACGACGATGCAGAAACTGCAAATGCACTTGCTGGGACTGGATCGTGGTGATGGTAGACAAATGACTGTGCAGCAAAAAACATATTTCAAGCACAGGGAAGCGCAGATACTGCAAAAATACTTTGATCCGGCTCGTCTCGAAAAAAGCCGGCGCATGCAGGCTGAGTCAGCAGCCTACCTCAAAGCCAATCTGGACAGGCAGGCAGACTACGCCAAGAATTTTGAGTCAGCCGGACTCAAGACTGATCAGACCAGAGCAGCGCCATTGCCGGATGTCTTGAGGTCAAACTGGCTGGTGCGCAAGATGGCGACACAAGACCCGGCAGCAATGATGCCGAAGGCTTCTACTTTGCCAGAGGCAAATGCAGTCTTGGCCAAAGCACAGATGGATGACTTGTCGTTGCAACTGAGGTCAAACAAGAGCATGACAGTATCCCAGCGCTATGGTCCGAACGCCCACATCATCAGCGAGGCAGAGGGCAAGAGCAAGTTGCAAGAACTGGCACGCAATGGAAATGCAGTTGTGCCGGTTGCTCCTGTTTTGGCTACACCTTTGCCTGGCCTCAATGCACTAGATAAAAACAAAGCGCAGCCAGAAGAACCGGTGCGCAAAGCCTCACCCATCCCCGGCCTTTAATACTTCGCCCCCATGGGCGGCGCAAGTGCATCTATTTCCCTCGCAAGTCACTTTCCTGCTTACAACTGAGCAGCGATTTTTGCAGACTGCTGCCCGCCGACCCAGCGTGCAGTGCATTTTGCTACCCGCCCGGCCCGCTTTGACTTTCAATTTATGAAGGCATATGATAGCTTTTTAGAAAATCGGCAGTTTTGACTGCAAACCAGGCAGTTGATCACTGTTATAAGAAAGCTTTCATAGAAAATGACAAAACACGACATCGTCGAGCGTATTTACAGTAAATATCAAGGTGATTTGACCAGAAATGTAGTAAAAGACATCGTTAGCTTCGTTTTTGACGAGATAGTTCGCGAAATGGTAGAAGACGGCGAAGCCAAAATCAGCCGTTTTGGTACCTTCAAGGTGGCAGAAAGAAATGCCAAACAAGCCAGAAACCCGCGCACAGGTGAGCCTGTCATGATAGAAGACCGCAAGGTTCCCAAATTTAAGCCCAGCCGTTATCTGCAGAACAGAGTCAATAATTTGCCCGTGGAAGACATGAAGGAAGACGACGATTGAGCCAGGAACAGGTCTGGTGACACTCGCTGGCTGTACAAAACGGTTGCTGCGGCATCCGTTTTTTTTCGTCTTTCATACTGGAACCCGGCAAAATAGCATTGCCATAAAAAGCGGTCGTAGTCCGTCATTCAAGTGATGTTTCCACGTTCTTAATTCTCAAAACGTTTTTTACTTTTATTCGTATATTTATTTGTAAAATAAAAAGCATGGACGTATAATTATTGCCATCAAGTCTGTCATGAGTGCTTTTACTTTCCATGCTTCCGGCAATAAAAATCAAGTGAACCATGCATGGTGCGGACTTTCTGGATTTATAGGCAAGTCAGAGCGATGTTTATTTTTGTTTATTTGCGATGTGCACAGTAGTCTGGATTATTTTTGAAATTCTGATAATAATCTGCATGCAGCACTATCAATCAAAGCCATGCTGTAACGCGTTCTGGTCGCTTCAAGACATGCGTTCCATGCAAATCGGGTAAGACATGAAATTCTCGAAACGAAGATTTACAGGATTTTTGATGGCAATCGCCTTACAAACACAATTGGGATCCAGCGCAATGGCAAATGAAGAAGAATTGAAATTTACGACACACGATATTGATATCAAGGTGTTCAGTGCCAGTGATGTGTATATCGTCTATGCAGGCTCACCGCACAGACTCAGCTTTGGCAAGACATTCAGGGCAAAGACGCCAGAAGACGTCAGTCGTTTCAGGTGGGGTACCTCGGGTAGTTACCATGCCTTTTCAGGCCCGGTAGAAATGGAATGGCGCTCTCAGGATGGTACGCCGTTCAAATATTCACTTGATCTTGATGAGATATTCAAAGACAGAAAAATACTGCATACAGAAGAATTGTCCAAACTGTATAAATCCGAGCCTGTGTATGGTGGCAAACCAAACATCATCATTGAAGTGAACGACCGTACCGTGAATGTATATATGTTCGTGACGATGCGCCTGGAAAAAGATGAGCAGACGCGTGAGCACCGTGATCATCTGACACTGGCCTTTTCCAAGACCTTTTGACCTTGATTTCCTATGACCGATAAATCTGACGGCGTTGATGTTAAACAGGCTACTCCTGAGCAACTGGCCACCTATACCAAGGCAGAGGCACAGATCAATGCCTTCGAGGTTCCGCAACTCTATGATGCCAAGAACCCGGATGCACGCGTATTCGTCGCCTTGTTTGACGGTACAGGAAACGATGCCATCAAAGATCCAAAGCACATCACTAATGTGGGGCTGTTGAAAGAGCAGGTCGAAAACGCCAGGATGGACAACCCCAACATCGCCTTTTACTATAAGGAAGGGCCGGGTACTCAGGGTGGGCTGAAGGGAGTGATAGATGGCGCGACAGGCGGCACTTACCAGGAGCGCCTGGAAGAGATGTATCAAAAATTTGATGTACAGTCTGCCGCCTGGTTGCAAGAAAATCCCCATGCCAGGATCAGCGTAATCTCTGTCGGTTTTAGCCGTGGTGCCGAACAGGCAGCAGG
This sequence comes from Undibacterium sp. Ji42W, assembly GCF_049340405.1. Lineage (NCBI taxonomy): Bacteria > Pseudomonadati > Pseudomonadota > Betaproteobacteria > Burkholderiales > Oxalobacteraceae > Undibacterium > Undibacterium sp. Ji42W. The sequence continues at coordinate 207,569 of NZ_JBMPOV010000006.1, forward strand.
TTTTACCCGCATGGTGGATGAAAGAGGTGTTCAGAATCCGGATGCCAGAAAAGTGGAAAATTATCCACTGGCACTGGGCCTGAAAGAGGACAAGGTCACATTCACCGCGCCACCCTTGCAGGAACCCGGCAAGCAGGCCCAGGCCCTGGCCATGTATGACCCGGTTGCGACTGGCGCGCCGGAGCACAAGGACAGGCGGCCAGCCGATTCCGTCATCAGCGGTTTGCAAATCAAGGCGGGTGACGAGCACCGCTCCCTGTTCCCGGCTGATAACATCATTCCCCAGGGCTTGTCGGCTGACAAGCGCTTCCTGGGCGTGACGACTGCTGGCTGCCATAGTGACATTGGTGGCGGTTATGAACTCAATGGCCTGTCCACGCGCAACTTTAATCTGATGAGTGGCTTTCTGAATGCCAGCCTGGGCTCTACATTGATTGCGAAGCGCGAAGTGCCGGTAGAGCCAGAGAAGAGCGTTATCCATGATTCTACTCAACACAAATTCTTTTACCGCAGGGTAGAGGAGCGCGGGATCACGGCTAAACAAGACCCGGATGGCAAACCGGTTGAAGCTGTGGACAAGAAACTGGCTGAACAGTTCAGTGGCACTATTAAACCTATTACTGCCACCAGACCCGGCGCTGATTTGAATGTCATGATGAGTGCCGATGATAGTCCGTCGAATCGCCTGTTATCGCGTACACCTGAAGTCGCCAAGTCCATACAACCAAAATTGTAGATGGATTTAAAAAAACTGCAAAAATACCCGTGGGCAGAATTTTAGTCTAAGATTATCCTTTGCTGATTGAGCCTGGAGCATGTCAGGCTGACGATAACTATCAAGGATGACGATGAATAAGCTGCCCGCAGCCGTTGCTGCTTCCCTGCAAACCTGGCATGACATGATTGCCAGTAAAGACCTGAGTGCCTTGCCGTCCATCGTTCATGCCGATGCAGTCTTTCGTTCTCCTATGGCGTATCAGCCTTATGCCAGTGCGCAGGCGGTGGTATTGATACTGGGCACCGTCGTCAAGGTATTTGAAAATTTCACTTACCACCGCGAATTGTCTTCTGATGATGGCTTGAACATCGTGCTGGAATTCAGTGCCAGCGTCGGCGACAAGCAACTCAAGGGCATAGACATGATACGCTTTGATGCTGATGGCAAGATCGTTGACTTTGAAGTCATGGTCAGGCCCATGAGTGGCTTGCAAGCGCTGGGTCAGGAAATGGGCGCGAGGCTGGCGCAATATCTGCCAGCGTATAAGGCAGGCAAATAAACTATTTGCACACTACTTGCGCGCCTGGCTTTTCAAAAAGCGCATGAAGCCGCCCAGCAGGGGCAGCTTTTCATACAATTCTTCTGCCGCATCCCAATAATCACGGTGAAAGCTCACCCGGCCATCTTCCGCAAAACGTATATGCGTGGTACCCCGTATGCATTGCGGTGCTGCATTGAAGTTTTTCATCGAAAATAAAAAATCCCAGACCAGAAAAGCGGTGTCACCTTGTAACACCGTAGAAGTAACGCGAAAGCGCGGCTCATGAACTTGCACAAACATGTGCTGGAAAACCTGGTTGATGGCTGGCAGGCCGCGCAGCTCATTGAAGGGGTCTTTGAAATAGGCATCTTCAGTATAGACACCAGACAAGTCCTGGCAGGCCGCCAGTGTGATGGATTCAAAGAAGCTGACGAGCTTATCCAGGCTGGCCTGATGCGCTGCCTGGACTGGTACATGAGTAGTAGACATTTATAAACCTGTTACTTTATGAACCAGATAAAAATAACTGCGATAAGGCAGCAGTCGCGCCAGCCTTAACCAGTTCGTAAAACGTCTTGGGAAGTGAATATGAAAGTCTCCTTTTTGCATACCTTTGACGATGGCAACTGCCGCTTCCGGCGCACTGATCAATGCGGGCATCTTGAAGTCATTTCCTTCAGTCATCGGGGTTTCTACAAAACCGGGATTAATCATATATACCGCTATATTTTTGGGACGCACATCCAGGTACAGGGATTCGCACAAATTGATGATGGCAGCCTTGGTCGGCCCATACACCAGCGCCTTGGGCAAACCCGAGAGGCCCGCAACTGAACCGACGATACCTATGCCGCCACTTCCCTGCTGCAGTATGTCTGGCAAGATCACGTCCAGGCATTGATAGACACCGCGCAAATTAATGTCTATCAGCCGGTTGACTGCGGCCATATCAAAACTGTCCGCCCGCATTTCATTGTAGCTACCAGCAACAATGAGTACCAGATCTATGCTGCCCCATTTTTGCATCAAACCTGCATGACAAGACATGATGCTGGCATGATCGCAGATATCCACCGCCATGGCTTCGGCCATTGGGTAGTCAGCTGCAATTTTTTCCAGCTGCGCCAGTTTGCGGGCTGACAGGGCTACCCTGGCACCCAGCGTGAGCAACAGCCTGGCAGTTTCTTCACCTATGCCACTGGACGCACCAATGATCCAGATGCGTTTGCCACGCCAGTCGTGGATGACGGGATTCATGGCGAGGTGTTACTACGTTTGGTGAAGGAGAGTGTCACGCTGCCAAGTTCAACGCCGAATTTGCGCATGATGGCGCGGTTGAGCATCACCTTGTCGTCCATCAGCACCATGGTGTCGTCAAAATCGACGTTATAAACACTGCCGTCGACAGGTAATGCCAATACATAATTCCAGTGCAGGGTATTGCCTGATACCTGTCCCCTGGCTTCGCCTATCACGTCAGCAGCAGTGCCGGTAAATTGATCATCGCCCACTTTTTTCAAAGTCCAGATACGCTTTTGCTTGCTGCCATCGGAATAACTAAAGTCTTCATTGAGTGTGCCAATATCGCCTGACCACTGACAATCCATGATCACGGTAAAGCGTTTCACGATGGCACCTGACCTGTCCTGGAACATGCCCCAGGCATCAAGCTTGCCATTGAAATAGCTTTGCATGTCCAGCTTGGGGGTTTCATTGTGGTAGCGACCAGGGTCATATTGACTGGCACAGGATGTCAGCAACAGTATCAGGCTGCAGAAAAATAATCGGTAACTTTGCTTGAACATATGATTTCCTGATGTGAGTGTTTGGTGTGGCGTGCTGGTCTGGTAAAACTTTGCTGACATCTGCTCAGTTTGCGTTGGCTTTACTACCTAACAGCTTGGTGCGTAAACTCTGCGCTGTGGTTTTCTTGTCCAGCCATATCGCAAAGAAAGCCTGGGCAAATTCTGCATCGTGTATCTCGCCCAGCAATTTTCCATTCAGGTAAAACCTGGCTGCTTCATTTGGTATATAAATGCCTGTAATATGTGTGCCTTGTTTTACATCGGGAAAAATTTTTTTCATCTGCGCCAGCCAGCGCTCCCGTTTTTCTGCCGTACCCAGTTTGAGTTTTTCAATCTCTTCTATGCTGGCATCGGCGATCTTGCCACCATATAAATTACGGGCATAGGCCAGATCCAGCGCAAACTTTTGCTGCTTGTCGCTATCCGGCTTGTAGCCTTCAGCTGAAGACCACAAGCTCGCATCATAAATATGCAAGCCAAACCAGCGAAAACTACCGCTGCCTTGCAAACTGGCTTGCGGGATTTCTTCGCTGATATGTGCTGGTGGCGTGCCTGCTGGTTTATCCTCGGCATGCACAGTCATCGAAGTCACTGCAAGCAGCAGCGACAAGCATGATGGCAGACACAGCGCACGCATGGAGAATGAGGAAATCATTTTTTTCTCAAGGTGAATTGCGTTACATTGATACTCTCAGCACGGAAACCGGCTTCGCAATACGCCAGATAAAATTCCCAGGTACGCAAGAATTCATCATCAAAACCCTGGGTCTTTACCTGCGCCAGTTTCTCCATGAAAGCATGGCGCCAATGCAGCAGCGTACGTGCATAGTCGAGCCCAAAGTTATAGGTATCCAGTACTTCCATACCATATGCTTCAGCCATGGCATGGAATTTTTCTATGGATGGCAACATACCGCCAGGGAAGATGTATTGTTGTATAAAGTCGGTACCCTTGCGGTAACGATCGAACAGCTCATCTGCAATGACGATGCTTTGCACGCAGGCACGGCCACCCTGTTTCAGATTGCGTTGCAAGCATTCAAAATAACCAGGCCAATACGCTTCACCAACCGCCTCAAACATTTCTATGGAGGCGATGGCGTCATAACTACCGTTTGCATCACGATAATCTTCTATCCTCAAATCGCTTTTTGCATGCAGACCAGCATTGTGCAGACGTGCATGGGCATATTGTAATTGTTCGGTAGAGAGCGTCAGTCCAGTGACGTGAGCGCCAGCATCGCGTATCGACATCTCGGCAAATCCACCCCAGCCACACCCTATTTCCAGCACCTTGGCATTTTCTGGTAAGGCCAGCTGGTGCAAGATGCGACGGTATTTTGCTTGCTGCGCTTCTTCCAGCGATTGTTCTTGTTCACCCGAGTAAATCGCGCTGGAGTAAGTCATCGATGGGTCCAGCCACAGTTTGTAGAATTCGTTGCCTATATCGTAGTGGGCATGGATATTTTTTTTGCTGCCTGTGCGCGAATTGCGGTTCAGCACATGCTTGAGTCTGTAGATAAGATTGCCCCACCAACTTCCATAAATCACGCTTTCCAGTTGCTGGCGATTGTGTGAAATGAGTTCTATCAAACCAGTCAGGCTGCTGGTAGTCCAGTGGCCAGCGATATAACTTTCGGCAAAGCCGATATCACCAGACTTGAGCACAGCGCGATATAACTCCCAGTTTTTCAAATGGAGGCTGACATGTTGCCAGCCTTCATAGGCATGTCCAAAGCTGGCAGTTTGCCCATCAGGGAATTGTATCGTCAGGCAACCATGTTCAAGTCTGTTCAGCAGGCTCAACACAAACCTGGCTTGCGCCGGAAAGTGTTTGCTATTCAATGGCGCGTTTTGTGCGGCATGCTTATCAGCATCTGCAGAGGTGCTGGCTTCACGATTGGCAAAAGTAGGATGTAGGCTGCTCATCTGCTTAACTCTTCAGTAGGAGGAATAGGTTTGGAAATAAAAGGCACTCGCTTGATCCACAGGCGCAGTGCTTGCAAATGGATGCGCAGTACGACTCCGATAGTCATGAAGGGATAGCGCAACATGACCCGGGCTATGTGCATATTGCTCATTGTCTGTTCACGGCCAGAAACACTGGTCAGCAGTAGCGGACCTTCGGCGTCGGCATAGTCAATCCGGGCAAGGTGTTTTTTGTGCAGAGATTCTTGTCCGAGAATATCCTGTTGTGCCTGCATGAAGCGAAAACGGTAACTGCCTTCTACTTTGCAAAATGGCGAGACGTGGAATATTTTCTTGGCCTGCAATTCTTCGCCATTGGCCAGCTGGCCGCCTTTTTCCAACAGGTATAAATGCTTTTCACCGAAGGTATTGCGTACTTCGCATACCACGGCGCGCAGGCTGCCATCCTGGCGATGACAAAACCAGAAAGACACCGGATTAAATACATAGCCAAACACACGGGGGAAACACTGCAGCCAAATCTCGCCGTCAGCATCAGTGATGCCCTCGCTTTGCAGCAAGGCATCTATCCATTGCACCAGCGGCTGGCTTGCATCGCCATGATCACGTTCATAGAATGCCAGGGCATTGAAGCGGTTCACAGAAAATAGGGCAGGCGTGTTCATGCGCTTGATGTCACGCACCGGAACCCGGATAAAAAACACGCCATAGCGAAAAGCATTTTTTGCCGGACGCAAGCGCTTGTGCATCACTTCGCCGGTGCATAAAATAACAGTTGATGTGGAAGCGGGTTCATGCATTTTCAGGCCGCACGTATCACGCGTTCGTAGGCAGCTTCTGCGCGGGCGAGTATGCATTCCGCTACACGCAAGCCAGATTTCAATCCGTCTTCATGGAAACCATACCCTGTCCAGGCACCAGCAAACCAGATGTTTCTCCTGCCCTGGATATTGACTAGCTGGTTTTGTGCATTGATGGCCATTGCATCAAATACCGGGTGAGAATAATCAAAGCGATCGATGCTGCTGGCTGCTGCAGGCTCTACAATTGGATTCAGTGTGACGATCACGGGTGTCTTGAAAGGCAGTGGCTGTAATTGATTGATCAGGTAATGGACGCAGACGCGTGGCTCACTGCTACTTTCACTTTGATAATTCCAGGCCGACCAGGCTTTTTTATTTTGCGGCAGCACACTGGCATCGGTATGCAGCACGGCACGATTGGACTGGTACTTGACAGACGATAGAATCTGACGCTCTGCCAGATCAGCATCGGCCAGCAACTTCAGGCTTTGATCACTATGGCTGGCGAACACGACATGCTCAAACACCTGGATGCCGTGTTCAGTCTGGACAGCAATTGCACCCGGCGCTTTTTCGCGCACGCTTAATACCGGGGTTTTTAAATGCGTGTGTGCAATCCGTGGCAAGATTTTTTCTACATACTGCCTCGCGCCCCCTTTTACGGTTTGCCATTGCGGTCTGTCATTCACTTGCAGCAATCCGTGGTTGTGGCAAAAATTGACGAATGATGACAGCGGAAAAGCCATCATGGTTTCGGTAGGGCAGGACCAGATACAGGCTGCCATTGGCAATAAGTACCAGGCGCGGAATTCTTTACTATAGTTGTGCTGGTTGAGAAAGTTGCCCAGCGGCTGTCGGAAGTCTGGATGATCTTGTGTCGTTGCCAGCGCAGTCGTTTGTTTATTGAAACGCAGGATATCGCGCAACATACGTATAAAAGCGGGGCTTAGCAGATTGCTGCGCTGGGAAAATACGGTGTCCAGATTGGCACCTGCCCATTCTAGTATGCGTGTGCCGTTCTTCCCTACTGGCATCTTGACCGAGAAAGACATATCCGTCGCGACGGTCGCAATGTCCAGCTCCTGAAACAAACGCACCAGATTTGGATAAGTCTTATGGTTAAACACCAGGAAGCCAGTATCCACGCCATAAGTTTTGCCTTCAAGGCTGATATCAACGGTATGGGTATGCCCGCCAAAATAGTCATTGGCTTCAAACAGGCTGATTTCATGTCCTGCTTTAGAAAGCTCGTATGCGCAAGACAGGCCGGAGATGCCGGAACCGATGACAGCGATTTTCATAATCTGATTATGCTAAAGAATTATGGTTAAAAATACATTTGTTGTAAAAATGGTACGTAAGTGCGGCTTGAATGTTGAGCTTCGCCTGTATCAACTATCTATTCATACGCAAAACCTGCACTTTTGGATTCAGGCTTGCGTCAGACTGATACTCAACTCATTTCATAGCGCAAACATCACAAATTCGCTGGTAAACAAAATATTGTGGGTTAGAATATGACTATGAATTTCATTTTGTGACTGGTCAGTCACAAAATATACTACAAAGTTTTTATTTGTGCAGAAAAAATAATGGAAATCCGTATTCCCTTTAAAAAACAACAGTTTGATGCGCGGGAAGAAGCCATCATCGATGCCGTCAATCGCCTTTTGTCAGAAAAAGGCTATGACTTGATGACCATGGATGATGTCGCTGATGCGGTGGGCATAGCCAAAGGCAGCCTGTACAAGCATTTTTCTTCCAAGGAAAAGTTGGCAGGGGCAGCCATGACGCGGCTCTTGAAGGCAACGCAGAAAGAACTGGATACATTAGCCGCAGATATGCAGGCGATAGACAAGATCAGGCATATCCTGGCCTGGTCTTTGCGGTTGCGCCTGCAAGGTGGGGTGCCACATCTGCCGTCAACCAGCCTGGCCTTGCAGCGCAGCCTGATGTTGAATCTCGATTATGTGATCGTGGCCTTGCGCGTGAACAAGCGTTTTTATGCCCTGGTAGCGCAAGCACGGGAGCAGGGCGCTTTGACGCCACTGGTGCCCGATGATGTACTTGTCTACACCCTGTATTCACGCGCCTGTGATCCGACCATGGAGTTTTTATTGCGCGACAAGCGCCTGACGCATGAGCAAATCGTGGATGCCATGGTGCATGCGACCATAGGCGGTTTTTTGTCGAATGAGGCGAGAAAAACTTAACGCGTTGAAGTTGACTTGTTGTTGTCGGCTGCCAGGCGCAGGGCTTCTTGCAAGATGCTGATATCACCGATGTGATTAGCCAGCAGCAAGATCAAGCGTGCATTCAACGCGGCGCTGGCTTCATCGCTGAGGTCTCGATGGGTGTCTATCAGTAGTTGATAAAAGTCATCGCCCGCACTGTAATCACGTTGCGCCGATTTGTCAGGGTAATGGAAATTTGCTTGCAGGTTCAAAGGCATCATGTCACTCCTGATGAATTGCCGCTGGCAGTTTGTACTGCCTGGCGTACCTGGTTAAGTTCAAACTGCTGCCAGCGAGCAGCCAGGTGCTGATCTGGCCTGAGCAAGTGATAGCTGCCCTTGCCTGCACCATAACGTTGGTGCAGCAGACCCTTTATATCAGTCAGGACCAGGAAACCCTCAAGTGAACTTTCCTGTTTGCTGATGATGATCGTGGCTACTGGAATTGCCTCCTGTTCCAAAGCCTTGATCGCGGCCAGATAGGCATCAGAAATATCGGATACAGCATCGCAAAAATACAGACCATGAAAAACTGGTCGCAAATAATCGATCAGGAAACCGGATTTATTTTTATCAGTGACTGGCCCATCTTCAAACGGTGCCCCCGTTTGTAGAGTTGTATCAAATCCTTCGCTGTCCTCTGTATTCAAATTCGATTCCGACAAGATTGTGGGTACAGACAATCTTCCGGAATTGACCAGTTTGCGCGCAAATGCATGTTCCTGTGCCATACTTAATACGGCATTGCGAAAGCATTTGCTGACAGCATTTTTGGGCGTGATGAAATCAGTAGAACGTGTCGAATTCAGTAAATTTTCATCGGCTGCAAAGACACGTTCATCCGAATAAGTGGCGAGCAGGCTGTCTGGTGCCTTGCCATCAACGACCAGCTTCAATTTCCACACCAGATTATCTGCATCCTGCATGCCGGAATTTGCACCGCGTGCACCAAAGGGGGAAACCTGATGTGCAGCATCGCCAGCAAACAGCACACGGCCATGGCTGAATTTTTCCATGCGTCTGCACTGGAAGGTATACACGCTAACCCATTCGAGTTCAAATTCCCTGTCATCACCGAGCATTGCCTTGATGCGTGGGATCACGTTTTCGGGTTTGCGTTCTTCCACCGGGTCGGCATCCCAGCCCAACTGAAAGTCTATGCGCCAGACGTTGTCGGCTTCGCGGTGCAGCAGCACTGATTGATTGGGGTGAAAAGGAGGATCAAACCAGAACCAGCGCTCTGCCGGAAAGTCAGCTTTCATGACGACATCGGCAATCAAAAATCTATCCATGAAAACCTTGCCTTCTACTTCCAGTCCCAGCATCTGGCGCAAGGGGCTGCGCGCGCCATCGCAGGCGATCAACCAGTCTGCTTGCAGGCTGTAATCACCTTCCGGGGTAGCTATCTGCAAGGTAGAAAATTCTTCATCTTTCTTGATCGCAGTGACACGGCTTTTCCAGCGCAACTCGACTCCAAGTTCCATCGCCCGCTGCACCAGAAAATCTTCCAGATAATATTGCTGCAAATTCACCATGCCAGGGTGTTTGTGATCAGGCGCAGGCAAGAGATTAAAATTAAATACTTCATCCTTGCGAAAGAAAGTACGCCCTACATTCCACTCCACACCCTTGTCACGCACTGCCGCTGCTACGCCCAGCCTGTCGAGTATTTCCAGCGTCCGCTTGGCATAGCACAAGCCGCGTGAACCTACTGACACCGTATCATCATCATCCAGCACCAGCACATCCAGCCCCTGCAATTGGCAATCTATCGCTGCCGCCAGCCCCACAGGGCCAGCGCCGACGATAATAACTTTGCGACGTGTGATTTCCTTGGTCTGCAACTCCGCTGGAGTCACGAAAGAAAATTTTTGATATTGATAAGTGCTAAGCAAAATGCGACTCCTGCGGCGCGATTAGAGCGAAAGCAAAAGGCACAGAGTTATATGATTAGTTATAACAACAAAAGAATTTCTCTTGTTTTTCTCTGCGGTGTAGCAGGGAATTCGAGCGGCATGCCGCTCGCCTGCGTAACGAAGACTTCCTGCAAGCAGTCTTTCCTCCCTATGTGCCTACCTGTTGAGAGGTCTGGGCCTTACCCTTCTAAACTCTTCCACATCTCCACGTCCCGTTCCGCCGTCCACACCCGTGGATCAACATGTCCCGACGCTTCATCAAAAGCACGCGTCACATCAAACGGCAGGCAATGGTCGAATATTACCCAATGGCCATACTTGGGCTTCAACGCAGTGTAAGTATTTTTGTAGATGGTATTGAGGTCATGCTGCTGTTGCTGCCCCGCTTTGACGCTGGCAAACAAGTCGCTGATGAAAGAACGGGTTTCACTGAGTCCAGCAGCCACCAGTTCTGGCGTGGTCAGGGCAGCACCGCGCCCTGGCACCAGTTTTTCGGCTTTCATCGCTTCCAGATTGGAGAGGGTTTGTGGCCAGTCTGAATAATAGGCATCTCCCGCATACGGTGTCGCGCCAAATTCAACCAGATCACCGGAGAACAAGACTTTTTCCTGTGGCAGCCAGACGATGGTGTCGCCCTTGGTATGGCCACGGCCCACCTGCATGAGCTTTACTTCCAGCTTGCCCAGCCAGATCGACATTTCACCCTTGAAGGTAATCGTCGGCCAGGTCAGGCCGGGTACGCTTTCAACATTACGGAACAGTCGCGGGAAGCGGCCTATTTCGCTCTTCATGTCAGCGTCGCCACGTTCGACGATCAAGTCATAGGTGTCGCGGCTGGCGATGATGTGCTCCAGCCCTTCGGCGACATAGCCGCTGGCGCCGAGTACACGCACCGCATGGTAATGCGACATCACGACATATTTAATCGGCTTGTCAGTGACTTCACGGATACGGCGCACCACATCTTGCGCCATGATGGGCGTCGCCTGGGTATCGATCACCATGACGGCATCATCACCGATGATGATGCCGGTATTCGGGTCACCCTCCGCCGTATAGGCATAAGCATGTTCGGATAATTGCTGGAAGCTGACTTTCTTTTCTTCCAGGTCAGCGTGGGAGGCAAATTGCTTGGTGCTCATGGGGTAACCTCTGAGATGTTTGTTGTGCTGAATTGTTGTGCTCAGTTGTTTTGCTTCATAGTGAGCAGATGACAGACGCTAAGAATAATCATTAATTCGTTATTTGTAAATGCATTTGTTAATAGTAAAATAGATGGGAATGAAAGAAGGAGCTGGCATGCCAGAAAAAAACAAGGAAAGGCGCGGTATAGGCGCGATAGAAGTTGGCGGCCTGATCCTGAATGCCCTGGTCAGCTCTGGCCGTGCCATGTCCCTGGGTGACCTGGCGCGTGAGAGTGGCATGCCTGCTTCGAAGGCACATGCCTATCTGGTCAGCTTTGGTAAACTGGGTCTGGTCGAGCAGGATGCTGCCACCGGCGCTTACCAGCTCGGCCCCTTTGCCTTGCAAATGGGACTGGTCAGCCTGCAGCAAATGTCACCCGTCAAACTGGCAATACCTGAAGTCACCCGCCTCGCAGCCATTACGGATCACACCGTGGCGCTGGCGGTGTGGGGCAGCCATGGTCCCACCGTAGTGTATATCGCTGAGTCCAGCCGCCCCATCCATGTGAATATGCATGCGGGTTCGCTCATGTCCATGCTGGGCACGGCGACGGGATTGGTATTTTCTGCCTTCTTGCCACAAGCACTGGTCGACAAAGTGATTGCCAGGGAGCTCAAGGATGAACTGGTGATAGGGCAAGCGGGTGTGCAGATGACTGCCTCTGATATCGCCAGCATACTGGCAGAAGTAAGAGAGAAGGGCTTGGCAAGGGCACAGGGCCTGCCCATACCGGGCATCAATGCCCTCAGTTCGCCGGTCTTCAATCATGCCCAGGCATTGAGTCTGGTGATCACCGCTACTGGGCCCAAGGGCAGTTTTGATACGGACTGGAATGGCGAACTGGCAGGAGCTTTGCGCGCCAGTGCCAGTGCCTTATCGCATCAGTTGGGTTATGCGCCCAAGTCCGTAACCAATACTTAGAACAAGAATTACTGCGCTGCCAGCGCTTTCTCTACGTCGGCGACCAGCTTCTTGTCATCGGGTGTGGTCACACTGGAGTAGGCCGCGACGACATTGCCTTTGCGGTCTATCAGGTACTTATAAAAATTCCATTTCGGTGTCGTGCCCGTTGCCTTGATCAACTGCGCATACATGGGATTGACATCCTTGCCCATGACAGAAGATTTGCTGAACATAGGGAATTTCACACCATAGGTATTGAAGCAAAAGTCAGCAATTTGCTTGTCATTGCCGGGTTCTTGCTTGCCAAAATCATTGGAGGGAAAGCCCAGCACCACCAAACCCTTGTCGTTATATTTGGCAGACATGGCTTCCAGACCTTCATACTGCTTGGTAAAACCGCAATAACTGGCAGTGTTCACAATCAGCGCAACCTTGCCCTTGTACTGGCAAAGGTCTTGTGGCGCTTCATCTTGCAGACGCTTGAATTTATGGTTCAGCACCGCCGGGCAGGCATCACTGGTATCCGCCCACGCTCCCAGTGAGCAAGTAATCAAACCCAGAAAAACAGCAACTTGAATTGGTGTGCGTCGCAACATGGCTAACTCCTGTAGAAGAGAATGTCATCTTAGCGCAGTCTTGAGCAAATATGTAGATCGAAGACTAATGTTTGAGAATACCCATGGGCTGCTCAAATAGCGTAATAAAGATACAGGATACTGAAACAGTATCATATGTATATCGAATTTCCCTGTGCAACTCTGTGCCGCTCGTTTGCGTAACGAAGGTATCTTGCAAGATAGCTTTCTTTCCTCTGAGTTGAGATTTTATTTTTTAACAATGGATGTCGGCATATGCCAAAAACATATATAAAACATCGAAACACTTCGTTTTAATTTATATAGGACCGTTTTATCCTGTACTCCTCATAAAAATTATTATTTACCCGGACTTAGAGATGACGATCAAAAAGATAATCTTCGCAACGACAATCGTAGCAAGCCTCGCTACCGTATTGTCATCTGTCGCAGTAGCAGCAGATGTCAGCTTGCTTAATGTTTCCTATGACCCAACCCGTGAGTTATATCAGGAAGTCAACCAGGCTTTCGCCAAACAATGGAAAACCAAAACCGGTGACAATGTCACCATCAAACAATCGCATGGTGGTTCTGGCAAGCAGGCGCGTGCTGTTATCGATGGCTTGGATGCTGACGTAGTGACACTGGCGCTGGCTTATGACACTGATGCGCTGGCAGAAAAAGGCTTGCTCGACAAAGCCTGGCAAAAACGTCTCCCTCACAATGCTTCACCTTATTCTTCTACCATTGTGTTTTTGGTGCGTAAGGGTAATCCCAAGGGTATCAAGGACTGGGCTGACATTGTCAAGCCAGGTGTTTCAGTGATCACACCTAATCCAAAAACTTCTGGCGGCGCACGCTGGAACCATCTGGCTGCCTGGGGCTATGCTTTGAAATTGCCGGGCGGTAGCGAAGCTACGGCAAAAGAGTTTTTGGCCAAGTTGTATAAAAATGTACCGGTACTTGATTCCGGCGCGCGCGGTGCAACCACTACTTTTGTTGAGCGTGGCATAGGCGATGTCTTGCTAGCCTGGGAAAACGAAGCTCTGCTGGCCATCAAGGAACTGGGCCCGGACAAGGTTGAAATCGTTGCCCCATCGACCAGTATCCTGGCTGAGCCTTCTGTCGCCGTGGTTGACAAAGTAGCCGACCGCCGTGGCACCCGCAAAGTGGCCGAAGCCTACCTGAACTATTTGTATACTGATGAGGGCCAGGACATCATCGCTAAAAACTACTACCGTCCGACGACTGAAAAAGCCTCGAAAAAATATGCAGCACAATTCCCTAAAGTGAAACTGTTCACCATCGACGACACTTTCGGTGGCTGGACCAAGGCACAAAAAGAGCATTTTGCTGATGGTGGCATTTTCGATCAAATCTACCAGCCAAATAAAAAATAAATTTCCTGATCCAGGAAAACAGGAGGCAAGAAAATGCGCATCTTACTGCTATCGGGAAGTCCTTCTTCTCCCTCACGTTCAGCCCGTTTGTTGAATCATGTGGGTATCAAGCTCAACGAACAAGGGCAGCGTACCAGTAGTCTGCATGTCAGGGACTTGCCTGCTCAGGCTTTAATGCATGCCGACTTTTCTGATCCGGAATTGTCCGCAGCTAAAAGCTTGCTGGCGAAGGCCGATGCCATCGTCATTGCAACGCCCATCTACAAAGCGGCTTATAGCGGTTTGTTGAAAAGTTTTTTGGATATCCTGCCGCAAGATGGTTTAAGCGGCAAGCTGGTCTTGCCGCTGGCAACTGGCGGCAGCCAGTCACACATGTTGGCACTTGATTATGGTCTGCGACCCGTGTTGGCATCTTTGTCGGCACGCCATGTCCTGCCCAGTATTTATGCGACAGATGCGCAAGTCACCTGGTCAGATCTGCATGGCCTGCAACTTGATGCAGCGATACAAAACCGCGTAGAAGATGGTGTACAACTCTTGCTCGATAGCCTGAGTATTTTGCGTCCACCGGTGCATGCAGAGGCAGAAGTGGTTTTACCATGTTGACCCTGGCAAAACAGTCCCGATAGCATTACTGCGCAAGGACGTGCTCTAACATCATTTACTAAAAACCTTTCTTTCATGCTGGCACCCCGGCAGGGGGAAGTCTTGTCCAAAATATGAAAGCAGAACATGAGTCGCAAAATTCAAATCACCAGCAAGCAAAAACGTCTTACCCTGAGCCGCCTGTCGGCGTTGACAGCGACCGCTTTGAGCGTGGTCTTGCCCAAGGCATTTGCCCAGAACAAGATAGTTGGCAGTCTGCGCATCGGTTATCAGAAGTATGGAACACTGACGGTGCTCAAGGGGACAGGGGCGCTGGATAAACGTCTGGCTGCATTGGGCGTGGATGTCAAATGGACAGAGTTCCCCGCTGGTCCGCAATTGCTGGAAGGTTTGAATGTAGGCAGCATCGATTTTGGTACGACAGGTGAAGCACCGCCGATTTTTGCCCAAGCTGCAGGTGCAGATTTGCTGTATGTCGGTAATGAGCCACCAGCTCCCGGTGGTGAAGCTGTCATCGTACCCAAGAATTCTCCTTTGAAATCAGCAGCAGACCTCAAGGGTAAAAAGATAGTCTTGAACAAGGGTTCGAATGTGCATTACCTGCTGGTCAAGGTACTCGAAAAAGCAGGTCTGAATTACAAGGATGTCGAAGTCATCTTCTTGCCGCCTGCGGATGCTCGTGCAGCATTCGAGCGTGGCAGCGTTGATGCCTGGGCGATCTGGGACCCTTTCTTGGCCGCGGCTGAAAAACAACTGGGTGCAAGAATACTGGTGGATGGTAAAGGCGCGGTCAGCAACCATCAGTTTTACCTGGCAGCACGGCCTTATGCGCAAAAAAGCCCAGAAGTCTTGCGCATCGTTCTGGAAGAGTTGGCCAGGGTCGATGAGTGGAGTGCAAAAAACCAGAAAGAAGTTGCCAGCATACTGGCCACGCAAACCGGGCTGGAAACCAGCATCGTGGAATTGTCGACTTCCCGTTTTGGTTTTGGCGTCAAACCACTGACCGAACAAGTCATCAAGGAACAGCAAAGCATCGCCGACACCTTTACTGACTTGAAGCTGATACCCAGGCGCATCAATATCCGCGATGCCGTATTTGCGGTCAAGGGCTGAGACAGAAAATGAGATTGTCTTCCATCCGCCGTCTGTTACTGGCATTTTCTATCAGCAGCATACTACCTGTTGCCAGCTTTGCGGCAGCCCATGATTTGCCCAAAGAGTTACCCAAAGAATTACGCATAGGTTTTCAAAAAAGCTCAGTTAACCTGACCTTGCTGAAGCACAGGCAGGCGCTGGAACAACAATTGAAAGGTGTCAAAGTCACCTGGTTTGAATTTACTGCAGGCCCGCAAATGCTGGAAGCCTTGTCAGTAGGCAGCATAGATTTTGCCACGACGGGTGAGCCGCCACCTATCTTTGCCCAGGCGGCAGGCAGTAATCTGGTGTATGTCGGTGCTGAACCGGCCAAGCCTGGTGTCAGTGCCATTCTGGTCAAACAGGATTCACCTATCCGTACGCTGGCAGATTTAAAAGGCAAGAAAATCGCCTTTCAAAAAGGATCAAGTGCGCACTACCACGTCTTGCGCGCCGTGCAGCAAGCGGGTTTGCAATGGTCAGATATTACGCCAGTCTATCTCGCACCTGCGGATGCACGCGCTGCTTTCGAGCGCGGCAGTGTCGATGTGTGGGCGATATGGGACCCGTACTGGGCAGCGATTGAACAAAGTGCAGCACCAAGAGTGCTGGCGACTGGCAAGGGCCTGGTGAACAACCTGTCGCATTATTTATCGGCGCGTAGCTTTGCTGACAAATATCCCAAGGCCATACAAGTGCTGTTTGAAGAACTGACACGTAGCGACTCCTTCGTGCAAAAGAACCGTGATGAAGCCGTCGCCATTATTGCTGCCAGCACAGGGCTGGACAAACCGACCATCGCCAGCTTTCTGGAACGCAGGCCACGCTCACCCGTTGTCTATCTGACCCAAAACATTATTGATGAACAGCAAAGAGTTGCTGACAATTTTTTTCAACAGAAATTGATACCCAAAGCAGTCAATGTGCGCGATGCCGTGTGGTTGCCGCCTGGCACCAAACCATAAAACGCAGAGTAAAAATATACAGGAGAGAATAATGAGTTTGAATGTATTCTGGTTTATACCCACCCATGGTGATAGCCGTTATCTTGGTACCAGCCAGGGCGCACGTCAGGTCAGCTTCGACTACTTGAAGCAGATTGCCGTCGCCGCTGACACCCAGGGTTATGACGGCGTGCTATTGCCCACTGGCCGCTCTTGCGAAGATGCCTGGGTGGTTGCCTCCAGTTTGATAGGCGCGACCAGCAAGTTGAAATTCCTGGTGGCGATACGTCCTGGGTTGAGTAGCCCAGGTTTGGCAGTGCGCATGGCTGCCACCTTTGACCGTTTATCCAAGGGACGCTTGCTGATCAATATCGTCACTGGTGGTGACCAAGGCGAGCTGGAAGCTGATGGCGTATTTGCCGATCATGAAAAGCGTTACGAAATCACCGACGAATTCTTGCGCGTCTGGCGTGCGTCACTGGCTGGAGAAGGTGGTGACGCCGGTTATGATTTCGAAGGCGAGCACATTACCGTCAAGGGCGCAAAAACCTTGTACCCGGCGATACAGAAACCTTACCCGCCGCTGTATTTTGGTGGTTCTTCTGAACCGGCACATGAACTGGCGGCAGAACAGGTAGATGTCTATCTGACCTGGGGTGAACCACCCGCAGCAGTGGCCGCCAAGATTGCCGACATGCGTGAACGCGCAGCCAAACATGGCAGGACATTGCGCTTTGGTATACGCCTGCATGTGATCGTGCGCGAAACCAGCGATGAAGCCTGGAAAGCCGCAGACGACCTGATTCGCTATGTCGATGACGAAGTCATCGCCCGTGCGCAGAAAGCATTCGCCAAAATGGATTCAGTCGGCCAGCAACGCATGATCGCCCTGCATGGTGGCAAGCGCGACAAACTGGAAGTGTCGCCTAACTTGTGGGCGGGCGTAGGCCTGGTGCGCGGTGGTGCTGGCACGGCCCTGGTGGGTGACCCTGAAACTGTCGCCGCGCGCATCAAGGAATATCAGGCGCTTGGCATCGACACCTTTATTTTCTCGGGTTACCCGCATCTGGAAGAATCTTACCGTTTTTCAGAACTGGTATTCCCCCTGATAGGCAAGGAAGTACCCGGCGTTGCTAATAGCCTGACAGGCCCGTTTGGTGAGGTCATGGCCAATGGCATCGTCCCCAAGGTATCGCAAAGCTAGGGAGGCAATATGGGACCAATGATTACTGAAGTGAGCGAATTTGCTGCCACCTATGCGCAGGGTAGCTCTACCCATAACGCACAGTTTGCCGCAAAAAAGCCGGATGTCTTTCGCCAGGCCAGCGTGCGTCTGCTGAAGCGAGGTTTGCCATGGCTGGTGCCAGTAACATTGATCCTGATCTGGCAACTGGCGGCGCAGACTGGCTGGTTGTCCAGCCGTATCTTGCCTGAACCACTGGCAGTGGTAAAAGCATTCTGGACACTGGCTGTTTCTGGCGAAATCTGGGTGCATGCCAAGACCAGTTTATGGCGGGCGATATCCGGCTTTGCGGTTGGCGGCGGGTTGGGTCTCTTGCTGGGTTTGCTGACAGGCAGTTTTCGTTTTGCAGAAACCTTGCTAGACACAACGCTGCAAATGGTCAGGAATATTCCTGCCCTGGCTTTGATACCACTGGTGATCTTATGGTTTGGTATCGATGAAATGGCCAAGCTGTTCCTGGTGTCGGTGGGCGTGTTCTTTCCCGTTTATCTGAATACTTTTCATGGCATACGCACCGTCGATAAAGGCTTGATAGAAATGGCGCAAAGCTATGGTTTGTCTGGCTGGGCTTTATACCGTGATGTGATCTTGCCGGGCGCTTTGCCTTCGATACTGGTCGGTGTGCGTTTTTCCCTTGGCCTGGTGTGGGTCTTGTTGATTGTCGCAGAAACCATTTCTGCCCAGGCTGGCATAGGTTATATGACCATGAATGCGCGTGAATTTTTACAAACCGATGTCGTGCTGGTCGGGATACTTTTATATGCATTGCTGGGCAAACTGGCAGATGTACTCTCGCGTGCATTGGAGCAATATTGCCTGCGCTGGCATCCGGGATATCAGGGGAGGGCAGCATGATGCGTCAATTGACAGAGTTTCCCATCAACGCCGTTGCAGAAATCGTCGCTTTGCGTGAAGAGCTGGATGGTGGCTGGGAACAGACTGCCAAAGGTGAATGGGCAGCTGCATCTGATGATGTGGGGAGTGATGTGGGCAGCAGTGGCACTGCACTTAATCTGCGTCTCATACAAAAATCTTATCAGGGGCGTCAGGTATTAAAGTCACTGAACTTGCAAATAGAGGCGGGTGAGTTTGTCGCTGTCATAGGCCGCAGTGGTTGTGGCAAGAGTACTTTGCTACGCCTGATTGCAGGACTGGAACAAGCGGATAGCGGTAGCCTGGAATTTGGAGCAGAACAATCGCAAAAGAAACCAGATACCAGGGTGATGTTCCAGGATTCTCGCCTGTTGCCGTGGAAATCTGTTATTGCTAACGTGGCACTGGGTCTGGGCAGTGACAAGACCAGGGCCCGTCAGGCTCTGGAAAAGGTCGCGCTGGCAGAGCGCGCTGACGAGTGGCCATCGGTATTGTCCGGTGGACAGCGTCAGCGTGTTGCGCTGGCAAGGGCACTGGTGCATGAACCGGCCCTGTTATTACTTGATGAACCTTTGGGCGCACTTGATGCGCTGACCCGCATTGAAATGCAAAACCTGATTGAAAACCTGTGGCAGCAGCGTGGTTTCACTGCTGTACTGGTGACCCACGATGTACAGGAAGCCATCGCCCTGGCAGACCGTGTGATCCTGATAGAAGATGGCCAGATCACACTCGATACCAGAATCGACTTACCCCGCCCACGCGCGCGTGGCAATCCAACATTTGCCGAGCTGGAAGAACGTATCTTGCAGCGCGTATTACAAAAACCTTCGGTAACACCCGACACAGAACTCGGCGATCTTTCCTTGCACAGAACAGTGCATCAGGTTGCCTGGGCTATTTAACTTTAAGGAATCATCATGAGCATACAAGCTATCAATGTACGTAATCAATTTCGCGGCAAGATCAAAGCCATCATCGAGGGATCTGTTGTGTCCGAGGTCGATGTCGAGACACCCGCAGGCATCGTTACTTCTGTCATTACTACACGCTCCATCAAAGACTTGAACCTGGTCATCGGTTCAGAAGTCGTGGCGCTGGTAAAAGCGACAGAAGTTTCTATCGCCAAGTTATAGATAGAATTTTTAAGCTGAGGCAGGCATGCATTATCCCGCATTGCAAAACTACCTGAGTCGTCTGCAAAGTACGCTGGCAACCACCAACTTGTGGCTGGATGAGCAAGGGCGTGCACGCGGACGCTATTTTAACTCCACTCTGACCAGCGCCTTCCAGGCCATACGTGCTGGTGATGATGGCCGTATTGTTGCCTATGAGGCCTATGCACGAAGCTATGCCAGCGATGACCAGGGCCTGAATATCTGGAAATTGCTGGAAAACGCCGCCAATGATGATGAGTCGGTAGAGTTGGACAGACTGTGCCGGCTCTTGCATACCCTGAATTTTTACCGACAGCCAGAAAGTGTCAATCTGGATCTGTATCTGAGTGTGCATAGCCGCTTGCTGGCCGCAGTGGAGGGCAATCATGGCATGGCATTTCGCCGCATCCTTGATGTGCTGGAATTGCCACACCCTGATATCGTCTTGCAACTGCCTTTGATCACGCCCAGCCAGCGCTGGGTGTTGACCCATGTTGCAGAGAACTACCGGCGCAATGGCTTCCGCATAGGTTTGCATGCTGCCAGCCTGGAGCAGGCATCAGACTTGCTGGAACGCGTACGGCCCGCTTCCATCAAGGTTGATATCAGCCTCGCCAATGACGCGGAGGCCCAGGTGTGTTTGCTGGAGCAGGCCGACCGGGCCCAATGTCACATTATCTTCCGCCGTATAGAAAACCAGAAACGTCTGCAAGCATTGCGAGACGCCAACCAGACGGCCAGCCCTTATCTGTTACAGGGTTTCTTGTTTGATTTACCCAAAGCGGCGCTACTAAGCCGTGATGAAAGCAAACTCAGCTTCCATTACGAAGAAGAATTCAAACTGGCCTGAGTTTTTCAATCTCAACATAAAGCGCAGGATCACCAATGCAGATGCATGCAGAGGTGTCTCTGCGTTTTTTTGCTTTTCGCATAAGCAAAACAGGAAAATGCCTGCTTCAACGCCAATTCAATGACTTATAAATAAATTTTGGCATTTTTTCTCGTTAGCGACTAATCTATATGCGAAAAACGTATTTAAGCATAAGAAAAAATTCGTTTTCTATATAACGAAATACTGGGAAGATTGCTCATCGATAGTCATATCTGTAATAAAGGCTAAGCATGGCGCAGTTTCTAGGATCAAATAAAAAGGCGAGACGGGTCATGCCCGGTTTTCACCTTTCTCTGGGTTTTACCCTGTTTTATCTAGGCTTGATCGTCCTGATACCGCTTTCTGCCGTGTTCCTGAAAACCTTTACCATGACTTGGGAAGCTTTCTGGAACACCGTCACTTCTGACCGTGTGATGGCTTCTTACCGTCTGACTTTTGGTGCTTCTCTGCTCGGTGCGTTGATTAATGTCTTTTTCGGCGGCATCGTTGCCTGGGTGCTGGTGCGCTACAAGTTTCCTGGCAAGCGCCTCATCGATGCACTGGTGGATTTGCCGTTTGCCCTCCCTACCGCTGTTGCAGGCATTACCCTGGCAACCCTGTACGCACCAAATGGCTGGATAGGTAAGTTGCTGACCCCACTGGGCATCAAGGTCGCTTACACCCCTTTGGGTATTTTGATTGCGCTGACTTTCATCGGCCTGCCCTTCGTTGTGCGTACCGTACAACCTGTGCTGGAAGAAGCAGAAAAAGAACTGGAAGAAGCTGCCGTCAGTCTGGGTGCCAGCCATTTGCAAACTTTCTTGCGCGTGATTTTGCCCAGCATCTTGCCTGCCTTGTTGACAGGCTTTGCGCTGGCCTTTGCCCGTGCCACCGGCGAATACGGCTCAGTGATTTTTATTGCCGGCAATATGCCCATGATTTCTGAAATTACACCGCTGTTCATGATTACCAAACTCGAACAATATGACTATGCTGGCGCAACGGCGATTGCCGTAGTCATGCTCTTGCTGTCATTCAGCCTGTTGCTGGCGATTAATGCCCTGCAAGCATGGACACGCAGTCGACAACATGCAGGAAGAGACTGACCATGACTACAGCAACTATCCTTGCCCCTGTAGCACCGCGCCGCTATGAGCCTGTAATTACACCCGCAGCAACGCTGGAGCCATTCTGGGTGCGTGTCGTTTTGACGCTGACAGCGCTGGCTTTTCTCACCCTGTTTTTATTCGTGCCACTGGCCGCCGTTTTTGCCGAAGCCCTGAAAAAAGGCTGGCAAGTTTACCTGGCTGCCATCATCGAGCCAGACGCCTTGTCAGCCATCAAACTGACCTTGATTGCCGCAGGCATAGCAGTGCCTTTGAACCTGGTATTTGGTGTGGCGGCAGCATGGACTATCGCCAAGTTTGAATTCCGTGGCAAAAATGTCTTGCTGACGCTGATTGACCTGCCATTCTCGGTATCACCGGTTATTTCTGGTCTGATCTACGTTTTGTTGTTTGGTGCGCAGGGCTGGTTTGGTGAATGGTTGCGCGATCATGAAATCAAGATTTTGTTTGCTGTACCTGGCATCGTATTGGCAACTATCTTTGTGACTTTCCCATTCGTGGCGCGTGAACTGATCCCGTTGATGCAAGCGCAGGGTAGTGAAGAAGAAGAGGCTGCACTGGTGCTCGGCGCATCTGGCTGGAAGACTTTCTGGTACGTGACTTTACCAAATATCAAATGGGGTTTGTTGTATGGCGTGATCTTGTGTAATGCGCGTGCCATGGGCGAATTTGGTGCGGTATCCGTAGTGTCCGGCCATATCCGTGGTGAGACCAATACCATGCCACTGCAAGTCGAGATTTTATATAACGAGTACAACTTCACTGCCGCATTTGCTGTTGCATCATTGCTGACCTTGCTGGCCTTGTTCACACTCGCTCTGAAAACATTAGTCGAATGGCGTACCAATGAAAATCGCCAGTTGCCACAAGAATAAAGAGAATAAGGGAGTTCACCGTGAGTATCGCTGTTAATCAATTACAAAAACGCTTTGGTAGTTTTACCGCACTGGACAATGTCTCACTGGATTTCCCGAATGGTGAACTGACCGCCTTGCTGGGACCATCGGGTTGCGGCAAGACCACGCTGTTGCGCATCATCGCCGGCCTGGAATATGCGGACAGTGGTCAGGTTTTGCTCGACGGACAAGATGCCTCTGCCCAGCATGTACGTGAACGCCAGGTTGGCTTTGTATTCCAGCACTATGCCTTGTTCAAGCACATGACGATTTTTGAAAACATCGCTTTTGGCTTGCGCGTCAAACCGCGCCATCTGCGCCCATCCGAAAGTGAAATCAAGGAGAAAGTCACCAAGTTGCTGGAGCTGGTGCAGCTCGACTGGCTGGCTGACCGTTATCCACCGCAATTGTCGGGTGGCCAGCGTCAGCGCATTGCGCTGGCACGCGCTTTGGCGGTAGAACCGCGCGTGCTCTTGCTCGATGAGCCTTTCGGTGCGCTGGATGCCAAGGTACGCAAGGAATTGCGCCGCTGGTTGCGCCGTCTACATGATGAATTGCATGTCACCAGTATTTTTGTCACGCATGACCAGGAAGAAGCGCTGGAAGTGGCTGACAAGATCGTGCTTATGAACCATGGCAAGGTTGAGCAAGTTGGTGCACCTGCCGAGGTCTACCATCATCCAGCCACGCCTTTTGTGTATGGCTTTCTGGGTAATGTGAACCTGTTCCGTGGCCGTATCCATGAAGGCATACTTGATGCTGGCGGTGTGCCTTTTGAAGCACCAGGCCATGCCGAAACCCGCGATGCTTTTGGTACCGGCTATGTGCGCCCGCATGAGCTGGAAATCGACCGTTATTCCCCCGGCGCCGCAGGTCTCAACGTGCAATTACGCCGCGTCCACAGCATAGGCCCGCTGGCCCAGCTGGAACTTGAAAGAGATGACAACGGCGAGCTGGTCGAAGCCATGATTTCTACAGAACGCTATGAACAATTGAAACTTAAAGTCGGTGAAGCCCTGGTTGTAAGACCTAAGCGTCTCCACGTCTTCGTTGACACTCAATAATAAAGAATAAGGTGCCCCATGAATTTTCAACAATTACGCTCTATCCGTGAAGCTTCACGCCGCGGTTATAACCTGACTGAAGTGGCAAATGTGCTGTTCACGTCCCAGCCCGGCGTCAGCCGCCAGATCCGTGAACTGGAAGAAGAACTCGGCGTCGATATTTTCGAACGCAATGGCAAACGCCTGACCGGCCTGACCGAACCGGGCAAGGATATTTTGCCCATCATAGAAAGATTATTGCTGGAGGCAGAAAACCTGCGCCAGGCTGGCGAAGACTATTCTGACCAGTCCAAGGGCACGCTGACGATAGCCACTACCCATACCCAGGCACGTTATGTCTTGCCCAAGGTGGTACAAGGCTTCCGTCAGGCTTTCCCGGACGTGCGCATCGCCTTGCAACAAAGTTCACCAGAACATATTGCCGAATGGGTATTGTCTGGCAAGGCTGACATTGGTATTGCGACAGAAGGCCTGTCTCAATTCAAGGACCTGGCCTCTTTTGCCTGCTATGAATGGAATCACGTTGTCGTCGTACCGGAAGGCCATCCTTTGCTGGAGAAGGGTGAACTGACACTGGAAGATCTGGCGAACTATCCACTGATCACCTATGACGTTGGTTTCACTGGCCGTGGCCATATCGATGATGCCTTCCGTCTGGCTGGTTTGCGTACCGATATCGTCCTGACCGCCATGGATTCTGACGTTATCCAGCAATATGTGGCACTGGGTCTGGGTGTGGGTCTGGTGGCATCGATGGCAATAGAAGTGCAACGTGCACATGGTTTGAAGACGATTGCAGCCAGCCATTTGTTTGCATCAAATGTCACCCGACTGGCGGTACGCCGTGGCGCCTATCTGCGCGCTTATACCTATGAATTTATACAACAGTTTGCACCTAATCTGGACAGGGATGAGGTAAGGCAGGCTGTTAGTGAAAATGAAATAGTGTAGACTTGCGCAAAACTGTTCCAGCTGCGTTGCAGCTCCGGCAGTTAATAAATTTGGTACTAAAGTACTGGCTTCGTCGCTACGGTGCAATCGGGGTTTCGGACAACATGTTGTCCGCCGATGAAACGAAGCTCCCTTGCAAGGGAGCTTTCCCAGGCAAGGCCTTGCTGGGACAATGTTGCGCAAGTCTCATCTTTCTGTTGTGTTGCAGCCTACATTTTAAGCAATTCAGGCACTGTCGTGAAGGCGTCATATCTCTCTGGTAAAATCAGGAAAATTATTCTAATTTCCGCAATTTTTATCAGAGGTTGACCATGCTTTACCCTGAATTGTTTAAGTCTTTGGAGCAAGTACGCTGGAATATGGAGTCAGACATCCCTTGGGATAAATATGACGCCAGCAAATTGACGCCTGAGCAGGCGCAAACCATCAAGATGAATGCCATTACTGAATGGTCTGCCCTGCCTGCCACAGAAATGTTCTTGCGTGATAACCGTGGCGACAGTGACTTTTGCGCTTTCATGTCCATTTGGTTTTTTGAAGAGCAAAAGCATTCCCTGGTCCTGATGGAATACCTGCGCCGCTTCCATCCTGAACTGGTACCGACTGAAAAGGAACTCGACAACGTACGTTTCGAGTTTGATCCTGCCCCACCGCTGGAAACCCTGATGCTGCATTTCTGCGGTGAGATACGCCTGAACCACTGGTACCGCTGTGCATCTGACTGGCATACCGAACCTGTCATCAAGCATATCTACAAAATCATCAGCCAGGATGAAGCACGTCATGGCGGTGCTTATCTGCGCTATATGAAAAAATCCCTGGCAGAAATGGGTGATGTGGCACGCGCTGCGTTTTCCAAAATTGGTGTCTTGATGGCATCTGCCCGACGGACAGAAAAACCTCTGCACCCGACTAATCTGCATGTCAACCAGGCATTGTTCCCCCACGACACCATACAGTCGCGCTTGCCTGACCCTGACTGGCTGGAACGCTGGCTCGATGGGCAAATCAAGTTCGATGGCGTATGGGAAAAGAAAGTTGTCGATCGCATCTTGCACAATATGTCGCTGCTGTTCGAGCGTACTTTCGAAACTGTCCAAGACTTGAACCGCTATCGCAAGGAAGTTGCACAAAGGCTGGTTATTTTGCCTGGCAGCTTGCCTAGTGCTGCATAAACCTGGTTTGAAGCTGTACAATCGCCGCTATTCATTAGCGGCTTTTTTTATAAATTCAAGACCGTTCAACACAGAGACACAGAGGTAGCACAGAGGGGCACAGAGAAATTCAAGAGAGAAAATAAATGCGAATGTTTGCAATTCGTAGGTTGGGCTACGCTCTATCAGCCCAACACTCAGCATATAAATCACGTATACGTTTATTAAAGGCACAGTGTTGGGCTGATGAAACGTAGCCCAACCTACAACAGAATACGATTTTGCTTTTCTCTATGCTTTTCTCTGTGTCTCCGTGCCTCTGTGGTGAGTGGTTTTTCAAAAATTTACCGAATTATCCCTATGCCAGAATTCGAAAAAAAACTCACCACCCGCGAGCAATTGGCGGCTCGTGTACGCGAGCTACCAAAACCCGTGGTCATGACCAACGGCGTATTCGATATCCTGCACCGCGGTCATGTCAGCTATCTCGCTGATGCGCGTGAATTTGGTGCTTCGCTGGTGGTGGCGGTCAATACTGATGCCTCGGTCAAGCGACTGGGCAAGGGTGATGACAGGCCGGTTAATTCCTGTGGAGACCGCATGGCGGTACTGGCAGCGTTGGAGTCTGTGAGCCTGGTGGTGGAATTTGATGAGGATACCGCGTTGCAGGCAGTACTGGCAGCGCATCCTGATGTGTATGTCAAAGGTGGCGATTACGACATGACAGCCATACCAGAAGGTCAGGCTGTGCTGGCCTATGGTGGTACGGTGGCAGCCATCGATTTTGAGCATGACCGTTCGACCAGCAAATTGCTGGCCAAAGTGCGATCTGGCGCTTAAGTTTTTTCTTGCTGGAGCAAAAGCTCAAATTCTTCTGGCGGTACAGGTGTCGAGAATAGATAGCCTTGCGCAAAATCGCAACCAGCCTGTTTGAGCAAGTCATGCTGCTGTTGCGTCTCTACCCCTTCGGCGATGACCTTCAAGTCCAGCTTGTGCGCCATCATGATGATGGCTTCAGACAAGGCAATATCACTGGCATCTGTTGCCAGGTTACGGATGAAGGACTGGTCTATCTTGAGATAGTCGATATCGAATTTCTTCAGGTAGGACAGTGAAGAATAGCCAGTCCCAAAATCATCCAGCGCTACCTGTATCCCGGCATCGCGGAACTGCAAGAGTTTGCTGGTGATTTTCTGGCTGGCATCGAGCAATAAGCCTTCGGTAATTTCTACGCTGATAGCCTGACCAGGCAGGTTTTGTAGCGCCAGCTCATGTATCCAGTTGATATAACGTTCCTGGTCACCCTGGAATTCCATCGGCGACTGGTTGATGCTGATCTGGAAGTCGGCGCGATACAGCGCGCGCCACTTTTTGACCCAGCGCAACGCCTCGCGGAATACCAGATCACCGATAGCGATAATCAGGCCGCTGGTTTCTGCAATGGGGATGAATTCCATGGGGCTGATGAAGCCTTGCTGCGCATGCGGCCAGCGCACCAGGGCTTCGGCTTTTTGTATTTTCCCGCTATGGATATCGACGATGGGCTGGAAATACACGCGCAAACTGTTGTCTGCAATTGCAGCACGCAAATCATTGGTCATGCGCAAGCGTGCCAGCGCGGCAGTTTGCAGGCCGGGAGTGAAATAACTGAAGCGATTCCTGCCCTGTGCTTTTGCTGCGTACATGGCTTGATCGGCATGCTTGATGAGGTCATCCAGGTTGTCAGCATCACGCGGATACATGGTGATGCCCACGCTGGCAGCCAAATAGATTTCTTCACCTGCCAGCTGGAAAGGCGTAGACATGCTACGTATGATATTTTGCGCGATGGTCTCGGCGCGGTTTTGTTCATGCATTTCTGGTAGCGAGACGGTGAATTCGTCGCCACCGAGGCGGGCCACGGTATCGCTCTCCCTGACGCATTGACGCAGGCGGTATGCCGCTTCTATCAGCAAGGCGTCACCTGTTGCATGGCCGAGAGTATCATTGACTTCCTTGAAAAAATCCAGGTCGATGAACAGCACCGCCAGCGCCAGGTCACGGCGTTTGCTAAGCTTGATGTCGTGGTCCAGCCTGTCATAAAACATGCGCCGGTTCGGCAGGCCCGTCAGGGTATCGATATTCGCCTGCTGCCATATCAGGGCTTCGGTTTTTTTCTTTTCCGTGATATCTAGCACCGTGCCGAGCATGCGTTGCGCCCGGCCATCCCTGTTCCATTCCACGACGGCACCGACCGACAATATCCAGCCCCATTCGCCGCTGGCTTTCTTTTGCCGGAATTCGACGCGGTATTCATCGCTCTTGCCTTCCAGGTGTTCACGGAAAGCGCGTGCCGCTGCAGGAAGATCGTCAGGATGTACCCTGGCGATCCAGTTCTTTTTATTTTCTTGAAAGTCGTCATGAGCATAACCCAGCATGAGCGCATATTCCGGGCTGACTATGGCATCGCCAGTCGGTACATTCAAATCATACAAGCCCTGATGCGTGGCCGATAAAGCCATGCGTAGGCGTTCTTCGCTTTCACGTAAAGCGACTTCGGCCTGTTTTCTCTCGGAAATGTCGGTGTGGGTGCCGACCACCCGGGTTGGCCTGCCCTGTGCATCGCGCTGTATGACGGTACCGCGTGTCAGTATCCATTTCCACCGGCCATCCTTGCATTGAACGCGGTGCTCATTGATATAAATCGCTGTCTTGCCATCAAAGTGAGCCTGTCTGTCCAGGTACATTTGCTTCAGGTCGTCAGGATGGGTGCGTCTGTCCAGTTCTTCAGACAAATCTTCTATTTCGTCTTTTTCATAGCCGTAGATTTCGCGCAGGCGGTCCGACAATATTTCTATCCCCGTTTGTGGGTACCAGTCCCAGACACCATCGCCTGAACCTTCCAACGCCAGTTGCCAGCGCTCTTCGTGCAAATGCAATTGCTCTTCGCTTTGCTTGCGCTGGCTGATATCAATAATCATGGCATAGCAGCCCTTGACCCTGCCATCATGGTCAAATACAGGAAAGACTTGGGCTGAGATATTGCGGGCACCACCGTGCAGATAGGGCACGGTGGTTTCGTAGGCAACGCTTTCTCCTGACAGTGCAAGCTTTACCTGAGGCAGTACATGCTGAAAAGCTTCTTCGCCTATGACTTCTGCCATATGCTTGTTGATGACTGCAGAGCGGGGTACGCCAAACCAGTCTATATATACCTGATTAATGAATTGATAGTGGTAATTGGCATCAACATAAGAAATGCAGACGGGCAGGGCATCAATCAAGTGCCGCAGTTGCTGAAGATTGTCTTCAAATTGCTCAATTCCCGAATTTTGCACGATCTTGTCCTGGCCTTGGGTCCACGCCCTGTGTTGGGTGCCCAATTATCATTGTCTGGAATCTGCTTTCCTGCAAGCATGCTAAAGGATTCCGTGGAAAATGCAGTAAATTTCAAGATGGGTGTGGTAATTTGGATAATTGACCTGCGGCAATAAAGCAGCAATAGAAATGCTGGACTGGTATCAACTGCCGCCTGCAAAACCATTCTGACGCCAGGCCTCATACACCACGACTGCCACCGTATTGGATAAATTCAGGCTGCGGTTGTCTGGCCGCATAGGCAGACGTATGCGTTGGCCGGCCGGGAAGGATTCGCGCAATTCAGGAGCGAGTCCGCGGGTTTCTGCACCAAACACAAAATAATCACCTGGCTGGAAGGCGAGATTCGCAAAA
The DNA here is from genome assembly GCF_049340405.1 of Undibacterium sp. Ji42W. NCBI lineage: Bacteria > Pseudomonadati > Pseudomonadota > Betaproteobacteria > Burkholderiales > Oxalobacteraceae > Undibacterium > Undibacterium sp. Ji42W. The sequence goes on from NZ_JBMPOV010000006.1 coordinate 237,308, forward strand.
GCTGTGGAACCATGGGTGGTCATGGCAAACATCCGGCTTTTGTCAGGCTGCTCGCTGGCACAGAATTCTGCCCAGTTCTTATGCACTTTCATGGTCGCATAGTCATGATAATCGAGACCCGCGCGTTTCATTTTGCTATCGTCCAGAGGAAAGCCTAACGGCTCTATCAAATGCAGTTGTACACCTGTGTTGGCGCACAGGCGGATGATGTTGCCAGTATTTGGCGGTATTTCTGGTTCGACCAGGACGACATGAAACAAGGTGATTCCTTAGTGAATATGGGGAAGGGTGCGGGCAAAAACATACGCTGTTACTTTGGCTGCACCGTAACGTTTCAGCATTGTAGCGATTTCATGCAGGGTCATGCCAGTAGTCATGACATCATCAACGATACCCACATGCATACCGCGCAGGCTTTCTTGCAGGCTGTCATCGACACAGAAGGCATTTTTGACATTGCGTGCCCTGGCGGCATTTGGCAAGCTGCTTTGCATTACAGTGTTCCTGCTGCGTTGCAGGAGATGCATATTGGCCGCTATGCCCAGATGCTTCGCCAGCGGCCGGGTAATTTCCCAAGCCTGGTTGAAACCGCGCTCCGCCAGCCTGTCTTTACCAAGGGGCACGGCACACAGCAGATCCGGCAATTCATGGCCTTGTTGCTGCAATATGCTGTCTCTCAGCATGCGGGCAAACCAGGGCGCCAGCGCCAGTTGATGGGCAAACTTCAAAGACAGTATCAACTGATCTTGAGGGGCGGCATAGTCGCAGACGCTCACTGTCCGGTCAAAAGCCGGTGGATTACTGAGGCAATCTCCACAGCGTGGGCTGGCACTGGCGGGCGGCAGGGGCAAGGCACATTGCAGGCAACGCAGCTGTTTAACTTTGAAGTAGCTGGCATGGCATGCGCTGCAAACCACATCGCTGCTGTCCAGGCGGCACAGGGCGCAGGAATTTGGTATCAGGGCAGCGATGCCTTTTTTCCAGCTCAGTTTCCAGCTCATTTGCCAGCTTATTTTGAGTTTGTTTGTGATCATGGGCACATCAGTATACAAGCGTGTAAACTGCCAGCTTGAAGAAAAACGTAATTCATTATCATTTTGCCTATGTTGAGTGCTCCTATCAATCTGCAACTGGTGCGCCGCCTGTTTGCCGATGCGACAAAAATCCGCCCTTCCGACTTTTTGCGTCGCGAAATAGCCACGCGCATGCGTGAAAAACTGGAATTGGTCAAAATCCAGCCTGCCGCCCTGCTGGATGCCGGTTGTGGCGAGTCCGATGATATCGCTGAATTGCAAAAATACTATCCAACTGCACTGGCTTATGGTATTGATGCATCGTTGTCCATGCTGGAGGCCGGCAGGGACAAGCATCTGGCTGCCAAGAGCGCTGTCGGACGTTTATTATCAAAATGGACGCCTGCGGCCTTGCGCCAGGACGCTAGCCAGTATTTGCTGTGTGCAGACTTTGCCCGCTTGCCTATGGCAAATACCAGCGTCGATCTGATCTGGTCGAATCTGGCGTTGCACTGGCATCCCCAGCCCGATCTGGTGTTCGCCGAATGGCGCAGGGTCTTGCGCACTGATGGCCTGCTGATGTTTTCCTGCTTTGGCCCGGACACTTTGATGGAATTGCGCCAGGCCTTTGCCGAAGTGGACGATTTGCCACACATTCTACCCTTTGTAGATATGCATGATTTTGGCGATATGCTGGTCAATGCAGGTTTCTCCACTCCGGTCATGGATATGGAAAAAATCACGCTGACCTATGGCCGTGCCGATAAATTGTTGGAAGACGTGCGTGCCCTTGGCGGCAATCCGTTGATGACACGTAGACAAGCCTTGCTGGGCCGCAAAGCCCATACACGCTTGCTGGCAGCGCTGGATAAGCGCAAAGATGCCGATGGGCGCATAGCCCTGACGCTGGAAGTGGTGTACGGCCATGCTTTCCGGCCTGTGAACCGTAAAACTGCCGCCGGTGAATCCATAGTCCGTTTTGACTTGCCTAAAAAACCAACTTAATCCAGATCAATAAATCAAGAAAAACTGTAAAATTTCTTCATAAATCGTTGTTACATTTGAGCGAAATCATAGATGGCGCGCATGTATTCTGCTTGATATCACCCTGCTTTACGCCTTATACTCTCGCAGTTGTGGAAGTTGCCGGTACGCATTTGAAAATATTTTGAATTTGTGTCCCTGGCGCTCTGTTAAAAGAATTCTAATCGGGTTTTGGGGAAATTCATGAAACATGCTAAGCGATTAAAGTCGTTCATGCTGGGTGCCTCGCTCTTGGCGGCAAGTCTGCCAACGTGGGCGGTGGTCAATGGTCCAGTAGTGGATATGAAGGGCGGGCCAGCAGTCAAGCAGTTAAACCTGCAGCAACCAGTTACAAAAATTGCCCAAGATATTTATGACATCCATAACCTGATGCTGTATATCTGTCTGGCCATTTTTGTGGCGGTTTTCGGGGTGATGTTTTACTCCATAGTGAAACACCGTAAATCTGTTGGTCATAAGCCTGCCACTTTCCATGAAAGTACAACAGTAGAAATACTCTGGACCATCGTCCCTTTCATCATCGTTATCGGCATGGCTTTGCCAGCAACAAAAACTGTTGTTGCAATGAAAGATACCTCGAACGCCGACATCACCATTAAAGCTACTGGCATGCAATGGAAATGGGGCTATGACTACCTGAAGGGCGAAGGCGAAGGCATTTCCTTCCTATCGACACTGGCTACTCCCCGTACCCAGGTTGGCGCACCTGGTGTTGAGCCGACAGAAAAACGTGGCGACAATTACCTCATCGAAGTCGATAATGAAGTCGTGGTACCGGTCAACAAGAAAGTCCGCATTATTACTACCGCCAATGACGTTATCCATGCCTGGACTATTCCCGCCTTCGGCGTGAAACAGGATGCGATTCCTGGTTTCGTCCGTGACACCTGGTTCAAAGCTGAAAAAATCGGTACTTACCGTGGTCAGTGCGTAGAGCTGTGCGGTAAAGAACATGCTTTCATGCCTATCGTTGTCAATGTCGTTTCTGACGATGACTACAAAAAATGGGTAGATACCAAGAAAAAAGAAATGGCCGCCAAGGCCGATGATCCCAGCAAGGTCTGGACTGTTGATGAGCTAAAACAACGTGGTGAAAAAGTCTACACCGCAAATTGTGCAGTTTGCCATCAGGCTACAGGTAAAGGTGTTCCGGGCCAATTCCCTGCCCTTGATGGTTCTGCTGTTGTGACAGGTCCAAAAGCAGCGCAAATCGGTATTTTGCTGAATGGTAAAAATGCTATGCCGGCCTGGAAAGCTTCTTTGTCTGACACGGAAATTGCTGCTGTGATCACTTACACTCGCAATAACTGGTCTAACAAGGCTACTGAAAACATCGTCCAACCAGCTGAAGTTTTGGCTGCGCGTAAGTAATAACAGGAAGAACAGGAGAAAAGATGAGCACTACTACAGCTGATCACGCTCACGACCACGCGCATGACCACCCACATGGTTGGCAGCGTTGGTTGTTTGCAACCAACCATAAAGATATCGGTAGCCTGTATCTGTGGTTCGCCTTCACGATGTTGCTGGCCGGTGGCGTCATGGCCCTCGGTATCCGCAGTGAATTGTTCCAGCCCGGCCTGCAACTCATGCAACCTGAGTTCTTTAACCAGTTGACCACCATGCATGGTCTGGTCATGGTTTTCGGCGCGATCATGCCAGCTTTCGTTGGTTTCGCTAACTGGATGATCCCTCTGCAAATCGGCGCGTCTGATATGGCATTTGCCCGCATGAACAACTTTTCGTTCTGGCTCATGCCTCCGGCAGCCTTGTTGCTGATGGGTTCCTTCCTGGCACCTGGCGGCGCTACTGCTGCTGGCTGGACACTGTATGCACCATTGTCCACACAAATGGGCCCAGGCATGGACATGGCGATTTTCGCTGTCCACATCATGGGTGCGTCTTCCATCATGGGTTCCATCAACATCATCACCACCATCCTGAACATGCGCGCTCCTGGCATGACGTTAATGAAGATGCCGATGTTCTGCTGGACCTGGTTGATTACCGCTTATCTGCTGATCGCTGTAATGCCAGTTCTGGCCGGTGCGATCACGATGACGCTGACTGACCGTCATTTTGGTACCTCCTTCTTTAATGCAGCTGGTGGCGGCGACCCTGTCATGTACCAACACATTTTCTGGTTCTTCGGACATCCAGAGGTGTACATCATGATTTTGCCAGCCTTCGGTATCGTTTCCCAGATCGTTCCTGCATTTGCCCGCAAACCTTTGTTTGGTTATGCATCGATGGTGTATGCAACAGCATCCATCGCGATCCTGTCCTTCATCGTCTGGGCGCATCACATGTTTACAACCGGTATGCCAGTGACGGCACAGTTGTTCTTCATGTATGCCACCATGCTGATCTCGGTACCTACCGGCGTGAAAGTGTTTAACTGGGTTGCGACGATGTGGAAAGGCTCGATGACTTTCGAGACACCTATGTTGTTTGCAGTCGGCTTTATCTTCGTGTTCACCATGGGCGGCTTTACTGGCCTGATCCTGGCGGTAACACCGATTGATATCCAGTTGCAGGATACTTATTACGTGGTTGCCCATTTCCACTATGTGTTGGTGGCGGGCTCCCTGTTTGCTCTGTTCGCTGGTTACTACTACTGGAGTCCAAAGTGGACAGGTTTCATGTACAACGAACTGCGCGGCAAGATCCACTTCTGGGGTTCGCTGGTTTGGTTCAACGTGACCTTCTTCCCTATGCACTTCCTGGGCCTGGCCGGTATGCCACGTCGCTATGCCGACTACCCTGCGCAATTCACTGATTTCAATCAGGTTGCTACTGTCGGTGCGTTTGGTTTCGGTTTGATGCAGGTGTACTTCATCCTGGCAGTGGTCATCCCGTCCATCAAAGGCGGGATACCAGCAGCAGCGAAACCATGGGATGGTGCTGAAGGTCTGGAATGGACAGTGCCTAGCCCTGCGCCTTTCCATACTTTTGAAGAACCACCAGAATTCAAATAATGTTTGTTGCTGAGGCTTGCTCCGGTTTTGCTGGAGCAAGAAAAAAATGAGTAACAAGAAAAAACCGAATAACTTGCGAACTGCCATCATTCTGTTTTCTGTGGCACTGGTGTTCTTTGCTGGTGTCTTCATCAAGCAGATCTGGTTACGCTGATAGGATAGCTTCATGTCGCAAGAGGAATCCAGTGTCGTTGGCAAGAACAAACTGAATGCGAAAATGCTGGGCAAGTTGCTGGTAATCGCCTTGATGATGTTTGGATTTGGTTATGCTTTGGTACCCATCTACAAGCAGATTTGTGAATTGACGGGCGTGAATATACTGACGCCCAAGGATATCTCGGTCAAAGAAATATCCAATTCGCAGATCGACAGAAGCCGTGAAGTAACGGTGGAGTTTGATGCAAATACGCAAGGCCCGTGGCGTTTTCGTCCTACCGTGGCGAGCATGAAAGTGCACCCCGGTGAAATGACACAAATCGTTTATGAAGTAGTCAACAAGCAGTCTTACAAGATGGATGCGCAGGCCATACCTAGCTACGCACCACAACAGGCTGGCAATTACTTCAAGAAAATGGAATGCTTTTGTTTCAAGCAGCAGACTCTGGGACCAAATGAAGCAAGGCAAATGCCGGTGGTGTTTTATCTGGACCCGGCCTTGCCCAAAGATGTGAAGACGATTACCTTGTCTTATACTTTCTTTGAAGTAGGCGTCAAGCCACAGGCAGCATCTGCTGCATCTGGTGAGGGACAGGGTAAGTCATGACAGATTTAAAAGACGCAAGCAAGCGCAAGGCTTCGTTTTTGGCGACGATGAAAGCCGTATTCTGGTCGTTTTTGGGAATACGCAAGAAAACTGATTATGAGCAGGATGCAGCGCAGTTGAATCCTGTTCATGTGATTATTGCTGGCATCATAGGTGCGTTGATTTTCATATCAGTGTTGATCATGATAGTCAGACATGTAGTCGCAAAATAACAATTCAAGTAGTACATTAAATTGCATCGGGAGATGGAAATGAGTTCTCAACACGCTAATGCGCCATACTATTTTGTGCCTGGCCCATCCAAATGGCCAGTACTGGGTGGCACCACTTTATTGCTGACGATGATCGGTGCTTCTGCCTGGGTCAACGGTCTGGCCTGGGGTTCTTATCTGAACTTCGCCGGTATTATCCTGACACTGGTGGTCTTGTATAACTGGTTTGGTGATGCGATTGCTGAATCTGAAGGCGGCAAATACAGTGCCCGTATTGATGTCTCCTTCCGCTGGAGCATGAGTTGGTTCATCTTCTCTGAAGTGATGTTCTTTGCGGCCTTCTTTGGCGCATTGTTCTATGCACGTACTATATCCATGCCTTGGCTGGCTGATCTGGATCACAAAGTCTTGTGGCCTGATTTTGCTGCCAACTGGGGTAATGTTGGCCCGGCTGGTACCGTCGAAGCCTTCAAGACCATGGGCCCTTTCCCTATTCCTACGATCAATACAGCTTTGTTGCTGACTTCTGGGGTGACGCTGACGATTTCTCACCACGCCCTGCGTGAAGGTCACCGTGCCAAGACTGCCATCTGGTTGTTTGCCACAGTCTTGCTGGGTGCAGTGTTCATGGGCTTCCAGGCTTACGAATACATGCACGCTTATAGCGAACTGAACCTGAAACTGACTTCTGGTATCTATGGTTCCACTTTCTTCATGTTGACCGGTTTCCACGGTTTCCATGTGACCATGGGTGCGATCATGTTGTCGGTGGTCTTGTACCGTGTCATGAAAGGCCATTTCACGCCTGAACACCATTTCGCTTTCGAAGGCGCTGCCTGGTACTGGCACTTTGTTGACGTGGTCTGGCTGGGTTTGTACGTTGTGGTCTACTGGCTGTAACAGCAAACTTTAGTAGCGTTAAAAGATAGCGTAAAAAAGCCGCACAGTTAGTGCGGCTTTTTTATATAGATGAAATCGTGTAGGTGGTTTTAGCAGGATGAGTGCAGTGGATGTTGACTGTAAGCGCAACGGATGCTGAAAGTGCTTACCTGATTCCGGTTGGCTGTATCAGGCCAAAATGATTGGCCAGCAAGATCAGCAAAAACAGGGTGATGGAAAACCCGACCCTGAAGGCCAGTGCTTTGACCGTGCGATTGCTTTTTCCCTTGTCTTTCATCAGGTAAACCAAGGCAGACCCCAGGCTGAACAGGATAAGGAAAAAAGCGATGGCGACAAGAATTTTCATACTCGGTTATTGTTGGTGCTTTTGATTGATCGACTCCTGTATTGTAATGCCTTAATACCTGAATGCCTATTTCCTTCCGTTTCCGCCTGATTCCGTTTATTGCCTGCCTGCTGCTGGCTAGTCTGGGCATCGCCTTGGCGCAATGGCAGACCCACAGGGCAGAAGAAAAAGAAACGCTGGCAGCGCAAATGGCCGAGCGCCAGCATTTGCCTGCGCTGGTGTTGAATGCGCAAACGCCGCCCGAGCAGTTGCAGGCGTTTCGCAAGCTGCAGGTCAGCGGACAATTCATACGCGAATGGCCCTTGTATCTGGATAACCGCCCCCTGCAGGGGAAAGCCGGTTTGTATGTACTGATGCCTTTCAAGCTCGCCAATAGCAGCAAATACGTCTTGATAGCCCGCGGCTGGCACCCGCGTGATGCGCGTGACAGGATGCATATGCCGGATATTCCCGCAGCAGGTGGGCAGGTCGTGCTGGAAGGCATGCTCAGGGACAGGCTGGAGCGGGTCATGCAACTCGGTCAGGCCGAGGTGGTCAAACCGGGCAGCCTTTTGCAAAATATCGATGTGGAAGCTTTGGCAAAGCAGACGCGCTGGGATTTCTATCCCTTTGTGCTGGAACAAACTTCTTTGGAAAACGATGGCCTCTCGCGCGAATGGCCCATGCCATCGGCAGGCGCTGTCAAGCACAGGGGCTATGCCTTTCAATGGTACGCGCTGGCTTTGATGGCCTTATTATTTTTTGTTGTGACTGGATTTCGTCGTGGAAAAAACTGAAAAGCAAAAGTTGAATGGTCGCTGGAAATTATTGATGGTGCTGGCAGTCTGTGCCGCCCCCATGGTTTTTTCCTATCTGGCTTATTACGTCATCAAGCCCGCGGGCCGCACTAATTACGGCACTATTCTTGACCCACGCAACTACCCCATGCCCAAACTGGCCGGCCATCTGCTGGGTGCTGCGGCGACTGATCCCGTGATTGGCCTGGAAGCCTATAAAGGCAAATGGCTGATGCTGCAGGTAGATAGCGGTGCCTGTGCCGAGGCTTGCCAGAAAAGAATGTATGATATCCGCCAGTTGCGCACTGCCCAGGGCAAGGAAATGGACAGGATAGAACGCGTCTGGCTGATTACCGACGATGCGCCTATCGATACCATGCTGATACGCCAGCACGACGGTGCCCGCATGCTCAAGGTCGATGCTGCCGCCCTCAAAGCCTGGTTGCCGACCGAAAGCGACACCCAGATCAGCGACCATATTTACTTGATAGATCCGCGTGGTAATCTGATGATGCGCTATCAAAAAAATGCAGATGCCAACAAGATCAAAAAAGACCTCAGCAAATTATTGCGTGCGTCAGCGATAGGTTAAACAATAGGTTAACAATAATCATGTGGTTGCAGATTGCATTGACAGCATTGATGGTCGCGGTAATACCGGCGAGTATGGTGTTCTTGTCCAAAGAAAAGAACAAATACCGCAAGCTCATCGCGGTCACGGTCACACTGACTTTTGAGCTTATCATGTTTGGCGCATTTACCCGCCTGACAGACTCTGGCCTGGGTTGCCCGGATTGGCCAGGTTGCTATGGCCAGTCCAACCCCTTGCAATCCCATGCTGCGATCAAGGCGGCAGAAATTGCCATGCCCACTGGCCCCGTGACTTTGCAAAAAGCCTGGATAGAAATGGTGCATCGCTATCTGGCCATGAGTGTGGGCATACTGATTATTGTGCAGATGATTATCGCCTGGGTACGCCGCCGGCAACTTGAAACCAGCCCCTGGCTGGCGACTTTTCTCTTGTTCTTTGTTTGCCTGCAAGGCGCTTTTGGTGCCTGGACTGTCACCCTGAAGCTGCAACCCGTTATAGTGACCACTCACCTCATCCTGGGTATGGGTTTGCTTGCCCTGCTCAGTGCCAGTCTTGAACAGCAAAGCAGCTCGCTGGCGGGCCGCAGCATTGCCGCCGCCGATGGCAGGCGCATGCTATGGCCAGCAAGCCTGGCTTTATTGCTGGTGTTTATGCAAATCACTCTGGGCGGGTGGGTGAGCACTAATTATGCAGCTTTGGCTTGCCAGGATTACCCTATGTGCAATGGTCAGGTAATACCGGCGATGGATTTTGAACATGGTTTCAGCCTCTGGCGCCAGCTAGGGCAGACCGTGAATGGTGATTATTTGCCTTTTAATGCCCTGGTTGCCATTCACTGGGTGCACAGGAACTTTGCCTTACTGGTAGTTGCAGTCTGTCTCTGGGCAGCGCTTAGGGCGCGCAGGATTGCCGGGCTGGAAAAGCTCGGCCGCCACATCTTACTCGCCATTCTTGCTCAATCCATCATAGGCATTTCTACCGTCTTTTTTTCCTGGCCTTTGCTGCTGGCAGTTTTGCATAATGGGATGGCTGCCATGCTCGTGCTCTTGCTGACCATGTTAAACTACCGCATAAGGCATGTGAGCCTTGCCGCTGCCAAAGATAGATCATGACCACTTTAAGTTTGCCTTCCAACCGACTGGCTCAGTACTGGGCTTTGACCAAGCCTCGTGTGACCCAGCTTGCGGTATTTTGCGCCGTCATCGGCATGTTCCTGGCAACGCCAGACTTGCCTGACTGGCGCGTGGTTGTTTCCGCCACCATCGGTATCTGGCTGCTGGCGGGTGCGGCTTTTGCCGTAAATTGCCTGGTGGAAAAAGAAATTGATTCTCGCATGGCAAGAACTGCGCGCCGCGCAACTGCCCAGGGGGAAATCACTGTGCCGCAAACCCTGGTGTTCTCTGGTGTTATCGGTGGCATGGGGATGTGGGTTTTGTATACCATGGTCAATCCCCTGACCATGTGGCTGACTTTTGCTACCTTTGTCGGCTATGCTGTCATTTACACCATCATCCTGAAACCCGCAACACCGCAGAACATCGTCATTGGTGGTTTGTCAGGGGCCATGCCGCCGGCGCTGGGTTGGGCGGCGGTGGCAAACGATGTGCCCATGCAGGCCTGGTTGCTGGTGTTGATCATCTTTGTCTGGACGCCACCGCATTTCTGGGCGCTGGCCATGTACAGGCGCGATGATTATGCACGTTCCGGCCTGCCGATGTTGCCGATTACGCATGGCCTGGAATTTACCCGCTTCCACATCTGGCTGTATACGATAGCGCTGTTTGCCACCACCATGCTGCCCTATGCGGTGCATATGAGCGGTCTGATTTACCTGGTCAGCGCGATCATCCTGGGGCTGATTTTCCTCTGGTATGCATGGCGTATTTACAAACACTATGACGATATACTGGCACGCAAGACTTTTGCCTATTCCATTATCTACCTGTCCCTGCTGTTTGCAGCCTTGTTGATTGATCACTATATCAAGCTATGAAAATTCTGAATCATCTGGCCTGCATGCTGATGGCGCTGAGTTTGCTGGGCTTATCTGGCTGCATGCCTGCGCAGGAAAAATTCAATAACACTGACCTGACCGGCCTCGATTATGCCAAAGATTTTGCGCTGACAGATCACAATGGCAAGGCACGCAGCCTGGCAGACTTCAAGGGTAAGGCGGTAGTCATCTTTTTTGGCTACACCCAATGCCCGGATGTTTGCCCGACGACGATGGCAGAAATGGCGAGTGTCATGAAATTGCTGGGTCCTGATGCTGACAAGGTGCAGGTTCTGTTTGTGACCCTGGATCCTGAACGTGATACCCAGGCTTTGCTGGCCAGCTATGTACCCAATTTCGATAAGCGCTTCCTGGGTTTGTATGGCGATGCCGCAGCAACTGCCAAAGTCGCCAAAGAATTCAAGGTGTTTTATCAAAAGGTAGAAGGCAAGACTGCCAGCAGCTATACCATGGACCATACTGCGGGTAGTTATGTATTTGATCCTCAGGGGCGCATACGTTTATTCTTGCGCCATGGACAGGGGGCAGAACCTGTTGCCCATGATTTGAACATCCTGCTGAAATAAGGCGGCAGACAACACAAAGCAGGTGGCATTCATGTCACGAAACCCGCCAAGAAACCGGCCGCACGATCAACCACAAAACTGGCCACAAAGCCGCTGGATAAAACAAAAGGCACTCTCGCGAGTGCCTTTTTCTTTTGCTACAGTATGTGTTGATTATGCAAAACTGCTGAGGCTACCCTTCATTTTCTTCAGGGCTGCGCTTTCGATCTGGCGTATGCGTTCGGCAGATACACCGTATTCATCGGCCAGTTCGTGCAGGGTAGAGCCTGTACCATCATCATTTTTCAACCAGCGTGATTCTATGATGTGGCGTGAGCGTGCATCCAGCTTGGACAATGCAGATTCCAGGCCTTCGCTTTGCAGACGGTCATACTGGCGTGTTTCCAGAACACGGGTAGGCTCGTCGGACTCAGTTTTCAGATAAGCGATAGGAGCAAATTTCTCATCGTCATCATCCGTCGGTGCATCCAGGGCAATATCATGACCGGACAAACGCATTTCCATTTCGATGACTTCTTCGCGTTTGACATCCAGCGTTGATGCCAGGGCATCAATTTGCTTGGGTGTCATCGCGTCCAGGCCCTCTTTATGGCTGCGCAGGTTAAAGAACAATTTGCGCTGTGCTTTGGTTGTTGCTACCTTGACCAAACGCCAATTTTTCAAAATGTACTCATGCATTTCAGCTTTGATCCAGTGCATGGCATAGGACACCAGACGTACACCCTGGTCAGGGTCAAAACGCTTGACGGCTTTCATCAGGCCGATATTGCCTTCCTGGATCAAGTCAGCATGGGGCAAGCCATAGCCGAGATAACCACGGGCGATAGACACAACCAGGCGCAGATGCGACATAACCAGTTGCTGCGCAGCAGCCAGGTCATTGTCATGACGCAATTTGTTTGCAAAGTCAATCTCTTCCTGATGCGTAAGCATAGGCAGACGGTTGACTGCAGAGATATAGGCATCAATATTCCCCAGCGTACCACTAAAGCCAAGGGCCAGAGCAGTGCTGTCAGTTGCAGGGATCAATTGTGTCGATGTAGTTGCCATTTTTCCTCCTTATTGCTGCCTTAAGAGTATCAATTACTCCTTTTGGCACTTTCAAGCTTCTATATTAGCACTCTCTTGAGAAGAGTGCTAATACTCAGATTCTATGAAGTTCATCAAATAAATCTATTGAAAAACAAGCATTCATTTACAGCATGTATAGTACTTAGATAGATGCCTGGATGGAAAGTTGCAATCAATTCGATGCAAATTGTAAAAGCCTGTTGCAAAATCACGATGCTCAGATTGCTGCAAGTGTGAGAGATCACTAGCGACCCCTCGCGATCACTAAGTATCAGCAAGCAGTCAGCAGTATGAAGACGAAGCAAGAGCAGAATTATTGTGCGATTATTGAGCAAACAGCGCCAAGAATTTAGCTTGCGCGCGCCAATTGCCTTCTTACCGAGAGAAAAACACCAACCAGCCCAAGCAACATGCTAACAGCCAGTAGTATGGCGCTCTGTACGATACCCAACGGAGCAAGGTGAAATTCCGATGCATATAATTTAGCAAATTCTGCAATTGCCTTGTTCAACGGTTGCAGAGACGCCGCGATCAGGCCCAGTGCGAGGCCACCTGCCAGCAAGCCCAGCAAGGCACCGGTATAGTAATAAGGTTTGTGGATGAAACTGTTGGTCGCCCCCAGCAGGCGCGATACGGCAATTTCTGCCCTATGCGAAATCACCTGCAGGCGGGTGGCATTAAATACCACCACCACCACCACCACACCCAGTGTGGCAGCCAGGAACAACAAACCAAGCTGCATGATTTGTACCAGTGCGGCCAAGCGTTTGACCCAGGCAGAATCCAGCTGCACGACATCTACATCCGGCATTTGCCTGATTTCTTCTACCAGTGCTTCTATTTTGCCAGCATCATTATTCGACATGGACAATATATATGCGTCCGGTAAAGGATTGCCACCCAGGGTGGACAAGACTTCTGCCAGGTTGGATGATTGCTCAAGGCTGGCGAGTGCCTTGTCCTTGGGAATGAAATTCACGTTCGCTGTGATATTTTTTTCTTTCAGCAATTTCTTCAGCGGTATCGACAAGGCAGTGGCAGTTGCTCTTGGCGTGTCCGGGCTGACAAAGATGCTGATTTCTGGCTCGATAGACAGTTGTGAAGAGATAGGGCGTATATTTTCTATCAGGGTCAGTCCAGCGATGGGCAAGGCCAGCGCAATCGCCACCACCAGGACATTGAACGAGAAATTGCCAGGGCTGCTACGCAAATGGGCAAATGCACTCTTGATGGCAAACAAGTGCTGACGGAACCAGTTGGTCATGAATTTATCCTTGTTATTCTGTCATGCAGGATCAGGCGGCGAGTGAGGATTTCCAGGTACTGACTACCTGGCCCTGGCTTAGGTAAATCACGCGGCTGGCCTGATCGAGAAATTGTTCATCATGGCTGGAGATAATGCAGGTCACACCGGCGCTCTGGAAAGCCTTGAGCGCGCCCAATACCTTGTTGGCATTGTCACGGTCCAGAAAGGCAGTAGGTTCATCCGCCAGGATAATTTGTGGCCGGTTGACGATGGCACGGGCTATCGCCACCCGCTGTTGCTCACCACCAGATAATGCCAGTGGCAACGAATACGCTTTGTCTGGCAGGCCGACTTTTTCCAGTGCAATGCGGGCACGGGTCTCAGCTTCAGCATGGGAGGCGCCAGTGACAATGATGGGCAACATGACATTTGCCAATACGTGGCGGTCAGTCAATAATTTTTGGTCTTGCAAAATCAGGCCTAGTTTGCGGCGCAGATAAGGCAGGCTGCTGCTTTTGAGCTTGCCTATGTCCTGACCATTGACCTTGACCTGGCCTGCGGTGGGTTTTTCTATGCCTGCAATCATCTTCAACAAAGTAGATTTACCCGCACCAGATGGGCCAGCCAGGAAAATCAATTCACCGGCAGCAATTGATAATGAAACATCCTTGAGTGCATAAACATTTTGCGAATACTGTTTGCTGACGTGTTCAAATTCAATCATGATCGCGTTTGGCCTTTTTTTATGCAATTAACTGAGCAGGGCGTCAACAAATTCCTGGGCGTTAAATGGTTGCAAATCTTCAATCTGCTCGCCTATACCGATGAAATACACAGGCACAGGGCGGTTCTTGGCGATTGCTGCCAGCACGCCACCTTTGGCAGTGCCATCGAGCTTGGTGATGACCAATCCTGTCAATTGCAGGGCATCGTCAAAGGCCTTGACCTGGGCCAGTGCATTCTGACCAGTATTGCCGTCGATGATGAGCAAGACTTCTTGCGGTGCGCCATCCATGCCCTTGGCAATAACACGTTTGATCTTCTTCAATTCTTCCATCAGATGCAACTGGGTAGGCAGGCGGCCAGCTGTATCTACCATCACCACATCCGTGCCACGGGCACGGGCAGATGCTACTGCGTCAAAGGCTACCGCCGCCGGGTCGCCCGATTCTTGCGAGATCACAGTCACATTATTGCGCTCTCCCCAGATCGTCAGTTGCTCACGCGCCGCCGCACGGAAGGTGTCGCCCGCTGCCAGCAAAACCGATTGCTGGTGGGTTTGCATATGTTTCGCCAGCTTGCCTATGGTGGTGGTCTTGCCTGCACCATTCACGCCAGTGATCATCATGACCAGGGGTTGATAACGGCCGAGTTCCAGCGGTTTTTGCAAAGGCGTCAACATTTCCAGCAACAAGACTTTCAGGGCCGCCTTGACTTGTTCGGCATCCGTTAGCTTGTCTTCCTTGACCTTTTTCTTCAATCCATCGAGCAGGAACTGGGTAGCTTCCACACCCGCATCCGAGGTCAGTAGGGCAGCTTCGAGCTCTTCATACAAATCATCATCGATGCGGGCACCGACGAAGAGGGTGGTAAGATTCGAGGATGTTTTGGCCAGCCCAGCTTTCAGGCGGCTTAACCATGAGCGTTTTTGTTCAGGTTCAGGAGCGTGAGGGGCTATAAGCTCTGCTAATGCTGGTTTGACTTCAGCCACGGGCGCAGGAGCGGTAACAGTGGTAACAATGGCAGGCGTAGCAACAAAAGGTGCAGGACTGGCTGGCGTCGTAATAACGGGCGCGGGCTCAGCCACAACAACTGGTGCCTCTTCTTTGGGCTTCTTTTTGAAAAAACTAAACATCGGGATATTTGGGAGTGCGGGCGGCATATAGCCAGCCCTGATATTAGAATGCTGCCATTTTAACAGACAGCGCAAGATAAACAGATTTAGCCGTAGCAAGCATGCAATGAAAACAAATAGTAATAAAAAAACAAAAAATACGGCTGCAAAAGCAGTACCGGTAAAACGTCAACACCATCAAGTCCGCATCATAGGCGGCGTGTGGAAGCGCAGCCTGCTCAGCGTAGTAGATGCCGAGGGTTTGCGCCCTACGCCAGACCGCGTCAGGGAAACCCTGTTCAACTGGCTCAACCATTTGCTGCACAATAACTGGACCAGTGTACATTGCCTGGACCTGTTTGCAGGCAGTGGCGCGCTGGGTTTTGAAGCTGCCAGCCGTGGTGCAGCGCAAGTCATCATGGTTGAAGCGCATACGCCAGCCTACAAGCAACTGGAGCAAGTCAGGGATAAATTGCAAGCCAGCCAATGCAAATTGCTGAGGGCAGATGCATACAAGGCAGTCGAGGGCATGGCAAACCAGCCTCAGAAAATGGATGTAATCTTTCTTGATCCTCCTTTTGAGCAGGATTGGCTGGAGCGAATCCTGCCAGCCTGCGCACCATTATTGAGCGCTAAAGGCTATATTTATGTCGAATCAGAATTTTCGCTGGAGGTATCTTCTGGCGATGTAGCGATAGATGAAAAATTAGTTAAATTATTAAGCGGATGGCAAGTTATCTGCGCAGATAAAGCCGGTAGTGTGTACTTCCATATACTGCAACGCAACATTTTGCCGCATGAGGCGCACGAAAATCAGGCATAATGCCTGCTCAACTTGGTGCATGTCCTTATGCAGATTGCGAAAAAGGGAGTGAAGATGGTCACAGCCGTTTATCCGGGAACATTTGATCCGCTGACACGCGGTCATGAAGATCTGGTGCGTCGCGCATCCGGTCTTTTTGATACTTTGGTGGTGGGTGTGGCGGATAGCAAAAGCAAGAATCCATTTTTCTCCCTCGATGAACGTCTGGACATTGCCAATGAGGTGCTGGGACATTATCCGAACGTGAAGGTAGAGAGTTTCTCTGGTTTGCTAAAAGACTTTGTGCGCAAGAATGATGCACGCGTCATCGTGCGTGGCTTGCGCGCCGTATCTGACTTTGAATATGAATTCCAGATGGCGGGCATGAACCGTTATCTGCTGCCTGATGTAGAGACCCTGTTTCTGACACCCTCTGATCAGTATCAATTTATTTCAGGTACCATAGTGCGTGAGATCGCCATGTTCGGTGGTGACGTATCAAAATTTGTGTTCCCTTCAGTAGACCGCTGGCTGAAGAAGAAGGTCGCATTGCTGGCTGAGAGCAAGCCTTAAAGCAAGTACTGAATCAAGCAGTACATTCAAGTAGTACATGAAAGTGAAGTGACAACATGGCCCTGATGATTACAGACGATTGCATCAATTGTGATGTCTGCGAACCCGAATGCCCTAATGACGCCATTTACATGGGGCCGGAAATTTATGAGATTGACCCGCATAAATGTACCGAGTGTGTGGGCCATTACACTGAGCCACAATGTCAGCAGGTTTGCCCTGTCAGTTGCATCCCCTTCAATCCAGACTGGCGCGAAACGCCTGAGCAGTTGCAGGCGAAATACGAACAACTGCAGGTACTGCAAAAACCGCAACCAGCATAAACGGCTCATGAGTCGTTTATGCCGCGCCGCAGCTTTGATTATTTATTCCTTGCCAGATTTAATTGAACGAATCAAGGGCGCAAGGTTCCATGCTCACCTATGTTTTTCGGCTGCTCGCCAGTAATGGCTGCCTTGGCCATCGCAAACAATTGCGTCATCTTGCTTGAGCCACTATCCCAATATTCTGCTGCATGTATCTGCACTTTCAATAACATGAGATGGGGGTCATCCACACCTTCAGGAAACCATGGCTTGACCATGATGTTCCACAATTCTTCTGCTTTCTGACGGTCACGCAAGATTTCGGCACGGCCAGAGATGGAGATGTACAGGCTGTCATCGACATCAGCAAAACTCACATTGACTTCGGGGTGTTGGCGCACAGCATCGAGGTAGTTTGCTTCATCAGAAATAAAGAACCACATATTGCCAGCATCATCCACTTGCTGACTAGTCAGCGGACGGCTGCTCAGGCGATTGTTTTCATCTACTGTAGTGAACATGCCAAATTTAACATCTTTGGTCATGTCGCGGATTTTTACCAATGGATCGTTTTGAGTAGTCATGCTGGCCTCGTCATTTATAGGGTTTGATAACGAGGTAACAATAAACCGTATAGGCGCGTAACTCTGTACGGTATCGAACGTGAACAGTCTGAGCAAAGAAGTCTGCACAAATTTGCAGGGTGTGCTGTGCGCACGGCACAACCAGCAAGGTATGGACGGTCCTTTTTTTGCACCAGATTAAGTACTTTAAAAGCAGCGAACCTGGTTACGGCCACCGTTCTTGGCCTGGTATAAAGCCCGGTCAGCACGCAGCACCAGATCGCGGGCGATGCTGGTGGCATCGTCGTAATTGGTATTTTCATCGATGGTGGTCAGGCCTATGGATATCGTGGCCTGGCAAGTGCCAGCGTCACTCAATACAAAATCCTGACCAGCGATACTCTTGCGTATACGCTCTGCCACCTGTATCGCATCATGCAAATTAGTATTGACCAGCACGACTACAAATTCTTCACCACCAAAACGCCCCAGGGTGTCACTGAGCCGCAATTCATTCTTGATCCTTTTTGCCACTTCCTTCAATACATCATCACCACCCTGATGGCCATAACGGTCATTGATTTGTTTGAAAAAATCAATGTCCAGATACATGCAGGCAATGCTGTATCTTTGTCTGCGTGCACGGGCAATTTCTTCCAGCATGCGCTGTTCCACATAACGGCGGTTGCTGACATTCGTCAAAGGGTCGGTCAGGCCTATATAAGTCAGGCGCTCGTTGTTGATGACGTTTTCCAGGCAGATCGCAATGATGGAACCCAAGCGCTCGATAAAATCTGTCGCCATATTAGGCTGGAAACGGTCGGCCTTGAAACTGCCAAGATTAAGGCAACCGATGAGGCGGCCCTGCCGGCGCATTGGGATGATGGCGATACTGGCCGGTTTTTTATTGAAGCTGCTGAAGTAGCTTGAGTAAGCCAGGCTCTGGTACAGGCCCAACTGCGGTTTGCGCAGGGCAGTTTCTGGCTGGCTCAGTTCTACCTCATGCCGCAAGAAAACCAGGTGTGGGAATTCATTCAAGTCTATCTTCAGGTCGCACAGCATTTGCTGCAAGTCGCCCAATTTGTCGAACAATACGAGAGAGACCACATCGAGCTCTGAAGTGATGGCCAGTGCGCTGAAAATATTTGTGATCAGTTCACGAAAACTGTTAGCGCCAATAATCTTCAAATCAAAACTCTGGTGCCGTGCCATGATGCTTTGATTGCGGTGGGCAAGCGCAAGCAAACTGTCCAGCCGTGCGCGCAGCACCTGATTTTCATGCTGCAATTCCAGCAGCGCAGATGGTGTTTCATCTGGCTCTGTATCGGTATGCGCTGGCATCATGCTTTCCATGTTAGTCTGTAATTAGAATGCGATATTCATATTGATAGCATCACCAACACGCAGCAATTGCCCTACGCCCTGTTCGACAATGACATTCATGCCAAAGATGATGCCGCCATCGACCAGGGGATTGGCGCGGTAAGTCTGCAAGATATCCAGCGGGTCAGGACCAAACTCACCCGTACTCTGGTCTATTGATGGCATGGGGCAGCGCGGACAAGGCTTTACCGGGCGCAGTTGTATCAGGCTGCCAACTTCAAAATTCTCTGCATAATCTTCTTCAAAAGCTTCTATGCCATCCAGCACGATATTCGCTCGAAATCGGTTCATGGGCAGCGCACTGCGCCCCTGCTTTTCAAGTTTCTGATTGAGGTCATCCAGAGAAGCAGATGCCGTCAGCAAGATGGGATAGCCATCAGAGAAGCGGGTAGCGACCAGTTTGTCGCCTGTCCATTTCTGACTCGCATAACGCTGCGTCTGCGGCGTGCTGCGTACCAGCCTGCAGGGCGTATCCAGCGCCTTGCTGAACCAGTCTGCCATGGCCTGCCCGCAATCGAGGGCGGGGAAATTTTCTTCCCAGATCGTGACTGAAGTAATGCTGGTATCTTCTTGCGGGTTTAGTGACAGCACAGGCATACCGGGCGCGTGGATGTAAAGCCCGTCACTACGGATTTCTGGCCGTATCAAGGCCATCTTCGGGAATTCTCTTTGCGTCAGAAATTGCCCTTGCTGGTTCACCAGCATCCATTCGCGGTCATGTATGCCTTCAAAACTGAGGCCGGTTTCAGTCAGCGTGGCCGCTTCCAGTGTGATACCGGCGCAGGACTTGATGGGGTAAATGCTAAGTGACAATATGCTGGGCATGATCTTGATGCAATTAGTAGGCAGGAAAGTATGTCGACTATTTTAATGGCTAAGCTATATTCATGCTGGTGTTTAAGGCATATACCATGCCAGATTCCTGATTTGATGATGTTTGGCAATCAATCATTTCCCTGAAAAGCACGTCGGTAAGCCGAAGGTGACAGACCAAATTCACGCGCAAAATAACGGCGCAGTAATAATCCGGTACCAAAACCTGTATCCGCTGCGATGTCATCAATCGCCCGCTTGCTGGTTTCGAGCTGGCGCTGGGCTTGTGCCAGCCTTTGGTTCAATAACCATTTACCCACGGTCGTGCCGGTTTGCTGCTGGAAGTGGCGGGTAAAGCTGCGTCTGCTCATCAGGGCTCTTTGCGCCAGTTGATCAAGCTGTTGAGGTTCTGCCAGATTTGCCAGCATCCATTCCAGCACTTTGGCCAGGCGGTTATCGGCTGCCAGCACGGGCACGGGCTGTTCTATGTATTGCGCCTGCCCACCCTGCCTGTGCGGTGCTACCACAAGACGCCGGGCAACATGGGCCGCCACATCAGCACCATAGGTACTGCGCAGCACATGCAGGCAGCAATCTATGCCCGCAGCAGTGCCAGCTGAAGTGACAACATCACCATGATCCACATACAGCACATTTGGGTCCAGGCTGATTTGGGGATAGCGTTCAGAAAAAGCCTTGCTCAAAGCCCAATGCGTGGTGGCGCTGCGCTTGTCGAGTAAACCTGCTTCTGCCAGCACAAAAGCACCCAGACACAAACCTATGATGCGCGCACCCCGTGCATGTGCCTGACGCAGTGTCTGCAGCAGTGCAGGCGGGGCAGGGCGCAAGTCATCATGCCAGGAGGGGATGACTACCATGTCAGCCTTGCCCAGCGCAGGTAAGCCATGTCGCACATGAATACCAAAGCCAGCGCTGGTGCGCACTTCAGCCTGTGCCTTGCCGGGCAGGGCCAGACAGACCTTGAGATCGAACAAGGGCATGTCCAGACCGCCATGATGCTCGCCAAATACCATGCAGGGGACAGACAAATGGAAAGGGCTGATGCCATCAAAGGCCAGCACGGCGATATTGATCTTATTGTCAGGGGTAGATGTGAGCATGGCCTGATTGTATCGAATATTGGCAATCGGGTCACTTATATTCTGAGCCTGCATGGCTGAAAATGCATCCCATGAACAGCGCTGCTGTTTTATTCAATCCATCTTGAATTTACCTCAAAAGGAAATGCCATGACTGCCAGCAACTCTGTAAAACGCGCCCTGATCGTTATTGATGTACAAAATGAATACTTCACCGGCAATATGCAAATCAGCTACCCTGATCCACAAGTATCCCTGCAAAACATAGGCAGGGCGATGGATGTGGCCAAGGCTGCTGGTATTCCTGTCTTGGTGGTACAGCACTCCGCGCCAGAAACTTCACCTATCTTTGCGCGTGGTTCCAAAACCTGGGAGTTGCATGACGTGGTTGCCAGCCGTCATGCCGATCACCGCATAGAAAAAAACATGGCCAGTGTATTTGCTGGCACTGATGTGGCAGCATGGCTCAAAAAGAATGAGATCAATACCCTGAGCATAGTCGGTTACATGACGCACAACTGCAATGCCAGCAGCATACTTGAAGCGGCGCACCTGGGTTATCAGCTTGAAATGCTGAACGATGCAACAGGCTCACTGCCCTATGAAAATGCGGCTGGTTATGCAACTGCGGAAGAAATTCACCGTGTCTTCAGTGTCGTCTTCCATTCCAATTTTGCTGCAGTCGTCAGTACCGATAGCTGGGTGGCTGCCGTGAAGGCGGGCGAACTGCTAAGTCCGGCCAATGTGTATAGCTCACATATGGCAGGCCGCCAGCGTGCGGCGACTTAAGTTCACGATTTCTTTTACGGCTTCTTTTGCGACTTCTGTTCAGGACTTTTGATTAGAACTTTCGCTTAGGGCGTCTCGTGTTATTGAACCAAAGCCCGGCTCGCAAGCAGCCGGGCTTTTATTTTTTCTTGGCTTTACAGAATTGGGTTTCTGAAAAAAGCATTGACTTCCAAAAATGGTACCGCTACCATAATCAACAATAATCGTCATTAACAATAATCGTCATTAACAGTATTCATCATCAATATTCAAGCATACTCACAAGAGCAGCGACTAGGCAAAATAATAAGGGGCATGAGATGCAGGGTTTAAGAACATGGCTGGGCAACGCAGTCTGCTATGTCGTATTGGCAGTGTTGAGTCATATGGCAGCCAGTGGTGTCGCATTTGCGCAAAGCAGGCCAGCCGCTACAGCAGAGGCACCACCGGCCTCGCCAGCGCTGCTCCAAAACATCTATGGCCGTGCTCATACCAGTCTCAATGGCCGCTGGAATTACATCATTGATCCCTATGAGATGGGCTATTACGATTATCGCCGCATGCCGTTTGATGAGTCAGCAACTGGCAAGGGCGGCTTTTATGATGACCGCGCGCCCAAGGATAAAAACGACTGGGTCGAATACAATTTCGACTTGTCACCAACAATGAAAATACCAGGTGACTGGAATTCACAGGCAGAAAAATTGCAACTGTACGAAGGCACGATCTGGCTGCGCCAGGTGTTTGATGCCGAGCCCAAAGCGGGCAAGAATTACTTCCTCTACTTTGGCGCGGTCAATTACGAGGCGCATGTCTATTTGAATGGTAAAAAACTGGGTAGTCATAAAGGGGGCTTCACGCCATTTCAGTTTGATGTGACAGGTAAGCTCAACAAGGGTAAAAACTTTGTCATCGTCAAGGCCGATAACACACGACACCAGCATGAAATACCTACCGTCAATACCGACTGGTGGAATTACGGCGGCATCACCCGCGACGTCTTGCTGGCGGAATTGCCATCAACCTACATCAATGATTATAAAATCCAGCTCGCCAAGGGCAACCTCAAGCGCATAGAGGGTTTTGTGCAATTGGCAGGCGTGCACAAGTTAGAGGATATCAAGATCAATATTGCCGAGGCGGGTATCAGCGCTATGGTAAAGACTGACGCCAATGGCCGTGCCGCCATCAGCATCCCGGTGGAAAAAATGACGTACTGGTCGCCAGAAAATCCCAAGCTGTACAAAGTAGATATTGCCGCTGCCGGTGATACCGTCAGCGACCACATCGGTTTTCGTACCATAGAAACAAGGGGCCAGGACATCCTGTTGAATGGCAAGTCCATATTCTTGCGCGGCATCTCCCTGCATGATGAAAACCCACTCATCGTCGGTCGCCTGCGCGGCCAGGCAGATATGCGCATGATGCTGCAATGGGCCAAGGAATTGAATTCGAATTACGTGCGCCTCGCACATTATCCGCATAGTGAAGAAATGCTGCGTCTGGCAGATGAAATGGGTTTGCTGGTCTGGGCAGAAGTACCGGTGTACTGGACTATCTCCTGGACTAACCCCGACACTTATCAGAACGCCAGCCAGCAACTCACAGACCTGATGCTCAGGGACAAAAACCGTGCCAGCGTGATTATCTGGTCGATAGGTAATGAAACCCCGGTCAGCGATGTGCGTAATGTCTTTATGAGCAAACTGGCAGCAACTGCACGCGCCAACGACGATAGCCGTTTGGTCGCCGCCGCACTCGAAGTGCACCGCGAAGGCCATGATGTGATAGTTGAAGACCCGCTGGCAGACAAACTTGATCTGGTCAGTTTCAATGAATATGCCGGCTGGTATTGGAGTAATACCAAAGGGATGCTGGATTACCGCTTCAAGATCAAATACAACAAGCCGGTAGTCATTACAGAATTTGGTGCCGATGCCCTGGCGGGCTTTCATGCAGAGTCTGACACGCGCTGGAGTGAAGAGTATCAGGATGTGCTCTATCAAAAGCAGTTCAAGATGCTGACCGCTATGCCGGGTCTGCGTGGCATGACGCCATGGATACTGGCGGATTTCCGCTCGCCACGCCGCCAGCATCCTTACTACCAGGACTTCTGGAACCGCAAGGGATTGATCTCTGACAGCGGTAAAAAGAAGAAGGCATTTTTCACCTTGAAAAACTTCTATGACGATGTGCAAAAGAAGTATCAATAAAAAATGGCAAAACACGATATGCATGGCAATAAATCCAGAGCGCTGGCAGCATTTTTTGCTGCCCTGATCCTGACTACAAATGCGTCAGCACAAGACAGGCAGATAGAGCAAAAAGTCGATGCGTTGCTAAAGCAGATGACGCTGGAAGAAAAGGTCGGCCAGCTACACCAGCTATCAGGACGTGACCTGACCGGCCCTGCCAATAATAGAAATACCAATATCCTCGCAGAAATCCGCAAGGGAAAAATAGGTTCCATGCTGAACGTCAGAGGCGTCGCAGAAACCCGCGAAGTGCAGGCGGCAGCCTTGCAATCGCGACTGAAGATACCACTGCTGTTCAGCCTCGACGTGATACATGGTTACAAGACCATCTTCCCCATTCCTTTGGCTGAGGCTGCCTCCTGGGATTTGCCAGCGATAGAGCAATCTGCCCAAGTCGCCGCCAAGGAAGCGGCAGCGTCCGGCATACACTGGACCTTTGCACCCATGGTTGATATCAGCCGTGACCCGCGCTGGGGCCGGGTGATGGAGGGGGCCGGTGAAGATACTTATCTTGGTAGCCAGATAGCCAGAGCAAGGGTGCTGGGTTTTCAAGGAAAAAAGCTCGGTGGCACAGATGCCGTCATGGCCACCGCCAAGCATTTTGCCGCCTACGGCGCTGCAATAGCCGGGCGTGATTACAATGCCGTGGATATGAGTGAACATCAGTTATGGGAAATTTATCTGCCACCATTCAAGGCAGCGGTAGATGCGGGTGTTGCCACGTTCATGAATTCCTTCAATACCCTGAATGGCATCCCGGCAACCGGTAGTGCTTATTTACAGCGTGACATACTCAAGGGCGTATGGAAGTATCAGGGTTTCATCGTCAGTGACTGGGCATCGATTGCGGAAATGGTCAAGCACGGCTATGCCGCAGATATTTCTGACGCTGCGCAAAAAGCGATCAACGCAGGTAGCGATATGGACATGGAAGGCTTTGCTTATTCCAGTTCGCTGGTGCAGTTGGTCAAGAGCGGTAAAGTAAAAACAGCATTGCTGGATGATGCAGTCAGGCGCATCCTTTACAAAAAATTTGAATTGGGTCTGTTCGATGACCCATATCGTTTTTCTGATGCGAAGCGTGAACAGGACGCATTGAATGATCCTAGCCATAGACTCATTGCCCGCGATGTAGCGCGTAAATCCCTGGTGCTGCTCAAGAATGACAAGCAGACCTTGCCCTTGAATAAGGCTGTCAAATCGATCGCCGTGATAGGCCCATTGGCAAATGCGCGCCGTGACCTGGAAGGTGGCTGGATCGTCAAATCAGACGCAGCCCAGGTGGTCAGTTTGCTGGATGGCATACGCAGCCATGTGGCGAAAGACACTGAAGTGATTTTTTCGCCGGGTTGTGATGTTGCCTGCACCACGACCGATGGTTTTGCCGCAGCAATGGCAGCGGCAGACAAGGCAGATACGGTCTTGCTGGTGCTCGGTGAAAGCTGGGATATGAGTGGCGAGGCGAAATCACGCACGGACCTGGGCTTGCCGGGTTTGCAGACACAATTATTCGAAGCAGTGCGACTGAAAGGTAAACCAGTCACAGTCGTGATCATGGCCGGAAGGCCGCTGGTGTTTAATACCGTAGCTGATCAGGCTACTGCGGTTTTATATACATGGTTTGCGGGCAGTGAAGGTGGTAATGCCATTGCCGATGTCTTGTTTGGTGATTACAACCCTTCGGGCAAGTTGCCAATGACTTTTCCGCGTAGTGTGGGCCAGATACCCATTTCATACGATACTTATGAAACCGGCAGGCCTGTGCAGGACGTGAAAAATGTCGTCTATAAATCGGCCTATATTGATACTCCGAATACCCCGCGTTACGCCTTCGGACATGGTTTGAGTTATACCGATTTCAGTTATAGCAATCTGAGCTTCAGTCATAAAAACATGCAGCCCGGCTCTACCGTGACGGTCTCGTTTGATTTGCGCAATACTGGCAAACGTGATGGTGAAGAAGTGGTGCAATTGTATTTGCGTGACCCGGTAGCCTCAATAGTACGTCCGGTCAAACAACTGAAAGGCTTCCACAAAATCAAACTGGTGGCCGGTGAGCAAAAGCGTGTGTCTTTCACAATAGACCAGGCCATGCTATCGTTTTATGACAGTAAATTGACATGGATCGCGGAACCGGGCAAATTCATCATCATGCTGGGCAGCGCATCAGACGATATCCGGCTTAGTGGAGAACTGCAGCTTCTGGACAAGCAGAAGTAGGATTGACAATAGAATGATCAGTAGTGACCTCACTGTTGGCAAATGGCTATGGGCGAATTTGCAATGCTATAATTTATGGATGAAAAACAAGTCATCCTCTATAGCGGCAGTCAAAGCCGATCTTGCAAGTGCAGCGACTGAAACACCTGTTACTGACGTGTCTGCGACTGATCCTGTGCGGCGCAGCCGTCGCTCCAGTGGTGGCTTTACTTTACGTGACGTGGCAAAGCTGGCCAATGTCGCGCCTATCACTGCTTCGCGGGCTTTGAATACTCCTGACGCGGTATCCCCAGCCATACTGGCAAGGGTGCGCGAAGCGGTAGAGCGTACCGGCTATGTGCCCAATCTGCTGGCAGGTGGCCTGGCGTCGAAAAAGAGCCGTCTTGTGGCTGCGGTGGTGCCTACCATCACTGGTTCGGTATTTTTAGAGATGGTGCAATCCCTCACCAAGTCTTTGGCAGATGAAGGTTACCAATTGATGTTGGGTCAGGCTGGCTATGAAAACTCGCGCGAAGATGCCTTGCTGGAAGCCATCATAGGGCGCCGTCCAGATGGTGTCGTGCTGACTGGTATCATGCGTTCGGTGCTTGGTCGCAAGCGCCTGCTCGCCAGTGGTATCCCGGTGGTGGAAACCTGGGATCTGACGCCGACACCAATTGATATGCTGGTTGGTTTTTCGCATGAAAAAATCGGTGAGGCAGTGGCAAAATATCTGCATGGCCGTGGACGCAAGCGCGTGGCCACCATCAGCGCCAATGATGAGCGCGCAGTACGCCGCAACAAGGCATTTTCTGATGCAGCGCTGACCCTTGGCATGGGGCAGGCAGGCGCGAAAGAAGTCGCTACCTGCATAGTCAAGGCACCAACGACACTCGGCAGCGGCCGTAGTGGCCTGCGCAGCTTGCTGGAGAATGATCCTGCCATTGATGCGATCTTTTGCAGCTCAGACATGATGGCCCTGGGCGTCATCACCGAGGCGCATGCCATGGGTATTGCCATACCTGCGCAACTGGCTGTAGTAGGCCTGGGTGACCAGGAATTTTCAAAAGACCTCAATCCACCATTGACCAGTGTACGCATAGATGGCACGGCCATAGGCACCCAGGCAGCGCGTTTCATTATTGAGCGCGTGGATGGCAAGCCAGTGACAGACAAGGTCAGGGACATAGGTTTTTCCATTGTCGAACGTGGCAGTACATAATTTTTTTAAGGCTGTTGTCTTAACCGTTTTCTCCTCAAGGGTGGGGAATTGCTGGTCATGTCGTCCGGCGCATTACTGTGGCCGAGGGTATGCTGCCTTCAGTTGCGGTATTAATCCTGATTCAATTCCTGTTGTAAATCACACTGGCAGTGAAAAGAATATTCAAACTCCCACAATTCGCTCGAGAAAGTGATTGACTTTCAAAATAGGTACCGCTACCATTAATTCATATTTGGTAGCGGTACCATTGTGCGGTAAGAAAAAAAGAAAATGAAGTTAGCAAGCTTTGTCGGCCGGTAATCGGAACTCCCATCAATTTAGCCCACCGGTGAAATGGGCAGGCCTTCATGAGCAATGCCAGTAAAAGAATAATCCAGACCAATAGCTGTATTAATTAATCCCAATCATTTATGCAAACACCCGTTTTTTCCAATGTTAGCAATCCCCGTTTTCAAGTGCAGGCCACACCCTTTGTGACCAGGTTGCAAGTGATACCGGTGGCTGGTTACGACAGCATGCTGCTCAATCTGAGTGGTGCCCATGGTCCTTATTTCACCCGCAATATCGTGATCCTGACAGACAGTGCTGGCAACCAGGGTGTGGGTGAAGTACCAGGAGGTGCAGAGATAGAAAAAACCCTGAATGACGCGCGGCCCCTCATCATTGGTCAGCCTGTCGGAGCCTTTAACAGCATGCTTAATCAAGTCCGCACCGCCTTTGCGCAGCGTGATGCAAAAGGACGCGGGCACCAGACCTTTGACTTGCGTATTACCGTACATGCGGTGACCGCACTTGAATCTGCCTTGCTGGATTTGCTAGGCAAATTCCTGGGTGTGTCAGTGGCGGCCCTGCTTGGTGAAGGCCAGCAGCGCACCCAGGTCGATGTGCTGGGTTATTTGTTCTACATCGGCAACCGCCATGACACCAGCTTGCCTTATCCTGATCTCGGTACAGTTGCGGGGCCAGACGATGACTGGGCCATGTTGCGTTGTCAGCCTGCGCTCGATACCAAATCCGTTCTTGCTCTGGCCAGGGCAGCCCATCAACGCTATGGCTTCCGTGACTTCAAACTCAAGGGTGGCGTGTTACGTGGTGAAGATGAAATTGAAACCGTCACCGCGCTGGCAGAAGCATTTCCTGATGCGCGTATCACCCTTGATCCAAATGGCGCATGGTCATTGAAAGACGCCATACGCCTGTGCCGTGACCGTGCTGATGTGCTGGCCTATGCAGAAGACCCATGCGGTGCAGAAGATGGCTTTTCTGGCCGTGAAGTGATGGCAGAATTTCGCCGCGAAACCGGCTTGCCAACCGCCACCAATATGGTAGCCACCGACTGGCGCGAGCTCGGCCATGCCGTGCAATTACAGGCTGTTGATATCCCCTTGGCAGACCCGCATTTCTGGACCATGCAAGGCTCCGTCCGCGTTGCACAGATGTGCAAGGAGAGGGGGTTGACCTGGGGCTCGCATTCCAACAATCATTTCGATATCTCACTGGCGATGTTCACCCATGTGGCCGCCGCCGCGCCAGGAAAAGTTACCGCTATCGATACCCACTGGATCTGGCAGGACGGCCAGCGCCTGACCAAGACTCCCCTGAACATCAGCAATGGCGTGATAGGCGTACCTGACAAACCTGGTCTGGGTGTAGAACTTGATATGGCCGCAGTAGAAGCGGCACACCAGCTGTATCTGAACATGGGATTGGGCGCACGCAATGACGCGATCGCCATGCAATTCCTGATCCCGGGATGGGCATTCGACAATAAAAAACCTTGTCTGGTGCGCTAGATAAAGCGGAGCAGTAACAGTAAACCTATCGACGCAATCGGTGTCATAAGGACGGGCAGCAACATAGTAATAAAACTCGCAGTTATAAAA
This sequence comes from Undibacterium sp. Ji42W, assembly GCF_049340405.1. Taxonomy (NCBI): domain Bacteria; kingdom Pseudomonadati; phylum Pseudomonadota; class Betaproteobacteria; order Burkholderiales; family Oxalobacteraceae; genus Undibacterium; species Undibacterium sp. Ji42W. The sequence goes on from NZ_JBMPOV010000006.1 coordinate 266,529, forward strand.
TAAAACAGCAAGGAGACAAAAAATGTTCCGCAGTACTACAAAAAATAAGCATGCAAACAAACACAAAAATTCTGGTCGCAATAACAGCAGGCAGCAATATCAGTTAGCCCCGGTCACTGCCGCCGTCGCAGTGGCTATCCTGAGTTGCATGAACACCGCACAGGCGCAGCAAGCCGCTACAACAACGCCGACAGCATCAACGGCAAATAAGGCGACAGCGGCGACCGCAGAGGTAGATGAAAAAGGCCTGGCTAAAGTAGTTATCTCTGCCAACAAACGCGTAGAGAAGCTGGAGAATGTACCAATGTCGATATCCGTCATTGGTGAAGAGCAATTGCAGCGCAATAATGTGCGCGACCTCGATGACATCATCGACCTGTCACCCGCATTGACCAAGACCCAGAGTGACAACCCGGCAAATACGGGTTTGAACATGCGCGGCATAGGCACGCAGTCTATAGGCATAGGTGTGGAGTCTGATGTTGCCGTGATCGTTGATGATATTCCTATCGGTATGCAGGTGCAGGCTTTCTGCGATCTGGCAGATGTCTCCCGTGTTGAAATCCTCAAAGGCCCGCAGAGTACCTTGTTCGGCAAATCGGCGATTGCCGGTGCTATCAATATTGTTACCAAACCTATTTCTGGCCCCATCGTATCGCGCGCCAGCATCTTGCTTTCCAGCGACAGGGAGTGGCGTCTGGGTGCATCCATAGGCGGTGAAGTATCTGAGAAATTCGGTTTTCGTATCGCGGCCAGCAATAATGATTTTCCTGGTAACGTCAATAATCTGACCACCGGTAAAATGACCAATGGCTCTGCCGGAAAAACCTTTCTGGCTAAATTGAACTGGCGTTTGACAGACGATCTCGATATTGATTTCTCACCTCGCTATAACTATACAAAAACAGATTGCTGCGCACTGGTCGTCACCAGCCTGACGGGCACTAATATACAAAACGGCTTACTGAACAATTCCCCAGCGATGCCTATCACGCAAGTGCTGGCAGGGATTACACCTGGGCCCGATAACCGCACCATCCGCAATGACACGTTCACCGGACAAGAATCGACGACGCGTGGCTTTGGTCTCAGAGTGAATTATCAGTTGTCGAATGGCGCGACTCTGACGTCAATCACCTCTGGTGACCGCTATCATGCCTACGATTCACGAGACCAGGACTTTACCGATGCACCTGTCATGTTGTACTACCCGGTCACAGGTTCGACCAAGTCATCGGGCCTGAACCAGGGGGCAGAGCAGCATGGCCGTTTTGATGTCATCTCACGCACGCAGGAGATACGTGTGGTATCGGCAGATACAGGCAACTTTCGCTATGTTGCTGGCCTTTGGTATGGCAAGAATGAACTGGCGCGTTACTTCAAGCGCGGTGAAAATGGCCTGGTCGCTACCAGCCCTACCGAGTTTTATGGCGACACCTACAATATCAATAAAGCCGTATTTGGCCAGGCAAGTTGGGAATTTATTCCTACTTATACTTTGACGACCGGTATACGTTTTAACAGGCAAGAATCCGGCTATCATTTTTCCGGAACTGGAAACCCTTCCAAATTGCTATTTGGCAGCCCTTATGTCGCTGTCAATAATTTTTCCAGCGTGGGCAATGTAGAAAATGCCACCACCGGCAAGCTCAGTTTGCAAAAACAATTCACCCCTACATTGATGGGCTATGTTTCGGTATCCACTGGCTATAAAGGGCAGGCTTACGATATCACCAGCAGCCTGTCTGCCTTGACCGCATCCCAGCAACCTGTCAAATCAGAAACCGCAAAAAGCTTTGAAATCGGCATGAAGGGCAATTTCCTCGATAACCGTCTGACTGTGGCAGCGACACTGTTCAGCAGCAAGTTCAAAGACTATCAGCAAAATTCAGGCAGCTATATCCCCGATACCTTGATTTACCAGACCCGCCTGAATAGCCTGGAAGGCGTGCAGACCAAGGGCGCAGAACTTGACATCAATGCCCTGGCCAGCGGGGACTTGCTCATCAATGCTAATGTCGCCTACACCGATGCGACCATCACCTCATTCAAGAACTCTACTTGCTATCAGGTGACTGGCAGTCCCAATGGCGGTTTCAACGATACCTGCATGTTGAAAAACCCCTTGTATGGCGATCAAAATACCACTGATGTATCGGGCGGACGTATGCCGTTTTCACCCAAGCGTAAAGCCAGCGTTGGTTTTAAATATGATTTGAAATTACCTGAGATGAGTTTTGATGCCTACGTCACAGGCAATGTGGTTTACGCCAGCGACATGATCTCCAATCTCGATCAAAACCCGCTGAACTTTGTACCGGCCACTACCTATGTGCATGGCGGTTTTGGCTTCCGTGAAAAATCTGGCCGCGCTACCTTGAGCTTCAGGGTCAATAATCTGTTTGACCGCCAATACCGCGCCAACCGTTCTTTCCCATTGGCCAGCTTCAATGCAACAGCACCTAATCCGGTGGCGAATGTCACCACCACAACCTGGACACCGACACGTAATGCATTCCGTTATATTTCTGTGCGTCTGGATGTGAAGTTTTAAATGGCACTAACCGGGAATGATTGATCAAGATTTAGCAGACATCGAACAAGCAAAATCCTATGCTTATGCTACAGGCAGGCCGTTTTCTGAATGCAATACTATACAGTTACGGCCCGCTTTTTTTGCCCGGTACAATGCCTGGTCTGCAGCCTCGACCAATGCGCTCAGGTTCATGCCCCGGTTCGAAGAATCTGCTACGCCTGCGCTCAGAGTGCTTTGCAATACTTCATTCTTCCAGTTTATCTGTAATTCAGAATACAGCAGGCGCACGCGTTCAGCCAATTGTGCTGCACCTTGTTCGCCAGTACCAGTCAGCAAAATGCAAAACTCTTCGCCGCCATAGCGCGCCAGGCAATCTTCACTGCGGACGATGGTCTGCAACAGCGCTGCCAGACGGCGCAGCACTTCGTCACCTGCCTGGTGTCCATGAACATCATTAACGCGCTTGAAAAAATCCACGTCTATCATGATCACAGACAGCGGTTCGCCAGTCCGGGTGGCACGCGCCAGCAAGCGTCTTGATTCATCTTCAAAACTCCGGCGGTTCAACAAACCCGTAAGGCTGTCGTGCGAAGCTTTTTCGCGTAACTCGCTAACGAGGCGAAAGGTGATCAACATGACCAGCGATAGAGAAATAGAAAGTTGGGACAGACCGCCAAGCACCAGAAAAACCGGATTGACATCCCCTTGTGCAAAGAGTGAGATTTCTTGCGCTGGCTTGCTCATCATATTCAAGGCCCTGAGCAGACTCATCAGGGCAATAAAGGCAAAAGAAACGGTGGCCAGATTGTAGGCAGTTTTCAGCGGTTGTGTGGCTTTGACCATCAAGTTCAGTGCACAGGCACCGAATACGCAACTGAACAGGATAGAGTTGGCAATCACCAGCATGCGTATGTCATCACGCCATATGCCCAGCCACAGGCTCTGCACCATCATTTGCCCGCCCACCCACACCGTGAACCAGTAATGGCAACGTTTGCCATTGAAGGCTTCAATGCCATTGTAGATCAGCCCATAACCACAACCGGTGATCAAAGGTACGCTGGCAATAATCCATAAAGGCCAATCAGGCGACATCTGGGTGCTGGTAAAAATCCCTATGCACATGCAGCAATGCCCCGCGGCCCACTGACGCGCGCCCTTGATATTGTCCGCATGAAAACTGATCAGTGCCATCATGCCCGCACCCAGCAGATTAATCCCGCTCAGCATCAGCATGATGGTGCGGACATCAAGTTTCATGAGACGCTCGCACCGGTGGTGACGCTGGGGCTCTTGTCAGGCAAATTGACTCCGCGAAGTGGACTTGGTTAAATAATGATGCGCCTAAAATATGACATCTGAAGCACAAGGGCAATGCAGGAAATAAAAAAGCCGCGAATGTCGCGGCTTTTGTTGGGTTTTATGGCCTTGTTCAGTCCTGATCAGACGTTAAACAAGAAATTCAACACATCCCCATCCTTGACCACATATTCCTTACCCTCGGCGCGCATCTTGCCTGCTTCCTTGGCACCGGATTCGCCCTTGAAATTGATGTAGTCATCAAATGCAATGGTCTGGGCGCGGATGAAGCCGCGTTCGAAGTCGGTGTGGATCACGCCTGCTGCTTGCGGGGCGGTGTCGCCTACGTGGATGGTCCAGGCGCGTACTTCCTTCACACCGGCGGTAAAGTAGGTTTGCAGGCCCAGCAATTTGAATGCAGCGCGTATCAGGCGGTCAAGGCCAGGTTCTTGCATGCCCATGTCGGCCAGGAAATCCGCTTTATCGGCGTCGTCCAGATCAGCGATTTCAGATTCTATGGAAGCACAAATTGCCACGATAGGGGCATTTTGTGAATTTGCATAGGCTGTCAGTTGATCCAGCAGTGGGTTATTGGTGAAGCCGCTGTCAGAAACGTTGGCAACATACATGGCTGGCTTGGCCGTGATCAGGCACAGTGGTTTGATCAGCAGCATTTCTTCTGCGTCCAGACCCAGTGCGCGCACAGGCTTGGCATCGTTCAGGGCTGGCATGATGCGTTCCAGCACGGCGACCAGCTTGACGGCATCTTTGTCGCCAGAACGGGCTTTCTTGTTTTCGCGGTGGATGGCTTTTTCTACTGTGCCCATGTCGGCCAGTGCCAGTTCTGTCTGGATGACTTCGATATCATCCAGCGGGCTGACTTTGCCAGCCACATGAATCACATTGTCATCTTCAAAGCAACGCACGACGTTGACGATGGCGTCAGTTTCGCGGATGTGCGCGAGGAACTGGTTGCCCAGGCCTTCACCTTTGGAAGCACCTGCCACCAGACCGGCGATGTCGACAAATTCAACGATGGCGTTCTGGACGCGTTCAGGCTTGACGATGTCGGACAGTTGTTTGAGACGTGGATCAGGCACTTCAACGACACCCACATTTGGCTCTATCGTACAGAAAGGATAATTTTCTGCCGGTATGCCTGCTTTGGTCAGCGCATTGAACAGGGTGGATTTGCCGACGTTAGGCAGGCCGACGATGCCGCATTGGAGACTCATGATGTTTTGCCAGTTGGATTTGATTAACCCGCTATTTTACCGGAAAGCCTGCCCTTCAGACCGTTTCTGGCCTGAATTGCCAACAATCTTGCTGATAAATACAGCAGTTATCCGCTTAATAGCGGGTCTTAAGTAGTCAATTTGATAGCTACGCCTCGATTTGATGACATTTCCCCATACACCGTGATGTCAGGCGACTGCATTGGACAAGCCAGCCGCTTGCCTGATCCTGTGCTTACTGAGTTGATGCAACAAGCCTGTCAGCATGATCCCGGCAATAGTCAGGCCTAGTACCAGGCCTATCCAGAAACCGCGTGCGGCCATTGGCTGTTCAGGCTGCCAAGGCAGCCACGCCGGTGCCAGGCCGAGCACACAACCTATTGGCAGGGCAAAGCCATAAAAGGCCATCAGGTGTATCAGCATTGGCGTGCGCGTGACTTTATAGCCGCGTATGGCACAGGATGCGGTGACCTGTGCCGCATCCGACAACTGAAAGATGGCCGCATACAGCAGCAACTCGGATGCCATGCCTTGCACTGCCGGATCAGAAGTATAAGCAGCTGCCACCAGATCGCGGAAGATCATGATGCCCAGTGCCGATATGACGGCGAAGCTGGTTGATAGTGCATACCCTGTCCAGGAGATAAAGCGCGCCCGTTCCGGGTCACCTTCACCCAGGGTTTGCCCGACCCGCGTGGTAAGGGCGATGCCCAGGCTCAATGGCACCATGAACACCAGTGATGAAAAATTCAAGGCAATCTGGTTGGCCGATACCGGCACCACGCCAAAGCGCGCGATCAACAAACCAACTGCACCAAAGGCGGATACTTCAGCAAAATAAGTAACACCTATAGGCAGTCCCAGGCGCAGGGTAGAGCGTATCTCTGCCCAGTTCGGTGCCTCATAATGGCTGAATGGGAAAGTTTCCTTATAGGCTGCGGCACGGCGCATCCAGAATAGCATTGCGCCCAGCATCAGCCACAGGCCCATGCCGGTTGCCAAGGCACAGCCGGTAGAACCCAGCTTGGGGAAGCCAAGGTGACCATAAATGAACAGCCAGTTGATGATGATATTAAAAGCCAGGCCACCCAGTGCAATCACCATCACAGGTTTTGTCTGGTTCAGGCTGGTGGTGTAACCATACAGCGCACGGTACATGGCAAAGGCGGGCATACCAAGGCTGATGACATGCACAAACTGCGAAGCCTTGGCATTGATGGCAGGGTCCAGTTGCAGGTAATTGAAGACCAACGTGGCGACATTCAACAACACACAGCCAACCAGGCCCACACCCAGACCCAGCCATAAAGCCTGGCGCACCATGTGCGGTACGCGCTCATGGTTTTCTGCGCCGACTTCATGGGCGATGACGGTGTTCACCGCCATCATGATGCCCATCACACTGACCAGGATAATTACCCAGACGTTCGCACCCAGTGACACTGCAGCGAGGTCGTTCGCGCTGAGGTGGCCCGTCATGGCAACGTCGGCCACGCTCATGCCTACGGTGGCGAGTTGTCCTATCAGGACAGGCCAGGCAATGGTCCAGAGGGCGGCGGCTTCAGTGCGTATACGGGTTTTCATGCAGGGCAAACAAAGAGGGATTGGATCAGCATCTTACCGTAGAAAGCAAATTATATGATGTCTTCAGAAAGGATCAATGCGAATGCTAATGCTTTAGCCATAGTTCATTAAATGACACAAAGCCAAACGGCGTCATCCTCACACCTGCCACATGCGGGGCGATGCTGACTTGCTGGTTTTCATGTGAGACCGGTATCATCCAGCCTTCTTTGACGAGGCGTCTGCCTATCCGCGCATAAGCCAGCATGCGGCGTTTGCTGTCTGCCAGTTCCTTTATTTTCATCAGCTCAGAATCCAGTGGTTTCAGCGCACTGGCTGGCATCCAGCGACGGAATACGCTGTCGGCAACAAACCATTCATAGCAACCAAAATCCTGATCATCGTGCATGATTTCACGGGTCACGACTACATCTGCATCTTTCATCCAGTCGCGTGCCAGCAATTGATCATAGGGCAGGCTGGTCCAGTTGACGGTGACGCCACCAGCCTCTAGTCTTTGCTTTACCGCTTGCGCCAGACACAACATTTCAGGGGTCTGGCCACTGACCATGCGTAATTTGCTGCCAGCCTTAAAGCTGCTGCACTTTGGTTTTTTGGCGACGCGGTGCTTCCAGATTGCCAACAAGCCTGATGCTGGTTTCCTGCTGCGCTCTTCCGGATCGAACAGGGTTTCAGGTGCGAGCCAGTCTGCCAGTGCCAGTCTTTGTTCAGTAGTTTTAAAAAAACTGCGTGAAGAATTGCAGATGATGTAAGTGCAACCGGATTCTGCGCCAGCGATGGTTTGTTTTTTTGAACAATCCTGGTTGGCATAACCAAACTGCAAATCAAATCCAGACGGGCCGGATGGTGGCGGTAGCATCCACAAATCTATTTCATCAAGCAAAGGGCGTTCACGATAATAATCCTTGAAAGCCTGCAAGGTCAGTTGATAGGTATTGTTGCGTATTACGCGAAATGCACCGCTGCCAACCGGGAAACGTGCAAAGTCAGCCGCACGCTGGCGCGGCACGATGGACGAATTGGCCGTGGCCAGGCAATTTGGCCACAACTGATCAGGATGATCGAGATAAAAACTCACGCGCTGGCTGGCCCCAGTTTCTACATGCTGCAAGTGATGGTACAGCCGCTGATAAATCGCCGACTCATCACGCAGGCGCAAGAAGCTGGCTTTGACATCTTCAGTGCCCAGTTCAGCACCATCATGAAAGCTCAATCCAGGCCGCAACCAGAAATGCCAGACGCTGCCATTTTTTTCACTTTCCCAATGATGGGCGATAGCCGGGCGCAAGGCATTTTGCTCATGATCAAACGTCGTCAGGCGCGAGAAGATTTGCCGCACCAGATGCGCTTCCAGACGGCCATATACTTTTAAAGGGTCCAGGCTTTCTACCGTGCGGAACAAGGGCATGCGCAGGCTGCGGCAGGCACTGTCCGGCATGCCCAGATAATCAGGCAGGCGCGATGCCAGTTGCTGGCGCTGGTTATCATCCAGGCTGGCAAAGGCTTGTTCCAGATCACCGCGTGCCAGATATTGAGACAGATGATCCAGCGCGAGGCTATCCGGGGTTTGCAAAAATTCAAGCTGCGAATGATTGCCCCGCCCGCGCCCCGCCTGCCAGTCCAGCCAGCCACGCTGCTGCATTTTCGCCAACAGGTTGCGCATATTGCGCTCACTGCAATGCATGGCCAGTGCTAGCGCTGGCAGGCCAGGCTGTTGTTCATGATGCTGCAAAAAGACATGCAGTTTGCGGTATTGATCGAGCAGTTTCATGGCGAATAGTCTATCCCGATAACGAAGACATAAAAGAGGAAAAAATTTTTTAAATTATATCCATTTTTTGTTTCTGCTTTTTTGTAGATACTCATCAACATCAACAAGCGCTTGCTGTTTGAATGACCAAAAAAAAGGAAGATGATGTCCCGCTTTCCCGCAACCGTGATACGGCTTTTATTCAGTTCCTTTGTCTTTGTCATGGGGCGCGCAGTGGCCCTGCCTTTCATGGCGCTGTATCTGAATGAGCATCTTGGCCTCAACCCGCAAGTCATAGGCTGGGTGCTGGGCGGCAGTATTTTCTTTTCTACTTTGTTCAGCCTGTATGCCGGTTATCTGGCAGACCGCGTCAGCAAGAATTTACTGATGAAACTGGCGGGTGTGGTGGTCGCCATGTGTACTGCGTCGCTGACGATAGCACCGAATGCATTTACCGCCTTGCTGGCATTGATGTGCATAGAGTCTGCACTGACCTTGCGCGGCATTTCCCTGAAAGCCATGCTGGCTGATTTATTGCCGCCAGATCAAAGGCCAAAAGCATTCGCCCTCAACTACACACTTATCAATGTCGCTTTTGCCCTCGGCCCAGTGCTGGGTGCCTGGCTGTTTGCCATCAAGATATCAGCGCCATTATGGCTGGCTGCAGGTTTCTCTCTGCTGGCATCGCAGGTGCTGGGCAGGCAGGTTGCGACAGCCAGGACAGGTTCTGACGTCAAAGCAAGCCCGGCAGGCTTCAAGGCGACCATGCGTGTGTTGAGAAGCGACAGCCGTCTGGTTCTGTTCACTACGGGTAGTGTACTGACTTCCTTTGTATTTGGCCGTTTTGTCTCCGGCTACTTGTCGCAATACCTGATCGTCAGCCAAGGGGTGCAGGCGACAGCGCAATTGCTGCCATTCATCCTCATCACCAATGCGGTGACGGTGGTGGTATTGCAATATCCGGTGGGTAAACTCATGCAGCAAAAATACTTGTTCCGCTGGGTCAGCCTGGGTGCCATGTTGTATGCGGTGGGTTTGCTGGGTTTCATGCATGCCAGCAGTTCGTTAAGCTGGGTGGTGGCAACACTGGCTTTCACCGTCGGCGAAGTCATTGTCATCCCTTGCGAATATATGTTCATCGACATGATTGCGCCTGCCGACAGGCGTGGCAGTTACTATGGCGCGCAAAGCCTGGCCATGTTTGGTGCTGCACTTAATCCGGTTATATGCGGTTTTTTGCTGGCGCATTTCCATAGCGATGTCATGTTCTGGGTATTGATCTCGGCAGCCTTGCTGGGCGTACTCTTGTATTTCGCTGGTACCCGTAGCAAACCTGTAACACCGCATGCTATTGAGCCAGAATCCATGCCCAAAGTTTGCCAGCCACGACCCTGTCTTTCCGTGCTGGCGGCGAGCAAACAGCTGGCCGGCAACCGGGTGAAGAATTTGTTTCCCTTGTCCTGACCCTAAGCATTTTTTTACTACATCTTTAAAGGGCTCACCCGTAATGAAGTGAGCCCATAAGTGTGGCCTTTTTGTTATTCCTGGTCGCTGTCATACATTTTTATTCCCGTCTTGACATTTCCATGCTTGCGCCCTAAAGTGATATCACTTTGATTTCAAAGTGCCATCAATCAGGAGAAAGTATGAGTACCACCTCAGTGCCAGCGACTGCTAAAAAATTAATACAAGAGCGCTCCCGCCCATCGCTTGACGGTTATTTCATGATTATTGTCGGCCTGCTGTTTGTGGCAGGCGGTGTCTACAGTTTTATCGATCTTGTTGGTGCAGATCAGCCAAGTTTGCCAGGTGTAATGGCGCGCCTTGCTGTGGTGGTCGTCGGCATTTTCACCCTGACGGGTCTGTACATGCTGCAACCGAACGAAGCTGCCTTGCTGTCGCTGTTTGGTCAATACAAGGGCACAGACCGCAGCGAAGGCCTGCGCTGGGTCAATCCTTTCTACTCCAAACGCAAGCTCAGCCTGCGTGCCCGTACCTTGAACACTGCACCCCTGAAAGTGAATGACAAGCGCGGCAATCCCGTAGAAATTGGTGCTGCCATTATCTGGCGTGTGCAGGACACAGCGCTGGCGATTTACAATGTCGATGATTTTGAACGTTTTGTGAACATCCAGGCTGAAGCTGCAATACGCCACCTGGCAACCCAATACGCCTATGACGATGGTGAAGACCTTGCCGATGGCGAGACTACATTGCGTGCAGGCATGGATGTGGTGGCCGGTGCCATGCGTGATGAATTGCACAAGCGCTTCACTGCAGCCGGCATTGATGTCGAAGACGCCAAGCTCACCCATCTGGCTTATGCCGCAGAAATTGCCCAGGTCATGTTGCGCCGCCAGCAGGCAGAAGCCATCATCAGCGCCCGCAAAAAAATCGTGCATGGTGCAGTCAGCATGGTGGAAGCTGCGTTGCAAGGACTGTCAGAGCGCAAGATATGTGAGCTCGATGATGAAAGAAAAGCTGCCATGGTCAGCAATCTGCTGGTAGTGCTGTGTTCAGATAAAGAGACCCAGCCTGTCATCAATACCGGCACTTTGTACAATTAAAAACTTGGACCAAGTATATGCAACACCCTATTTATGTGGAAAGACAATTATTCAAATTTCTGTGGATATTCATGCCATTGATGGGCCTGTTTAACATCGGCATACACATGGTCGCTGGCGCCCCCCGTGCAGCATGGGCTCCATTTATCGTGTTGCTGGTTAATTTGCTGGTATTGCTGATACTGGGCAACCTGACCATACGGGTGGATGCAACGCATCTGTCATGGCGTTTTGGCTGGCTGGGCTGGCCAGTGTGGACGGTCGCATTGGCAGATATCCGTCTGGCAGAGCCGGCAAGTACCAGTTTTCTTGACGGCTGGGGTATACGCAGGACCAGGCAGGGCATGCTGTATAACGCCCATGGCAAGCAGGCGATACGTCTGAGCATGCGCAATGGCAAAAGCATACGTCTTGGTACGCAAGACCCGCAACGCCTGCTCAGTTATCTGACGCCTCGATTGAATGTCAGCTAATGGCAAGCCCAGGGAAAAAATCCTTCCCCCTGCGTATCGATCCCCTGTTGTGGAACGAGATCGAACGCATGGCGGCACAAGAGCTGCGCAGTGCCAATGCCCAGGTTGAGTATTTGCTCAGGCAGGCGCTGAAACAGCAGGGGCGGCATGTGCCTACTGCCAGGGCAGTTACTGATGTCGCAGACAAAGATAGTGAGCAGTCAGAAGAGTAAAGCTAAAGAACTGGACGCGGCAGCAGGCAAGCACAAAGACCGATATACTTGGCCCACGTATGAATTATCTCGCCCACATTTACCTGGCCCAGCATAGCGATCACGCCATGCTGGGAGCCTTGCTCGGTGACTTTGTCAAACTGAAAGACACCGCACTTTATCATCCTGAAATCCAGGCTGATATCCAGATGCACAGACTGGTTGATAGCTATACCGACAGCCACCCCATCGTGCTACAAGCGAAAGCTTTATTCCAGGATCGGCACCGCCGTTACGCCGGTATTTTGCTGGATATTTTTTATGATCATGTTCTGAGCCAGCATTGGCCGCAGGACAGCCCGGCTCCGCGTGCGGAATTGATACAGCGTTTTTATCGCGCTCTGCAAGAGCAATCAAAGATAGTCTTGCCTGATAATCTGCAAGCAGCCCTGCCGCGCATGTTGAGCCAGGACTGGCTGGGCTCTTACCATGCATTTGATGGCGTCAGAATTGCCGTCGAGCGTACTTCGCAAAGGCTGTCGAGGAACGGTGATTTGCTGCGCGCAGGTCTGGGTGATTTGCAGAGCAACTACGATGCATTGAGCAAAGGCTTTCAGGAATTTTTTCCTGAACTTATACAGTATGTGGAAGGGCGTCGCCTGCAATTGCCATCATAGTCAAGGCGGTTTCAAAAATTCAAGGCCTGCACCAGATCAAGATTTGGCTTTTCAACAAATGCCGCAAAGTCATCCCGCATACGTCCGCTTTCGCTGATCGCCAGCTTCCAGTTCTGGATGCGGAAATCGTGATTCAATCCATAGTAAAAAAAATCTTTTCTATCCGGTAGCTTGCCGCGTGTCAGCGTCTTCAGGAAAGAGGGTGATGGTGATACCATGATCACATTATCCAGCCATTGCCGGTTGACACCCGTACCAGCCCTACGCCAGGGCATGGGTTTGTCCAGCCAGCCGGGCACGATGTGATCTGTAAAATGCGGGTAGAGTACCAGGTCGCCATCCTTGCTGCCGGCCACACGAGAGTAGGGTAGGGCCAGGTGGTAATCAATGATGCCGCCATCCCAGTAAGTACCCGCTGGCGTATGCGGGATATTCCTTACCGGTTCCATGATCAGCGGCAGCGTGCCAGATGCCAGCAGCGACCAACCCAGGTTATCCGTCTTCAGCGGACAAAAGTGGGTATCAAACCCATCGAATTTGGCTTTTAGCCAGAATAGCGGGTCACGCGTATCGCCAACAATCACACGGTCCATGTGTCTGGCCAGACGCGAACGCGAAGCCAGGTTGGCAAAGGTCGCTGCCACAAAACCGGCCTTGGCCTTGTGCACAGATTTAGGGGCGCTCAACAAGCCACGCCCGCGTACTGCCAGCAAATGCAGTCTGTGCAAAGGCTGGTTGACAACTTCTGCCTCATGCCCGCCAATAAAGTCATGCAAGAGATTCTGTATTTCCCGCGTCACATATTGGGCTGAAGGTTTTTCAGGATAACGCTGTTCGCAATACAAATCACCCAGACGCTGGAACGCTGCTACCGGGTCAGTATGGCTGGCCGCGGCCATGCGCCATGCGCCGATAGAGGCGCCAATCAGTGTGCGTTCACGCGGCGCAGTCGGCAGCCATTCACCAAATATCCATTGATCCAAAGCCTGCAATATCAAACCCTTGGGGCCGCCAGCCGCTGCCGGAATAATGGCAACGTCCTGCGCGCGCAAGCCGTGCTCACGCAAGTGAGCGTAGGCTTTGCGGCCTGCGTGGATTTGTATCGCTGAACTCATTTTGTCGTGTGGAGCTGCATCATCGCTTCAGGGAATTTACCTTCAACCAGCAAGGGTAGCACAGCCAGGCTATTGGCGATCGCTTCGTCTATCGGGCCCTGTTCTTCCTTGCGTGGCCTGTGCAAGACAAAGTCGGCCACACCTTGCGTTAAATTCAGGCTGCGCGGGTGGCCTATGCCTATGCGCAAACGCCAGTAATCCTGGGTGCCAAGAGCTGCCGTAATATCCTTGAGGCCATTATGCCCGCCGGATGAGCCACCGAGTTTGAGCTTGGCAATGCCAGGCATGATATCCAGTTCATCATGCACGACCAGTACCTGGTCTGGCGTGATTTTATAGAAGCGACAGATCGCTCCGACTGATTGCCCTGACCGGTTCATGAAGGTTTGCGGCTCCACCAGCCACACTTCCTGATTGGCGATGCGGGTCTTGCCCACCAGGGCATTGAAATTCTTGTCCCTTTGCAGGCTGGCTGGCAATTGATCTACCAGCCAGAAACCGGCATTGTGACGGGTTTGTTCATATTCAGGGCCGGGGTTACCCAGGCCAACGATCAGGCGTATGGTCATTGCTAAGCAGGTATCTTGTATAGGACTTACGCAAAACCGCCCCAGCTGCGTACTAAGACTGTCTTCGTCGCTACGGTGTAGTTGGGGTTTCAGACAACATGTTGTCTGCCAACATAACGAGCCTCCCTTGCTAGGGAGGCTACCTTAGCGATAGCCTTGCTGGGACAATTTTGCGTAAGTCCTGTTTTAGTGATTGCAGAACTGATGTGCTGCGGATTGGAGACTATTATAACCAAGCCTAAAGTGTCGTCATTAAAATGAGTGCCGCCTAACGCAACATCAATAAAAAGGCGCTATTCCCTGTTCAGGAACAGCGCCTCACATCAACGCATTACTTTATTTGGATTTCTTCAGCAGCGGTGCAAGATATTTGCCAGTCACACTCTCAGGATTAGCCGCTACTTCTTCCGGTGTACCTGTCGCAATAATCTTGCCGCCGCCAGCACCGCCTTCAGGACCAAGATCGATGAGCCAGTCAGCCGTCTTGATGACATCCAGATTATGCTCGATGATGACCACAGTATTGCCCTGGTCACGCAGCCTGTGTATCACCTTCAGCAGCAGGGCGATATCATGGAAGTGCAAGCCTGTGGTCGGTTCATCCAGGATGTACAACGTGCGGCCAGTATCACGTTTGGATAATTCCAGCGACAGCTTCACGCGTTGTGCCTCACCGCCCGACAGGGTAGTAGCACTCTGCCCCAGGCGTATATAACCCAGGCCCACATCCAGCAGGGTTTGCAGTTTGCGCGCAATGATAGGAACAACCTTGAAGAATTCAAATGCATCTTCCACGGTCATGCCCAGCACTTCATTGATGTTCTTGCCCTTGTAATGCACTTCCAGGGTTTCGCGGTTATAACGCTTGCCGTGGCAAACATCGCAAGGCACGTACACGTCCGGCAAGAAATGCATCTCTACCTTGATCACGCCATCACCCTGGCAGGCTTCACAACGGCCACCCTTGACGTTGAATGAGAAACGGCCAGCGCTGTAGCCACGTTCTTTTGCCGTTGGCACGGTAGCGAACAGGTCACGTATAGGCGTGAACAAACCGGTGTACGTCGCAGGGTTGGAACGTGGGGTACGACCGATAGGTGCCTGATCGACAGAAATGACTTTATCAAAATGCTCAAGGCCGCTGACATGGTCAAATGTTGCTGGTTCAGTCTGTGAACCATAAAGGTGACGCGCCGCGACGTGGTAAAGCGTGTCATTCACCAGCGTCGATTTGCCTGAACCAGAAACACCGGTCACGCAAGTCAGCAAACCCACTGGCAATTTCATTGAGACTTTTTTGAGGTTATTACCGCGTGCACCGGCAATCAGCAATTGCTTGGCCGGGTCTGCTTTCGTGCGCTTTTTAGGCACAGCAATTTCCAGCGCGCCACTCAAATATTGTGCAGTCAGCGAACGCGTATTGCTCATGATGTCTTCCAGCGTACCCTGGGCAATAATTTCACCACCATGTACGCCCGCGCCTATCCCCATATCGACTACAAAGTCGGCGCAGCGTATGGCGTCTTCATCATGCTCGACCACCAGCACGCTATTGCCGATATCGCGCAAATGCTTGAGCGTATCGATGAGCCTGTCATTGTCGCGCTGATGCAGGCCGATAGAGGGTTCATCCAGTACATACATGACACCAGTGAGGCCAGAACCAATTTGCGATGCCAGGCGTATGCGCTGGGCTTCGCCGCCAGAGAGAGTATCGGCACTGCGTTCCAGTGACAGATAATCCAGGCCGACATTGTTCAGGAAAGTCAGGCGTGCCGTGATTTCCTTGATGATGCGGTCAGCAATATCTCGCTTGGAACCTGTGAGTTTCAGATGCTCAAAGAAGTGCAGGGTCTCGCGCAAAGGCATGGCGCTGATATCGTAAATCGCTTTCTCTTGCTTGCCTGTTCCCACCTTGACAAAACGCGCTTCTATGCGCAGGCGTGCGCCATCGCAAGACGGGCATTGTTTTTCATTGATGAACTTGGCCAGCTCTTCCTTGACGGCCATGGAATCAGTTTCGCGATAACGGCGTTGCAAGTTCGTGACCACGCCTTCAAAGCTGTGTTCCTTGATGACGGTACGGCCTTTTTCATTGATATAGGTAAACGGTATTTGCTGTTTTCCTGAACCATACAATATCGTTTGCTGTGCCGATTCCGGCAACTGTTCATAAGGCGTATCAATATCAAATTCATAGTAAGCCGCCAGGTTGGACAGCATCTGGAAGTAGAACTGATTACGCCTGTCCCAGCCCTTGACTGCACCACTGGCCAATGACAAGTTAGGGAAGGCGACGATACGCTTAGGATCAAAAAATTCTATATGCCCGAGACCATCACATTCAGGGCAGGCACCCATGGGATTATTGAAAGAGAACAGGCGCGGTTCCAGTTCCTGCAATGAATAACCGCAAATAGGGCAGGCAAATTTGTTCGAGAATAATTGCTCATGATTGCTATCCATATCCACAATCAGGGCGCGGCCATTGGCCAGGCGCAAACAAGTCTCAAATGATTCTGCCAGTCGCTGTTTGATATCTGCCTTGACCTTGACGCGGTCTATGACCACATCTATCGTATGCTTCTCGGTCTTCTTCAGTTTCGGCAGATTATCGACTTCATAAATCTTCGCTTCATGCGTGCCGCTCTGCACGCGAAAACGTATAAAGCCCTGTGCCTGCATCTGCTCAAACAAATCCATGTGCTCACCCTTGCGGTTGGCAACCACAGGCGCAAGTATCATCAGCTTGGTGTCGTCAGGCATGGCCAGCACGGCATCCACCATTTGCGACACTGATTGCGCGGCCAGCGGGTTTTCCGGGTGATCAGGGCAATATGGTGTACCCACGCGCGCATACAGCAGACGCAAGTAATCATGGATCTCGGTGACCGTGCCAACAGTAGAACGCGGGTTATGCGAAGTGGCTTTTTGCTCGATAGAGATGGCTGGTGACAAACCCTCGATCAAGTCCACATCCGGTTTTTCCATCAACTGCAAAAACTGGCGCGCATAGGCCGACAACGATTCTACATAGCGACGCTGACCTTCTGCATACAGGGTATCAAAAGCCAGTGAAGACTTGCCAGAACCAGACAAGCCGGTGATGACCACGAGCTTATTGCGTGGCAAGTCTATGCTGATATTTTTCAGGTTATGTGTGCGTGCACCGCGTACGCGTATCAAATCACGTTTTTGTGCCAATTGAACATCACTGGCATCAAAGTCGATTTCTGCCGGTTTGGGCGCTTTTACTGCTTTTGTGCGTGTCGTCATAATCTCTGTGCTGAATTTGGGCCGAATTGGGGGAAGTAGGCGTGCAACCTGATACTATAACGGGTTTTGAAAATTACCGCGGGCTCGTCTTTGCTTTGCGCAAACTAAACACACTAGACGAGCTTTTTGAATATGACTATTGCAACATCTTCCGACGCTTCCGCCCTGAATGAGCAAGAGCCTGCTGGCATGAGCCGTGAGGAGATCAGCTCCAGTGCTTCCCTCGCGTCCATCTTTGCCTTGCGCATGCTGGGCCTGTTCCTCATCCTGCCCGTGTTCGCGATTCATGCCAAGACCCTGCCTGATGGTGACAATGCCAGCCTGGTTGGCCTCGCCATGGGCATGTATGGCCTGAGCCAGGCATTTGGGCAAATCCCGTTTGGAATAGCTTCAGACAAGTTTGGCCGCAAGCGCATCATCGTCATTGGCCTGTTGCTGTTCGCGATGGGTGCATTTGTTGCCGCATCTGCAACGACGGTAGTTGGTGTCATCATCGGTCGTGGCATACAGGGCGCAGGTGCGATCTCCGCCGCCATCACCGCCCTCATAGCCGATACCACCAGAGAAGAACATCGCACCAAGGCCATGGCCATGGTGGGCGGCTCCATAGGCCTGACTTTTGCGTTTTCACTGGTTGCCGCGCCCTTGCTGTACCAAAGCATAGGCATGAGTGGCATTTTTGCCATGACCGGCGTCTTGTCACTGGTCGGTATCGCGGTTGTCTTATTCATCACGCCAGAAGCACCCGCCATACGCCATAAACCCGTACCCCTGTCCGTGGTCTTGAAAAATACTGAACTCATGCGCCTCAATTACGGTGTGTTTGCCCTGCACCTGACGCAGATGGCCATGTTCGTCGTCGTGCCAGCGGCACTGGTGCAATATGCGGATTTGCCGGTGGCTGCACACTGGAAAGTCTACCTGCCAGTCATGTTCGCCTCTTTCATCGCCATGTTGCCAGCGATTTTCATCGGTGAAAAATTTGGCAAAATGAAACAAGTCTTTGTTGCCGCAATCGCCCTCTTGCTGGTGGTTGAGCTTGGTTTGTGGCAATACTTGCAATCTCCAGCCATGCTGGTAGGCTTGCTGTTTGCATTTTTTATTGCCTTCAACATCCTGGAGGCATGCCAGCCATCCCTGGTATCGCGTATTGCCCCACCAGCCGCCAAAGGTGCGGCACTGGGCGTATATAACACCTTACAGGCCCTGGGCCTGTTCTGTGGCGGTTTGCTGGGGGGCTGGATTAAACAGAATATGGCATCGAACTCGGTTTTCATCGTAAGTGCAGTGCTGACAGCGGTCTGGCTTATAATCGCTATCAATATGCCTAACATCCCCAAGCGCAGCAAAACTGTGCCTGCGGTCAAGGCATAAATTAATTTGTATCAGGAAAAATGAGGAGAAATACATGGCATCAGTGAACAAGGTCATTATCGTTGGCAACCTTGGGAGAGACCCGGAAACCCGTTACATGCCATCAGGCGATGCAATGACCAGCATCACCGTGGCAACCACCGATAGCTGGAAAGACAAATCCAGCGGTGAAAAGAAAGAACAGACAGAATGGCACCGCATTACCTTCTTCGGCAAACTGGCAGAAATCGCCGGTCAATATCTGAAAAAAGGTTCGCAAGTCTACGTTGAAGGCAGCCTGCGCACCCGCAAGTACACCGACAAAGACGGCGTAGAAAAATACGCAACCGACATCAAGGCCGACAGCATGCAAATGCTGGGCAGCCGCCAGGGCATGGGCGGCGGCGCAGGCATGGATGATGGTGGTGGTTACGGCGGCGGCGGTGGAGGTGCACCAGCACCACGCCCACAGGCAGCCCCACAACAACGCCAGGCCCCAGCCTCACGCCCGGCACCGAATTTCTCGGATATGGATGATGATATTCCGTTTTAACCCCGAACTTTTTTAAGATGTAAACAAGAACCCACTTCCTCTACGAGGGGTGGGTTTTTGCTTACATGCGATCCGAAATAATTTCTAATGATTCCATTTATTCATTAACTTTTTTGGATGGAAACAAGGGGGAGTTCTCATGCACTTGTAGTTCGCAACCTTCTTTTATCGTCAGGTGAGAGATTCCCAAGTTTAGTTGATCGGATTAGTGGCATAAACACCTCTGCCACTCAGTATTCGATCTGATACTGAGAAGCAGCGGTTGAAGGTGAGTTGGACCATTTCAGAATCCCGCAATCGAAGGAGTGTAGTGAGCGTATGCAAGATGTGGAAATGGCTCACAGGTCAGGGATATCCTTCCATGGCATAGCAGGATCATGCTAACTCTTTAACGATTTGCCAGGCTGCTGCGGCAGTAAACGATTAATCACAGGCACAGGATTCGATTAATACTTGTCGACTCTCTTCCATGTGCTTACCAAAGGGAGATCAAATGAAGACGCAAGCTGAAACCTCCGGCTTAAAAAATTTCTTGTGTACGCCAGCGCACGTCAGCGATCGAATTTCGATGCTACATTGGTTATCCATACAAGCCCTGTATCATCATGCCTATTACCTTACATTGCGATTTAAATGCTACACCGACGAGCCTGCGTCATCCGTGGCGGAAATGCGTTGGTAGTGGCCATGCGACACTTGCACTGCGCGCTGACTGGCAGGCACAGCTAAGGCAGGCTCATGACGATCTTGGTTTTCAATATATCCGTTTCCATGGTTTGCTTGATGACGATATGGGTACGCTGATTTGCCAGAGCAATCAATTCGTTTATTCTTTTTTCAATGCAGATCAGATTTTTGATTTTCTTGTTTCCATAGGTATGCGGCCTGTTGTTGAAATGTCGTTCATGCCGTCGACGTTGTCCTCGGGTGGCGATATTGTTTTTCATTACAAGGGTAATATCACGCCACCACGTCACCCTGAAGAATGGGGTGAACTCATGCGCCGTCTGGCCGCCCATTGGGTAGATAGATACGGTATCGATGAAGTCGCGCAATGGTATTTCGAAGTGTGGAACGAACCTAATCTGCCCGCTTTCTGGACGGGAGGGCAGCTAGCTTATTTTGATCTGTATGAAACCACGGTCAGGTCGATCAAGGGAGTGGATACCCGTTTACGGGTTGGCGGCCCCGCCTCTGCTGGCAATGCGTGGATACCTGAGTTCCAGGAATTTTGCAAATCCCGTGATTTGCCTGCTGACTTCATCAGCACGCATTATTATCCGACCGATGCCTTTGGTGAGATCGGTGCTGATACGGTGACCCAACTGGAACATGCGCCGCTGGATGTCATGCGTGAACACGCGTTGAGCGCAAGAGCCCAGGCTGAAGGAAAACCTTTGTTGTACACGGAATGGAATATCACGTCCAATCCGCGTGACCCACAGCATGATGGCTCTTTTGCCGCTGCGCTGGCGACCCGCATTGTCATGGGCGTTGATGATGTGGTCGATGCCTATAGCTATTGGACATTTTCCGATATATTTGAAGAAAATTACTTTCCCAGCCAGCCTTTTCACGGTGGCTTTGGTCTGATGACCTTGCATGGCATAAAGAAGCCCATTTATCAGGCGCTGGCAATGGTCGCCAAACTGGGCGAACGCCATTATCCCGTGCCACAATCGCATCCCACCGTCATGCTGTGGATAGGCGATGCGCATGTACTGTGCATCAACCAGGCAATGCCACGTCACGACATCAGAGAAGAAGCGATCACGCTGACACTCCAGCTGCAGCCGGGCCAGCGGGCGCGCAAGGTGGACATTCACCGCATTGATGCAGAAAATGCCAATCCTGCTACCCTCTGGCAGCAATGGGGCGAACCAGGTTATCTGTCGGCAGAACAGGTCAGCAGCCTGAAGCTGGCTTCCGAGCCACAACCCAACGACATCGAATTTACCGGCACGGCAAAGACGTTGAGCATGTCATTTACTGTTGCTGCACAGTCCGTCAATTTAATCGCCATTGAATGGGAGGTCACCTGATCATGGACGATGCGCATTTACTGACATCCCTGCAAAAAGATTCCTTCGATTATTTCATCCACGAAGTCAATCCTGCCAATGGCCTGATACGTGACAAGACCGCCGAAAACTGGCCAGCCAGCATTGCCGCAGTAGGGATGGCGCTGACTGTTTATACGATAGGCGTGGAACGCGGTTTCATGTCGCGTGCACATGCCGCGCAACGCACCCTTACCACCTTACAATTTTTTGCTGAAAGTGAGCAGGGTACCGGTATAAATGCGACCGGCTATAAAGGTTTTTATTATCACTTCCTGGATATGGAAACCGGACGCCGCGCCTGGGATTGCGAATTGTCCAGCATTGATACCGGCCTGTTGCTGACCGGCGTGCTGACATCCGCGCAATATTTTACGCAGGACAATGCGGTCGAGCAGAAAATCCGTGAATTTGCTGACCTACTTTATCAACGGGCAGACTGGCAATGGATGCTAGCTGGATCGCAACTGATCTGTCATGGATGGAAGCCGGAAACCGGCTTCCTGCAATGGCACTGGGAAGGGTACGACGAGGCACTGATCCTGTATTTGCTGGCACTGGGTTCCCCCACATTTCCTATCGGACCGGAAAGTTATGCTGCCTGGACCACCAGTTATGAATGGAAATGTATTTACGATATTGAGTACCTGTATGCCGGACCGCTTTTCATACACCAGATGTCCCATCTATGGGTAGATTTTCGCAATATCCGTGATGATTTCATGCGCACACATGACGCTGATTATTTTGAAAACAGCCGTCGTGCAACGTTGATACAACAGCAGTATGCGATCAAAAATCCCATGGGTTTCGAGCAATATAATGCACTGTGCTGGGGGGTGACCGCCAGTGACGGCCCTGGCAACCTGGTCAAGAAAATCCGTGGCGTTGAACGTCTTTTCTTTGATTATGTTGCGCGTGGCGCACCTTTTGGCCCGGATGATGGCACGCTGGCACCATGGGCAGTGGCTGCCTGCCTGCCATTTGCGCCAGAAGTCGTTTTGCCAAGCATTTCCCACTTCCAGCATCTGCGCCTGCGAGAAGTGAATCCTTATGGTTTCAAGGCTTCGTTCTCACCCACTTTCCAGGCAGAAGAACCACATAAGGCTGGTTGGGTATCGCCCTACCATTTCGGCATCAATGAAGGCCCTACGGTCATCATGATAGAAAACCACCTGCATGATTTTCCGTGGAAAATGATGCGAGAAAATCCTTACATTCAAGCAGGCCTGATCAGCGCCGGTTTTGACGGTGGCTGGCTCGCCGCCGCGAGAAAAATATCTGTGCAGAATGAAAATACTGCAAATACTCGACAAACTTCAAACAATATAGAAAAGGCAAATCCATCAGCCTTATCTGAGGGTGAAAAAATATGAATATACGGCTTGATGGAAAAGTAGCCCTGGTCACCGGCGGCAGTGGCGGCATAGGCCAGGCAATTGCCCGCTCACTGGCGGCATCGGGCGCGTCGGTGGCCGTTAACTATATCGGTAATCGCGCATCTGCTGATGCAACAGTGAGTGGGATTACTGATGAGGGAGGCAAGGCAATTGCATTGGAGGCCGATATTGCTGATATGACCGCAGTCCAGGCTATGTTCGCACAGCTTGATGCCACACTGGGGGCACCTGACATACTCATCAATTGCGCTGGTATTGATGGCCACGGTGCGCTGAGCTGGGATATTGACCCTGCCGCATGGCGGCGCGTCATCGAGGTCAATCTGTTTGGCAGTTTCTACTGCT
This sequence comes from Undibacterium sp. Ji42W, assembly GCF_049340405.1. Taxonomy (NCBI): domain Bacteria; kingdom Pseudomonadati; phylum Pseudomonadota; class Betaproteobacteria; order Burkholderiales; family Oxalobacteraceae; genus Undibacterium; species Undibacterium sp. Ji42W. The sequence goes on from NZ_JBMPOV010000006.1 coordinate 289,512, forward strand.
CCCGGCAGGCGCTGCAACGCATGGTACCGCGCAAGAGCGGCGTCATACTGAATATCAGTTCAGTGCATGAAACCATCGCCTGGACAGGGTATAGCGCTTATACCTCGAGCAAGGCGGCACTGTCGATGCTGACCAAGACCATGGCACAGGAAGCGGCCCCTTTCGGCATCCGCGTGCTGGCAGTAGCGCCTGGCGCCATACAGACGGATATCAACAAAAGCGTATGGAGTGACCCTGAACAAATGCGTGATCTTGCCGAAAAAATTCCTCTGGGCCGCATGGGCCAGGTACAGGAAATTGCTGGTCTTATCACTTTCCTGGTATCCGATGGTGGCTCATACGTTACTGGCACAACCGTATTTGCTGATGGCGGCATGACTGACTATCCTGATTTCTCGCATGGTGGATAATTTATAAAGCACCTACCCAATCCAGTGCATCATCAGCAAACTAGCGCAGGGCGCACGTCAAACCGCGCACGTCGCGTCATGCTGGCTAATGTGATGAGATTTGGATGAGTTCTAACCGGTCTCCGACTATGAACGCAGCAGATATTATCCGCAAGCATTGGCCTTTATACCTGATTGAAGCTGGTGGCCTTGGCGTATTCATGCTGGCGGCCGGGCTCGCCTGCTCCGCGCTGGAAGCACCTGCATCACCACTTCATCTCATGTTGACATCCGCCTTGTTGCGGCGCTTTCTGATGGGGTTGGCGATGGGCGGCACTGCTGTGGCATTAATCTATTCTCCCTGGGGTGCTCGATCAGGGGCGCATTTCAATCCCGCGTTGACGCTGAGCTTTGCCATGATGGGCAAGATAAGCCGCATTGACGCTGTAGGGTATGTCGTCGCGCAATTCCTTGGTGGCTTAAGCGGGGTGCTGCTGACCCTGGCACTGGTTGGCGCGCCGTTTGCCCGGCCACCTGTGTCGTTCGTGGTCACCACACCTGGGCAATATGGAGTAGCCATCGCCTTCATGCTGGAAGTGCTAATTTCGGCAATGTTAATGGGCGTAAGCTTATACGCAAGCAACAAGGCCAGTTTGATGAGATACACGGGCCTGCTATGCGGCGTGCTGATCGTTCTGTTCGTGACCTTTGAGTCACCGTATTCAGGGATGAGCATGAATCCTGCGCGTACGGCAGCATCAGCCATCCCCAGCGGGATATGGACTGCGGGATGGCTTTATTTCATCGCGCCACCCGGCGGCATGTGCATTGCGGCGTGGATTTACCGCCGTTGCCATCCACTTCACCTGATCGCCTGCGCCAAACTCAATCATGATACTGAATCTTCTTGCCACTTCGATTGCTGTTTTGCTGCACAGGGCATCCATATGCCGAGCCTGATTCGCGGTGCGCGCTTTTGCAATACCCATCGCGATACCCTTTAGGAGCTATCTTCAATATGGTCAAGCACTACGACATTATCATCATCGGTACCGGTGCCGGCGGGGGAACGCTCGCCCATAGCCTGGCACCTACAGGTAAACGCATCCTGCTGATCGAGCGTGGTGATTTTCTCAAACGGGAACAGGACAACTGGAGCCCCGACGCTGTTTTCGTCAAGGCCAAATACCAGGCGAAGGAAATCTGGCATGATCAGCATGGCAAGGCATTTCATCCTGGCATCCATTATTTCGTGGGTGGCAATACCAAATTCTATGGTGCTGCCTTATTCCGGTTGCGGGAATCCGATTTCGGTGAAATAAAACACCACGGCGGCATCTCACCAGCCTGGCCGATTTCTTATGCAGATCTGGAACCTTATTATTGTGCCGCAGAAAAACTGTATCAGGTACATGGGACCCGTGGGCTGGACCCGACAGATCCGCCCGCCTCTGAACCATATCCTTATATTGCGGTAAGCCATGAGCCAAGAGTCGCGCAGTTATCTGAAGCGCTCAAGGCACAGGGGCTACATCCTTTTCCTTTGCCGCTTGGTATCTTGCTGGACCAGGATGCTCATGGTCAACCGACAAGGCATAGCAAGTGCATACGATGCAGTGCTTTCGACGGCTTCCCTTGTATGCTTGATGCCAAGGCAGATGCGCATATCATCTGTGTTGAGCCTGCATTAAAATACCCCAATGTCACCTTGCTGACCAATGCCTATGCAGAAAAACTCGGCACGGATGCCAGCGGACGTATCGTCGATAGCGTCCATGTACGGCACGATGGCAAGGATGAAGTGTATAGCGCCGACATCGTCGTCGTGTCATGTGGCGCAATCAATTCTGCGGCCCTGCTGTTGCGCTCTGCTTCACCGCAACATCCAAATGGCCTGGCGAATGGCTCAGACGTCGTGGGGCGTCATTACATGCGGCATAATAATTCTGCCCTGATGGCGGTCAGCCTGAAACGTAATGAAACGGTATTCCAGAAGACCCTGGCAATCAATGATTTTTACGCCGGTGCACCTGACTGGGATTATCCGCTTGGACATATTCAAATGCTGGGGAAGTCACATGGCGATACCATCAAAGGCGAATTACCGACCTGGCTGCCGTTCAAGCCGCATTTTGCGCTCGAAGAAATCGCTGAACATTCTGTCGATTTCTGGCTGACCTCAGAAGACTTGCCAGACCCTGGCAACCGCGTGACGCTTGATGAAAACGGTGGCATCGTATTGTCGCTGAATCCAAATAACATGGAAGCGCATCACAGGCTCAAGATCAAGCTGAAGGAAATGTTGATCCACATGGACTTGCACCCGCATTTATGGGAGCGCAGTTTATATCTGGGCCAGGATATTCCTATCGGTGGCACCGCGCATCAGAACGGCACGATACGCTTTGGCCATGATCCTGCAACATCAGCACTGGATGTCAATTGCAAGGCGCATGAGGTGGATAACCTGTATGTCGTCGATGCCAGTTTCTTTGTATCCTGCGGCGCAGTCAATCCTTCATTGACGATTATTGCCAACGCACTGCGTGTTGCGGACCATCTTCGACATCGCCTGGGTTGATCGTAATTAATTTCCTGGTCCGTAATAAGGATAAGGTACGTGACAGAGTGAGCAGCGGATTCATGTAATGCCGCAATGCTGCTATAAAGCTGTTCGAGAACTTTTCCAACTTGCAGACGATGAATAGATTTATAGGATGAGAAGGCATGCCCAGACAATATCAGACGAGAACAATTTTTAAAAAGGAGACTTGCTATCAAGGGCAACAAAAGGCCAGGCTGGGTAAATGAGCCTTATGTGAAGTGTTTTGCGCGATCTTGTTCTTGTTCAAAAGCAGCTGTCAGCGCATCAGCATTCGCAGTGATTTTTAGCGAAGAGTACAGTGTACATGTGGTTCAAGCAATTGAAGGAAAGCCGTATCAGCAGTTGCCTTGCGCTGCCTGTATACGACAGGTTGTGCCGTTCGATAGCATGCCGGCGTTGACACGCGTCAGAAGGCTAGTGTGTTCAGTTGGGACAACAAAAATTTGCAGATGAGAGAGTTGCACTCACAAAGTTGCAATGCGACTGATTTACGTCAGTGATTTTTGAGGTCAATATTAGCCCGGAATTTCTTTTCATTTTGAATTCCTTATTTTCCTGATGCCCATTTGAAAACACCTTATTTAGGTATTTTCGACAAAACCAAATCCACAATCTCCTGCGCCTCCGCCACAATCTCGTTCAAATGCTGCTCACCCTTGAAACTCTCTGCATAGATCTTGTAGATTTCCTCGGTCCCTGACGGGCGGGCGGCAAACCAGCCGTTGTTGGTGATGACTTTCACGCCGCCTATGGCGGTCATGTTGCCGGGGGCGGTGGTGAGGATGTCTGTAATGTTGTCGCCTGCCAGCAATGTGCTGGTGATCTGTTGTGGGGACAGGTTGGACAACGCTTTTTTCTGTGCCGGGGTGGCGGCGGCTTCTACGCGTATGCTGACGGGCTTGCCAAATTCTTGCGTGAGCTGTTCATATAACTGGCCGGGGTCGCGCCCGGTCTTTGCTTTTATTTCACCTGCTAGCAGGGCGGCGACGATGCCGTCCTTGTCGGTTGTCCATGCGCTGCCGTCCAGGCGTACAAAGCTGGCCCCTGCACTTTCTTCGCCGCCAAAACCCAAGCTGCCATCAAACAGGCCGGGGGCGAACCATTTGAAGCCGACGGGCATATCGTATAGCTTGCGTCCCAACCGTTTGCTTACATGTTCTATCATGCGGCTGCTGACGACGGTTTTTCCTATGCCGGGTTTGCTGCCCCAGTCTGGGCGGTGCTGGAAGAGGTAATCAATGGCGACGGCCAGATAGTGGTCCGGCGTCATCAGGCCAGCGCCAGGTGTGACGATGCCATGGCGGTCATGGTCGGTGTCGCAGGCAAAGGCGATATCAAAATCTGATTGTATATCCAGCAGGCGGCGCATGGCGTAGGGTGATGAGGGATCCATGCGTATCTTGCCGTCCCAGTCCAGCGGCATGAAGCGGAAAGTCGGATCGACGACATCGCTGACTACGGTCAGGTCTATCTGATATTTTTCGGCAATGCGGCCCCAGTAATGCACACCAGCCCCACCTAGCGGGTCAACACCCAGACGTATGCCAGATTGGCGTATCGCGGCAAGATCAATGATCTGTTCAAGCTCGCTGACATAGGCGTTCATGAAGTCATAACGGTGTATCGTATCAGCATGTATGGCCCGCTCAAAGGGCATGCGTTTTACGTCCTTCACATTCGCTACCATGAGTTCATTGGCGCGCTTGCCTATCCAGTCGGTGGTTGCCGTATCTGCGGGGCCGCCATTGACTGCATTGTATTTAAAGCCGCCGTTGTCAGGAGGGTTGTGGGACGGCGTGATGACGATACCATCGGCCAGTCCAGTGTTTTGATCCAAGCCACTACCGTTACCAGCATTGCGGCTCCGGTTATGCATCAGGATAGCCAGCGATACAGAGGGCGTAGGCGTGTATTCATCACCGCTTGACAGCATGACGCTGACGCCATTGGCCGCAAGCACTTCTATCGCGCTGATGCGTGCCGGTTCTGACAATGCATGGGTATCAATGCCGAGAAATAAGGGACCGCTGATACCCTGCTGTTCGCGATATTCGCAGATCGCCTGGGTGATGGCGAGAACGTGATGTTCGTTGAAGCTGGTCTGAAATGATGAACCACGATGGCCAGAGGTGCCAAATGCTACCCGTTGCGCAGCGATTTGTGCATCAGGGATTTGTTTGTAATAGGCGGCGATGAGTTGGCTCACGTCGACCAGTGCAGAATCTGGTGCCAGTTGGCCCGCAAGCGGATGGATATGCATGGGGTTCTTTCTAAGATATTAGCAAGTGCATGGTTCTGAGACGTTCCAAGGATTATCGCTTTTGACTCAGGCCTGATCTGTTCGTTGACGAACAAAGTTTTTGGGCAAGCAGTCTTGCCTGCTGCCGCGATAGACAATTCAATTGTCTTCGTTTTTCATGACACCACGGATATTCATGGCCGCCAGACAAAATTGCAGGCATATCAGAGCGTAAGCATGGGCTGTCCAGCCCCAGATAATCCAGAGCAGGTTACTCACCAGGAAAATCCAGAAACCTGCCTTGCGTTTATTGACAATGCGAGAGGCAACACACCACGAGGCAATAACGGTTACTACCATGGCGGGCCATTGCAATAAATCGAAGATGTCTGGCCAGTGCATGTGCATAGATGTCCCTGATTCCCTTGGCTGGCTCAGACGTATGTGGTAAAGCTATACAATCACAGGCATGCCTGGCAGCAATTTATCCAATGTGATTGGGTAGTCGCGCACGCGCACGCCCGTGGCGTTGTAAACGGCATTGGCAATAGCCGCAGCAACGCCGCAGATACCCAATTCGCCGACGCCCTTGGCTTTCATGGGGGAAGAGATGGGATCGGTTTCGTCAAGGAAGATCACTTCCTGATGTGGAATGTCAGCGTGGATGGGCACTTCATAACCTGCCAGGTCATGATTGACAAAAAATCCTGCGCGCTTGTCTACCACCAATTCTTCCATCAATGCTGCACCAACACCCATGGTCATGGCACCAATGACCTGGCTGCGTGCCGCTTTGGGATTGAGTATGCGTCCCGCGGCACAGACGGCCAGCATGCGCCTTACCCGTATTTCACCGGTGTACATATCAACACCGACTTCAACAAAGTGGGCACCGAAGGTTGATTGCTGGTATTTTTTATCCAGGTCGCCGTATTCCATCGCCTCTTCTGCGGTGATCTCACCCGCTTCCGCGGCCTGGCGCAGTGGCAGGGACTTTCCGCCAGCGCGCACCATGCCATCCTCGAACTCAGCGTCAGTGCCTTCTAGTTGCAGCTTCTGCATGATAGCTTCGCGCAACTTGACGCAAGCGGCGTAGACGCCCGCTGTCGAACTATTGCCGCCCCACTGACCACCTGAACCGGCAGAAACCGGGAAGCTGGAGTCACCCAGTTTGACGACTACCTTGTCCAGAGAAACACCCATCATTTCTGCGGCAGTCTGGGCAATGATGGTGTAACTGCCAGTGCCTATATCCGTCATGTCGGTTTCGACGGTGATGATGCCACTGCGGTCCAGCCTGACCCTGGCGGCGGATTTCATGACGAGATTATTACGAAAAGCAGCTGCCACGCCCATGCCTATGCGCCACTGGCCGACAGCGGTTTTTGCAGGCTGCGGGTTGCGTTTGTTCCAGCCAAAGCGTTCTGCACCTGTACGCAGGCAATCAATGAGGCGGCGCTGTGAAAATGGCCGGTCTGGTTTTTCCGGGTCAACTTTGGTGTCATTGAGAATACGGAACATGACAGGATCAAGCTGCAGTTTTTCTGCCATTTCATCCATGGCGATTTCCAGCGCCATCAGGCCGGGTGCTTCGCCCGGTGCACGCATGGCATTACCTTCTGGCAGGTCCAGCACAGCGAGCCGGGTCGTGGTCATGCGGTTGGCACCTGCGTACAGCAAACGTGTTTGCTGGATTGCGGTTTCGGGTTTGCCACCAGGCAGGTCACCAGACCAGGTTTCATGGCCTATGGCCGTGATCTTGCCATCCCTGCCCGCACCGATTCGTACACGCTGCATGGTTGCGGGCCTGTGTGTGGTGTTGTTAAACATCATCGGGCGGGTGAGGGTGACCTTGACTGGCCGCCTGGCTGCGCGAGCACCCAGGGCAGCAAGGAGTGCATCCGCACGCACGAATAGTTTGCCGCCAAAACCGCCACCTATGTAAGGTGAAATCAGCCTGACATTTTCTTTAGGTATGCCCAGTGTTTTGGCGACATCGCCCTTACCCCAGTCTATCATCTGGTTGGCTGTCCACAGTGTCAGCTTGTCGCCTTCCCATGAGGCCAGCGTGGCATGTGGTTCCATCATTGCATGTGCCTGGTCGGGCGTGCTATAGCTGGCATCCAGCCGCACCGCTGCATTTGCATAAGCACCGGCAAAATCCCCGAATTTTGAGTCAGGTTTGTCGTCCTTGGGCACGGTGGCAGTATCCTTCGCCGCCGCCAGATCGTAAGCACCTTTTTCTTTGGCGTACTTGACGTGTATCAATTGCGCGGCCGAGCGTGCCTGTTCAAAAGTTTCGGCCACCACGACGGCAATCGCCTGGTGATAATGCTGTATCTCCGGCCCGGCCAGCAGTTTGGCCGTGTTCATCTTGCCCTTGCCGAGTTTGCCTGCGGTGTCAGCAGTAACAATGGTGATCACTCCGGGAGAGCGTTTTGCTTCTTTCAGATCGATAGCGCTGATGCGGCCCTTGGCGATAGCAGCGCCTACGACATAGCCGTAGGCCGCATTTGGTGCGGCTTCATGTTGTTCATAGGCGTAGGGTGCTGCACCCGTGGTTTTCAAGGGGCCGTCAATGCGGTCGGTAGGGCGGCCAATGACTTTCAACCGGTCAATGGGATTTGTGGTGGCTGGCGTAATGAATTTCATGATTTCAAGCCCTCTTCGCTTCTGCCATCACCGCTTGCAGCGTGCGCTGAACCAGGGCGATCTTGTACGCATTGCCTGGAGTGGGTTTGGCGCTTGCCAGTAACTTGTCAGCAATGGATTTGGCATCGGCAGGCAGCTTTTGCTCTACCGCTTCCATCCTCCAGGGCTTGTGCGCCACCCCGCCCAGTGCCAGTCTGGCCTTACCGTCTGGCTGTATGATGGCAGCGACAGACACCAGCGCAAAGGCATATGATGAGCGGTCACGTACCTTGCGGTAGATGTGCAGGCCGCCAACTGGTTTGGGCAGCGTGACTGAGGTAATCAGTTCGCCAGGCCGCAAAATAGTTTCTATATGCGGTGTTTGTCCTGGTAGCCTGTGCAAATCAGCAATCGGGATAATGCGGGTCTTGCCATCTGGCTGTACGGTTTCCACAGTGGCATCCAGCACGCGCATGCCCACGGCCATATCGCTGGGATGAGTAGCAATGCAGGCTTCACTGCCGCCTACGATAGCCAGTTGGCGGCTGAAGCCACCTATGGCAGAGCAGCCACTGCCAGGGCTGCGCTTATTGCAAGCTTGATTGGTATCGTAGAAATAAGGGCAGCGTGTACGCTGTAGCAAATTACCCGCCGTGCTGGCTTTATTGCGAAGTTGCCCGGATGCACCCGCGAGCAAGGCGCGCGACAAAACGCCATAGTGGCGGCGTATCCTTTCGTCGGTAGCCAAATCTGTGTTACGCACCAGTGCGCCAATGCGCAATCCACCTTCTGGTGTTGACTCTATCTTGTCCAGCCCCAGCCCATTGACATCGATCAGGTGGGCTGGTGTTTCTATCTCCAGTTTCATCAGGTCCAGTAGATTGGTGCCACCAGCAATGAACTTGGCACCAGGGACGTTGAATGCGGCAGCAGCAGCCTCTGCAGGTGTTCGCGCACGCTGATAAGAGAAGACTTTCATGCTGGCCTCCCGGCGACTTCAGCAATCGCATCGACGATATTGGAATACGCACCGCAACGACAGATATTGCCACTCATGCGTTCGCGTATTTCTTCCGGCGTTATAGCAGTACGGGCTGTCAGGCCAGCAGTAACATGGCTGGGTTGTCCTTGGCGAATTTCTTCCAGCACCGCGACAGCAGAACAGATTTGCCCCGGCGTACAGTAGCCGCATTGGTAACCATCGTGCTTGATGAATGCTGCCTGCATGGGATGTAAGTTATCTTTATTGCCCAGGCCTTCTATTGTCGTGACTTGTGCACCTTCATGCATGACAGCCAGAGTCAGGCAAGAATTGATACGACGGCCATCGACAATGACAGTACAGGCACCGCACTGGCCGTGGTCACAACCTTTCTTCGTACCAGTCAGATGCAGATGCTCTCGCAGTGCATCAAGCAAAGTAGTCCTGAGATCAAGATTCAGCGACTGGGATTTGCCATTGACATGGAAATTGATGGTAGAAGTGACGGGCGGCAAATTCCTGCTCACAGGCACAGTGTCTTGCACGGCTGCCATTGCGGGTACGCTGGCAGCAGTCACGCTAAGAGCACCTGTGATGAGCAAATCGCGCCGGGATATTTTGATGTCATGACATTCATCCATCTTATGCTACCTCCGAAACCTAAGGTTCTGATCTTTTGCACATGCGAGCGACCTATGGCGGAAGCTAATGTGCTCTTTTTTTGACAGGTAAATTTTTGGTGGCTTCTTGCTGGTCGCTCGTTGGAAAATTGATCTGTTGGTCAGCCATGATAAATCGGTCTTACAGCCACTAAGGTAAGTGCTTATTACCTGCGTTTGTAGGAGATCGCCCCGGCAAGAGAGCAATAAAAATGTGACTAGTGAGAAATGGTTGACCAGAAATTTGACCAGAAGAAATGATGAGAAAGATTCTGAGTTGCCTCCATTTTCAAAACTGCATGTTCGCCTACAAGGCAAGCGCATATTTTCCGACTTTCGATCGCCGGCTTTACCTTTATTATTGCTTCACCTGACAAGGTAATTCGTCAAGATGAATGACGATCATTTCTTTATTAGCTTTACTTTTTTGTAGACAGGAAAAACCATGCACACCGATCATTCAGTCAACATTAAAAAACTCCGTCGCCATGCAAAGGCAGTATTGAGAGAAGCTATTCTTGAACCTGTCATGATACTTGACGACGAGATTCCTGCTGCTTATCTCGTGTCTGCTGAAAAGTACGATACGATGAATAAAAAACTGTATGACATCCATGGTCTGGAACGGGTAGGTAAACTGTCTTCACGCAAACCGGCAAAAGCTTTTGCAGATGAACTGTAAGCTGTCTTTTGCCATACGGGAAATTGCTTGCAGCGATGGAAGAAAATCAAAGTCGAAGAAGATCAAAGCCTTAATGTCATGTTGATTTTCTTTTGCTTTTTGCAATTGATGGCCTGTTTACTAAGCTAGGGATTTTTTTTTGCGCTATCTTGCTTTGTAACTCTTCGGCCATTCTCCAATGATGTTCAAGCGAAGGCAGGGTTTTCAAGGCAAAGGCTTTGACATCAGGGTCTTGTGCAGAGTTGGATGCGTTCTTGACCAGATTAACTGCCTCCCTGTGTGCTGTTACGACTATGTCATTTGATGGGCAAATTCCGGCACTGACGTAATCGCGGGTGTCGTCGCCACTGACATCGGAATACAGTCTGAGGTGTTGCCAGCGCGTTCTTTTTTAAAGGCAATCAGGCGTGCAATGCGGGAACGGGCGATGATCACCAAAGAGATGCGTTGCGCGACATCTGCTGCTTGGCCATTTCAGGCCGACAGTAAAGAGGTGCACATGGGGCAAGGCCGTTCACGTTTCGGGCCAAACATGTCAAACATGTAATTGTAAATCGCCAGAATTTGCTTGTTGCCAAACAAGGCCGGTGAAGTCGGCAGGGCCATCTTCACCGTCAAAGTGATATTGCCTGGATACTTCACCACCTCCTGGTAACGCGCGGCGTTGTTCTGCCACGCGTTCTATCTGACGCCTTAGCTCAATTTCCTCCGAGAGTGAAGCATTCCGGGCCAGCCTGTATTCTTTGCACTCGTTAGGGAAATGCACAGTGTTCTTGCTTGCCAATTCGATGGCTGACTTGCGTTGCGGTATACCATGTGAAAGTCTCCTTAGCTTGCATATTCTACTTATGGCGGTTGGTTCTAGTTTGTCTGCGAAGCGACGTTCACCATCCATGACACACCGAAACGGTCGATGACCATGCCAGACAAGGATGTCCAGAACGCCTTTGCCAAAGGCATCTGTACCTTGCCGCCATCGCTGAGTGCGGCAAATAACTTTTGCGCCTCGGCATCGTCTTTGGCTTCCAGGTTCAGGGTGACGCCCTTGATGTCCGGATGAACCAGGGTTTCAATACCATCGCTTGCCATCAGCGTAGTGTTGCCTATGCGAAACGATGCATGCATGATCTTGTCAGGGTCTGACGATACTGTGCGCAGGCCTGGATCAGGGCTGTCTTTCCAGCGTATCATGACGAGCACTTCTGCACCCAGTGCTTTTTCATAAAACTTGATAGCTGCTTCGCTGTGGCCACCAAAGGCCAGGATAGTGTCAACTTGCATGAGAATTCCCTTCATCAGTGATTGAGATGGCTCCACTTTGCCACAGTAGCTGGCAAAATCAAAAGCATGATCCCGTTCACGATTGCGTATGCAACAGAGGCGGCAGATGTAGCAGATGTAGCGGCAAGCTGCAGCAAGTGTGCTTGTTTGCCTGTTTGGCATCTCACATAGTTCAGGGTTTTGCCAGAAAGAATTGCCTGGCGTCTTTGCTAAAAGCGCAATTCCATGAATCGCCAGCCTGCATGCAGGACAGCAGGCACTTCGGCAGCTTCATAGGGTGGGCAATCCGTAAACCCTGCCGTCTCATAGAGACGGTGAGCCGCGTGCATGAAGGGTGCACTGTCGAGGCGCACTTGCTGGTAACCCAGCTTGCGTGCATCATCGAGCAAGCGCTGTAGCAGCATGTCACCAAGCCGTAAACCACGAAAGGCCGGTAATACATACAGCCGTTTGATTTCTGCAACGCCTGCCCCTATACCCCGTATGCCGCCCATGGCGGCATACTGCTCATCGACCTTCAGCAGATAAAACATGCCGTCAGGTGTGTTTGTGCCGCAGATTTTATCCAGCGCGCCGGGTACGTATTCCCCCAGTGACATGCCTAGTAAGGTGTCGGTCGCTATGCCAAATTCCTGGGTAATTTTTGTCGCTACCCAACGCATATATTCAATATTCATGTCTATGAGCACATCTTTATGCTGGGCAATGTCTGCCTTGATCAAGGTAATGATTGTCAAAATATTCGCTCCTTAATGAGTCGCCACAGAGATTGCCTGACCTGGTTTATGCTGGATGATGCGGCTGAGTTAAAGCGGTTTTGCACTACAATGCGCAAGTGACGTAGTGAGGTAGTAACATTGCGGCATTAGCCATGTTCTGAAGAGCGTTAATATCAATAGTGTAACGCCCTGCATGAAATTTCTTTCCCCTTCTTGAAATTAACCATGAATTTTGACACGCTCGGCCTGATCCCGGAACTTTTGCAAGCGGTTGCTGCACGCCAGTATGCGACTCCGACTGCTGTGCAGGCAGAAGCGATTCCAGCAGTGCTGGCTGGCGAAGATGTCATGGCTCTGGCACAGACCGGTTCTGGCAAGACAGCTGCCTTTGCTTTGCCGCTGTTGCAACGTGTGCAAGAAGAAATGGAAGAGGGTAGCAAACAGCGTAAAGTCAGGATCCTGGTACTGGTACCTACCCGTGAATTATCCGGCCAGGTAGGGCAAACAATCGAGGCTTTGGCAGAGCATTTACCAAAGAAGCTGAAGGTGGCCGTCATTTATGGCGGTGCGTCCATCAACCCGCAAATGATGCATTTGCGTGGCGGGGCTGATATCGTCATCAGTACGCCGGGCCGCTTGCTGGATTTGCTCGATAACAATGCCCTGTCTTTAAAAGACGTGGCGACACTGGTGCTGGATGAGGCAGACCGCCTGCTGGATCTGGGCTTTGCCGATGAAATCAAACGCATACTTGAGCAATTACCTGACAAACGGCAAAACCTGTTTTTCTCGGCGACCTTTTCGCCAGCAGTCAAAAAGCTGGCGCTAGGCATGCTGCATGAGCCAGTGCGCATCGCGATTGCCGACTTGATTGAGAACCTGCCTGATATCGCACAAAGAGCGATAGCAGTGGATGGTGACAAGCGTACCCGCTTGCTGGTGTACCTGATCAAAGAGCAGCAATGGGAACGCGTGCTGGTGTTTGTCGCCACCAAATATGCGAGCGACACTGTCAGCAATAAATTAAAAAAAGCAGGTATCAAGGCAGAGGCATTTAATGGCGATGCCAGCCAGGGTGCGCGTCAGCACATGCTGACTGACTTCAAGGCGAACCGCATACAGGTGCTGGTTGCGACCGACCTGGCGGCCCGTGGTATTGATGTGGCTGGCCTGCCTGCGGTTGTCAATTATGATTTGCCGCGCTCGGCAGACGACTACATCCACCGCATAGGCCGCACTGGCCGTGCCGGTGCGAGTGGTACCGCAATCAGCTTTATTCTGGCTGAGCATGAAATGCATTTCCGCCTGATAGAAAAACGCCAGGACAAACGTGTGCCACGCGAAACCTTGCCCGGTTTTGAACCTGCGGCAATTGCAGCAAACCAGACAGATTCTGAAGCCAGCCCTGATGCGCCGACTGGCGGCATCAAGGGCAAGCGTAAAAGCAAGAAAGACAAGCTGCGCGAACAGGCAGCCAAAGACGGGCAGCCAGGCTAAAGCCCCATGCTTATTACTGGCAATGGCTCAGTGCGACATTGGCGACACCGCCTGTCGTATTTGTTACCGAGTTATTGTCACAGACGATATTGCCCGTCAGGCCTGACTGCACATTGAGGCCATATCCCTTGGTATTGAGGTTGAAGCGGTTGCTGCTGAATTTATTGTTCTTGCCCCAGCCGGTATAAGCCTGGTGCACCTGAAAACCATCAAGCAGGTTTTTATCGCCGGAAGTTGGGTGGTTATTGACGGTATTGCCGGTGATGGCGTAATTATTGCCTTTGACATCAATCACGCTGTCGGCATAGTTTTCACCACTGATGCCGCTGCCGTCAAAGGTATTGCCCTGTATCAGACCATCGGACGAACCTTCCTTGATGTCTATGCCCTCTGCATTCACATTCGGGCCTATGCTGTTGGTCAGCACCTTGTTGCGGTCACTCTTGTCCGGGTTGCATGAAGTATAGGTGCACCAATTGGAATTGGCTGATCCTATATATACACCTTCACCAAAGCCGGCCTGTTTCTTGCCAGTGTTATAGATGTGGCTGTTCTTCAATACATTGTCGGTGCTGAAGGCGCGAAAGTGTATGCCTTCATCATCGACATCATGCACGGTCAGGTTTTGCAGTACGTTGTTGCTGGAAGTATCAAGGATGATGCCCTTGCCGGAATTATTGACGGTGATGCCATCAATGATCCAGTAGTTCGCGTGATCGAGATACAGGCCATAACCACCACTATTCACCAGCACGGCGGCAGATGATCCGGCGGGGCCAGCCAATTGTATCGGTTGGTCAGCCTTGCCATTTTTGTTCTTGATGACGAACTTGTCTTTGTAAGTGCCTGCCGCCAGTTGTATCACATCACCGGCTTTTACCTTGCTGATGGCGTCCTGCAATTCCTTGGCCGTTGTTACCTTGTAAGTCGTCGCCATTGCTGGCAATGCTGCTACGAGTAGCGTAATGAATGTCAAAGCCGGTTTCAGGATCACTGTTTTGCTATTTGGTCTTGCAGATAACATGATGTACTCCTTGCTTGTTTGGATGGGATTAATTTCTCGTTATAAAAACAGACAGCAGAAAGCCATCCGGCAGGAATGCCGTAATTTGAAAAGGGGGAAAACGTATGAAATTCAGAGGCGTGATGAACGGCGCTGGCTATTCATCACGCAGCTTATTACGCTACTTTAGTCGCTGAAGATATTCAGAATTTAGCGTCCAGCCTGACCCCGAAATAACGGAAGGCGTCACGGGCAGGTGTCCAGGTCGTGTTGGTCACCGTCAGCACAGGATTCGGTGCTTTTGAACTCCAGCTACCGACACCAGTGAAACCGGTATTGGCATAGTGACGGTCAAACAGGTTATTGACAAAGAAGCTCAGTTTGTACTTGTTCACCTTATCCCTGATACCAAAACCGATATTTGTCACACTGATGGCAGATACGGCCAGTGTAGGATCTTGGTTCAAATTGGTGATGACATCGCTTTGATAGCGTACACTGCCGGTGATGAAAGCATCGAAAGGCAGGTTGCTGAAACGCAGGTCATACTGGCCACCAATATTGGCCTTGATCTTGGGCGCATTCGGCATCCTTGCTCCCGCCAGGTCTTGCACGTTTTGGCCGCCATATTGCACGGACTTCAACTGACATTCAGCATTGAAGCCACCATTCGGGCTGCCAGCAACGTTATAGCAAGGGGCATTTGGGAACTCTGTAATGGTGGCATCGGTGTAGGCTATGCTGCCATTCAGTATCAAGTCCCTGGTGACCAGTGCGGAGACATCCATCTCCACGCCGCGTGTCTGCACGCCACCTACGCTATTGAGGCGGGTAACATAAGTCGTGGTACCCGGCAGATAGCCGCCAGAATTTTGCTGGTAGTCGCTGAACTTGCTGTTGAAGGCGGCGACATTTAGCGTCAGGCGATTGTCGAAGAAATTACCTTTCAGGCCGATTTCAAAGGTCTTGGCAGTTTCTGACTTGACTGGCTGCTGGGCAGCGGTGGCAGCAGTCAAACCACTGGTTAAGTCATACGCCAGGCCTTTGTAACCGGTAGAACCCATGGCATACACCATCAGGTTATTGTTGACCTGGTGTTGCAGGCTGAGTTTGCCTGTCGTGGCATTTTCAGTATTGTCGAGGCTGGAAAAATAATCAGTCTGTAGAAACGCGCCTGGTGGCGGCGCACCTACAGAGAAACGGTTGCCTGAGGTTTCACGGTTATAGCGCAAGCCTGCAAGCAGGCTGAAATTCTTGGCAAAGTCCCAGGTCGCCTGGCCAAACACGGCGCTGTTGACGTTATACGTGTCCGTGAAATACTGGATGGGTGTGGTCAGAGCAATACCGTTATAACCGCGTATGAAATGACGTTCTATGGAATTTTTTCCATACCAGTAACCGATCACATAACGCAGTGAATTCTTGTCATTCGAGGTATAGCGCAATTCCTGGGTTTGTGATTTGACGTCGAAGGTGCCGTACTGGGTATAGCCAGCATTGACGCCGGCGGGTTTCCCATTCGCCAGCGGATAATAAAGCAGGGTGGGTACATCGACAAAATCCTGGTCGCGTGTGTCATTGGCATAATAACGATCAAGTGAAGAAATCGAGGTCAGCGAAGAACCATCGGCAAAGTTGTAAGTGAATTTCAAGCCTGCGCCACGACTGGTGGAGGTCTGGCCTGTCATGGTGTCATTGCGTACATCAGTGTTGTCCGGGCCTATACGTATGCCATTCAATAAAGTTGTGGCTGGCAGTTGCGCGATATTCGACAACAGGCCGCCTTGCGCCGGTGTCAGGCTGGTCAATGCCAACACGCAGCAGGATGTGACCGTGCTGTTATAGCGTGGCGAAAAATCGACATCGATATTGTCGGTAGGATGCCAGCTGAGTTTGGCCATGAAGGTCTTGCCACCAGAGCCGTTGACCTTGCTGCCATCAGTCAGATTATTCACATTGCCGGGGAAGCGGTTATCGCTGGCACTGAGCCTGAAGCCGAATTTCTCGGATACTTCCCCACCATAAGTCAGGCCAAAGCGCCATTCGCCATCACTGGTATATAAGGTGCTGGCGCTGCCTGCCAGCGGGCCGGAAATGGGCTTGGTGACAATATTGACCGCACCGGCAATCGCGCTTTTACCAAACAGTGTGCTCTGCGGGCCTTTCAAAATTTCTATGCGCGAGATATCAGTCAAATCCTGGAAGGCCTTGACCTGCATGCCCATGGGAATATCATCGATGATGACTGCCACGTCAGCTTCTACACCTATGCCTATCGATGTCGTGCCTATACCGCGCATATTGATGCCATTATTGGCTGGTGTCGAACCATAGGTGATTGACAATGCGGGTGACAGGTTGATGACGTCCGCGATTTCCCTGACATTATTGCGCTGTAAGGTGGCATCACCCAAGACCGAAATCGCCATCGGTACATGCTCAAGTTTTTCTATGCGCTTGTTGGCGGATACCACGACTTCATTGAGTTTTCCATCAGAAGTTTCTGCGGTAGTTGCCTGTTGCGCCTGGGCTGTTTGTGCCAGACCGAGCATGGCCAGGCTGATGGCAAAGCTCAGGGGTTTGAGTTGCATGGGATGTTGCTTGTTACGGAATTGTGCCGACATTCTTGTCTCCGGATATTGTAGTTTTGTACTATTTTTTACTGCTGGTTTTTTGCTGAATGTTCACTGCTAAGTCTTCGTTACCAAGTTTTCTTTGTTAAATTTTCGCTGTGAAATTCTATTGATACCGTATCGTCCATTTGATTTTCAGTGGCTGCCCAGGTTTTAACTGTTGCGTACTGCAACTGATATGGTTGATGAAGCGGCCTGCCGGGGTCTGGAAATAAGCGTCGCCCACTACCCGTTTGACTGCGCATTTCTCCAGGCCTTCGACAATGAATTCTGTGACACCACCTTTGCTGAAATAAATGTGATTTCCATTTTGTCTGACATCATCAGAAAAACTGCTGAACTCCAGGCTGGCTTGCTGTATCTGTGTACTGCCGGTCGCTGTAAATTCATCGCTTCTGCTGATGCTGCCCGGTTCAAACAGGTAGCGACTATTGAGCTTTATGCGTTCATCTTTTTGCGGCGGTTTACCATCACCTGTCATGCGTGTCAGCCCGCTTTGCTGATAGCTGATGAATGCAGTTTTTTCTGTTTTGCCAGTCTGGATATTGCTCATGAAAGCGGTGGCTAGCAGTTTGCTACCATCTGCCAGTGTCAGACTGGGGATAAGCTGGGGATGGGCAAAGCCGCTGTCTGGTATGCCAACGATGAGATCATTTGAAAACGGTAGCGGGTAGTAGGGACTATTCGCATGCTGGCCTGCACCGCCATTAGTCAGCAACAAACTGAAGACATGCTGGCGGTCGCGGTAGATCGCCAGTGCCCTGTCATACTCACCCCTGGCAAACCAGTTGAAGCTAAATCTTGGCTGGGTTTTATCTGCCCATGCCTGCAGGTCAGCGAGCGGTATACGCTGGTCATAGCCTAATTTTTGCCAGATTTCATTGGTGGTCAGTAACTGATGCAAGAGCGAGAAATTTTCACCTAGCACTCTGTGCGCGCCACGGTAAGCATCTGTCTTCCTGCCCTTGCCCCACAGATCGACGGAGTGCAGTTGCGGGTCATACCAGAAGCTCAAAAACTTGTTGAATATGCGAGTAGAGTAGGCATAGGCATAATCTTTTTCAATAGGTGTCAATACATCCAGATAAGCGGATGCCGACAGAATTTCGAGTATGGCAGTATCACCATAAGCACCTATGCTGCGGCCAAAGCTGAAGCCATCGCCTTTGTCATTTGCCATATTCAGGGCAATGTCTGCGGCTTTCCTGAGTTTCAGTTTCAAATCAGGCCGGACTTCCTTGCCTGTTTCTATGAGCCTGTGGCAAATCTCGGCAATCAATAAAATGCTGTAACGGTCAAAGCGACCTTCACCATCGGTTTCATCAGAAAAGCCATACTCGCCCGAGTGGGCATCGTAGTGTGCAAGCAGGGTATTCAAGAGTTTTTCACTGCCACTGGCATCTTCCCAACCGAGCAACATGCGCAAGCGTGCCACACCAAATGCCACGCCATAATAATTGGTGGGCAGGTTGATGAGTTTCAGGTCAGCTTCATTGACAAAGCTGCGCCAGTCCAGTTGCTTCTTCAGCGTAGCCAGGGTGGCCGGGCTGACTGCCTGCTCCAGCAAACCCGCTTGCTGTATCTGTTGCAGCGCCAGCAAATAATAGTAAATGCCCCAGGTATGGTTTTCCATATCGACGGTCATGTCGGCACTGGTGCGGAAATTTTCTGCCGCCTTGCGCCTTGCCTCTGGAGTCACAGCAGGGTTCAGCATTAAATGGGCGAGGCCGGTGGCGATTTTACCGGGCAAGAATTTATCCTTGCCATTGAAGGCAGGGTAGCCTGCCAGCGTGGTTTGCAATCTCTCAGTTAACAGCTTTTGCGACAGGTAATCAAGCTGGGGATAGATTGATTGCTGCACCAGCGTGTTCATGGACAGTTGCGCCTGTGTTACAGGTACAGGCAGGTCAGCATTGCTTGCCGCAGCCATGTTCAGCGTCAGTACCGATGCTGCGATGCAGAGCTGGCACAGCTTATTGAGGATGGGATTGCGGTACGGCATACATCTCCTGGTTTGTTATGTTTCCCCTGGACATATTGTTCCAAATACAGCTTTGAAATAAATTAGGAAAACGTTTAACTAAATAGTAGATGAATTCAAATTGAAGGTAAACCTGATTTTTGTTTTTTTAATTTCTGCGAGAATTATTGCAGGTGGTTTGCGATGAAACGACAAGGCGAAGAGTTTGCGCATGCTAAGGCATGCACTGCATTCTTTTAAAGAAAACGTTGTCTAAGAATGTCGCTTTTTTGCACAAAGGGGGTTTGTGTTGTCAATGTTGTTCAGCGCAAGAGCGGGATCATTTTCTGTTCATGACAGAAGAACGCAAAATCAATTGCGGCTCTATGGTGGTCAGGGCTTTGGCGGTCTCGCCATTGATGATGCTGATCAGCGTGCGCATGGCTGCGACACCCATTTCTTCACTCTGCAAATCCACCGATGTCAGCGCGGGTGAGGTGTAGCGGCCATACTGGATATTGTCAAAGCCAGCGATAGAGACATCCCTGGGAATATCAAAGCCCAGGTTTTGTGCTTCTTTCATGAAGCCCAGTGCCA
Organism: Undibacterium sp. Ji42W; assembly: GCF_049340405.1. Classification (NCBI taxonomy): domain Bacteria; kingdom Pseudomonadati; phylum Pseudomonadota; class Betaproteobacteria; order Burkholderiales; family Oxalobacteraceae; genus Undibacterium; species Undibacterium sp. Ji42W. Next base: position 309,389 of record NZ_JBMPOV010000006.1, read on the forward strand.
TTAAATCGTTATAGCAAACCACCGCATCGGGACGCTGCTTGCCCAGCATGATGGATGAGCAAAGACGCTCGCCTTCTTGTGCGGAAGGCGAATTAACATTATAAATTTCTGTCGTCAATTGATGCTCGCTCAGGCATTCCTGCAGGCCGTCAAAGCGTTCTTCATCGCGGCGGGATTTATTGAAACCCATATAGGCAATGCGCTTATGACCCAGAGTCAGCAGGTGTTGCGCCAGCATGTAGGCACCCTTGTGGTCGTCACTGCTGACACAGGGGGAACTGAGCTGGCTCAGGCGGCCAAAGAATACCAGTGGTTTTTCCAGTTGTTCAGTCCAGCTCAGGTCGGCTTCACTCATGCGTGAAAAAAGTATCATGCCATCGACACGGCGGCTCAATGCTTCTATCAGCGGTTTTTCACGACCCAGGTTTTCTTCGGTATCGACCAGCAGCAGCGTGTAGCCATGTTCGATGGCAATGCGGTTGGCCCCTTTGACGATGCTGGTGAAATGAGGATTGCTGACATCCAGTATCGACAGGCCTATGGACTTGGTACGCCCTGTGATCATGGATTGCGCCAGTGGGTTGGAACGGTAGCCCAGACTGTCAATGACCGCTGTGATCCTGGCTTCTACGGTAGAAGAAAAACGCTGGGTGCCATTGATGAATTTGGAAATAGTCGCAGTGGAGACGCCTGCTTCAGCGGCGACATCACGTATGGTCGGTGGTTTTTTCTTCATCGCGTATAAAAATATTCCAGACGGTGTGTGACTGTAAGCGTTTAACCGCCAGCTCAATTCAGCGTGCATCTTACCGTACAAACTGGCAGGCAGGCATCAATGCCATTGTCGACTAGTCTGCCAGACGCATCAATCTTCAAAATAGGTGGTGGATTTTCTTTAACATGCAAAGGAAATATTTGACCCCGGCAAAAAATTCTATATACTTAGTTAAACGTTTAACTAAGTCTGATTTGCCCTTTTTGAGCAAGTTGAGCGAATCAGGGCCGACACCAAACTACAATCGAAAATGATGATGAGTAATCAATTCAACGAGCAATCCAGTGAAAAACCTTTTAATCGCCTGCTATTGACCGGTGCCGCCGGTGGCTTGGGGCGGGTTTTGCGGGAACGCCTGAAGCCATGGACGAAAATACTCAGGCTCAGCGATATCGTCGATATAGAAAACCTGGTACCTGGCGAAGAGGCGCAGACTTGTGACCTGGCCGACAGGGCAGGGGTATTTGACTTGCTGAAAGATGTCGATGCCGTGCTGCATTTTGGTGGTATCTCTGTCGAAGACAAGTTTGAACCTATCATGCAGGCCAATATCCTGGGCATGTACCATTTGTATGAAGCGGTACACAAGCAGGGCATCAAGCGCGTTATTTATGCCAGTTCCAGCCATGTCGTTGGTTTTTACCCTACGACAGAGAAAGTGAATGCGGACAGCCCGCTACGGCCAGACGGTTTTTATGGCCTCAGCAAATCTTATGGCGAAGCGCTGTCACGTTATTACTATGACCGTTTTGGCATAGAGACGGTATGCCTGCGCATAGGCTCCTCTTTTCCTGAGCCCAGAAATACCCGCATGATGGTGACTTATCTTAGTTACGATGATTTGCTGGGCCTGATCAAGGCGGCATTGTTCACGCCCAAGGTGGGTCATAGCATCGTCTTTGGCGTCTCGGACAATCCGGCGAAATGGTGGGACAACAGCAAGGCAGCCCACCTCGGGTTTACTCCCAAGGATAGCTCTAGCGAGTTCGCAGGTCGCTTCCCTCTGACCGCCAGTTGGCCTGATGCTGACGATAAGACCAGCACCTATCAGGGCGGGCCATTTGTCGTGGCCGGGCCGCAATACCAGGACTGAGGCAGCTTCATGCGTTCACTTATCTTGTCTGGCAGTTTGCTTGTCGGTTCTGCCATCTCTTCTATTAGCGCTTTTGCCGCTGATGCGACTTCCGGCGTAACCGGCAATACCTTGTGCCTGAATGCGCAAAAGCCGGGTGGCACGGATACTTATACGCGTATAGAAAATGTTTTTGGCAGGGGTGCGGTGGAGGCGCCAAGTGATACGCACTACGCGCCAGCCAGGCCGCATATTATTGAAGGGGGCGACGATGTGGTGCCAGCCTATTTTGCAGTGGTGGCGATAGATCCGACGGATGTCAACCTGGATGACAAGACCATGACTGAGGGTAGCGACCGTTCTCGCACCGAGATCAAGATTGCCCCCAGTCTGATGGGTATGCACCAGGCCTTCAAGGCGCGCGAAAATGACAGCTTTTTGTATAGCTGGCGTTTCAAGATTGATGCAGGCATGAAGTTTTCACCCTCATTTACGCATATCCATCAAATCAAGGCCTATGGAGGCCGCTTCGCTGAGCCACCGCTGATCACTTTTACACCATTGTCCGGCGGACGTATGGAGGTGCGGCAAATCGATGACCTGAAAAACGAAGGCGTTGTTTATCATGTACTCGGCACAGTGGCTTTGTCGCAGATACAGGGACAATGGATAGACGTGCGTGAGCAGATCACATTCTCAAATTCTGCCGGGCGTTATCAGTTGAGTATGCGCGGGCAGGACGATAAGCCCGTATTGGAAATCGACAGCGCAGGCTTGCAATTATGGCGCACAGGGGCAGACCACATGCGCCCGAAATGGGGTATCTACCGCAAGCACCATGGGATGTTGAATCAGGACAAGGATGATTACGTCTATTTTGCCAATCTTGGTATCACGCGTGGCGGCCAGCCGGATTCCAGTTGCCGTTAGCTCACGTAGTAAGGCTCGTCATTCTGGCGTGTATGGCATGTACTAACGTGGACGCACTCGCAGCCCACAGTCAAGGTAGTGACTGGGGCAAGACAGCTTCTGGCCAGGCGGTGCAGGAACATTGCCTGCAAAACGACACGCAGATGCGGGTTTGCTACCTGAATTATGGCGTGACAATGACCACTATCGACGTGCCAGACCGCGATGGCAAGCTGGCCAATATTGTACTCAGGCTACCCGACCTGCCAGCTTATTTAACTACCAGGCACAGGCATGCGTCCATCATCGGGCGTTATGCAGGACGCATAGGCAAAGCAGAATTTGTATTGAGCGGACAAACTTATCATTTGCCTGCCAACGAAAAAGGCGTTGCCCTGCATGGTGATCCGCAAGGTTTTGACAAGCGAGTGTGGTCACGCCAGGATTTTGATGAGAACGACAGTTTGGGCTCGCATTTCAATTTGCTCAGCCCCGACGGTGACCAGGGCTTTCCGGGTGAAATGCAGGTGGCCGTCACTTACCGCTTGTACAAGGTGCGCAATGAATTCAATATTGAATATCGTGCGCTCAGCAATAAAGCGACGGTCATCAACCTGACCAATCACGCCTACTTCAATCTGGCAGGTGCAGGCAGCAGGGGTTTGGGTACGCACCTGTTTCAAATCCATGCTGATCGTTACACTGAGACCGACAATAAACACATACCCACAGGACGTATTTTGCCGGTAGATGGCAGCGTGCTGGATTTGCGCAAACCTACCACCATCACTCGTCGCCTTGAACACGGCGATACCTTGCTTGGACAGCCAGCTGCTTATGATCACAGCCTGCTGTTTACCAATTGGGATCAGTCCTTGCGGGCTGTTGCGCGCATCACTGAAACGGTATCTGGCCGGCAAATGGATATCTACACCACAGAACCTTCTGTACAGTTCAATAGCGGTAATGGCTTTGACGGCACTGAAGCCTCAGCCTATCAGCGCCATGATGGCTTTGCCTTTGAAACCCAGCACTTACCGGATAGCCCGAATCATGCGAAATTCCCCTCGACTACCCTTAATCCGGGGCAAGTGTTTAACACTGTCACCAGTTTTCGTTTTTCTGTCACACGGCTGCCGAAAAGCGACTAGGGCAGGCTAAGGATAGTGGGTAAAACGCAGGACGTCATAATCGAATTTCATCGCTAAGTGTCTGGTGAATAAACTCTAAAAAATTTCTTGCTTTAGGGGAATTGATTGCCTAAATTCATCTAATGCTATAATAGCAGGCAGTGGATGTACAAAAATTAATTATTGTGCTTCCAATCACCATCCCCCATTCCTGTCCCAAAGCACGTTACTGACGTCGCTTGTTTGTCTGCTACCGCATACATGTTTGACCGGTCACAAGCATTGCCGTGCTTTGGGTATTTGCATTTTCTATTGAGGTTTTATGCTTAAAAAGAGTTTTTTCCTGATACTGCTGGTCTGCAGTATGTTGACGTCCCTTGCACAAGCCGCAGAAAAAATCACTGTTGGACTGATCGCGACCACCAGCATAGAAGACACCCGCAAACGCTGGCAGCCTTTGCTCGATGATCTGGCAAAAAGCACAGGCACAGAAGTGACTGCCGCTATTTCTTCCAATTACAGCGACATCGTTGCCGGTTTGAAAGAGAACAAGATACAGATCGCCTGGCTGAGTAGCAAGGTTGCGCTGGATGCGGTGGAAGATGGCAAAGCTACTGTCTTCGCACAAATGGTCAAAAGCGATGGCTCACGGGGCTATAACTCTGTTCTGATTGCTTCCAGCAAAAGTGCACTGACCAGCTTTGACCAGGTTTCTGCCAAACCTGGCGTGTACATCTTCGCTGATGGCGATAAAAAATCGACATCTGGCTATCTTGTTCCTGCTTACTACCTGTTTTCCAAGAACAAGATAGATCCGGCAAAATTGTTCAAGAAAGTCATCGTTGGCAATCACCAGGCGAATTTTTCTTCTATTTTGCGTGGCGAAGCTGATGTCGCCACTTTCAATAGTGAAGAGATGGACAGGCTCAAAAAAGAAGCGCCAGACCAAGTCAGCAAGGTCCGTGTCATCTGGACTTCGCCCTTGATACCAAATGACCCGATTTTGTACCGCAAGGACATGTCGCCCGCCTTGAAAACCCGTGTAGAAGATTTCTTTGTCAATTATGGCAAGCAAAAACAGGCGCAGGTAGTATTGAAAGACATTTTGAATTTGTCCGGTTTCCAGCGTTCTACCGATGCACAGTTGAAACCCATCGCAGATTTAACATTGTTTAGCCTTTTGCGCGATAATTTGAACAACCCCAGCCTCACTGATGTGCAAAAACAAAAGAAATTTGATGAAGTTAGTGCACGTTTTGGCAAGCTGAGCTTCGTTCTTGAAGCTTCACGGATCAAATAAGCCTGAAAAGTTCCAGTTGATTTGTAACAAAAGCTGAAATAAATACAATAAACAGTGCATTTTTGCTCAAATTTTGCCCAATTTATTGTGTTTCTATTAAATTCATAAAAAAATTTCTGACTTTTGTAACCTATCGTGTCAACTGAATCGCGAACCGGTGCGTTTTTGGACTAAAGAATCTTTGCTGACACCTTCCTTTAAGCAAAGTTTCCCTTTAAGGAGTCAGAAAATGATTTACGAAATACTGGTTCGCCCCTCGGACAACAGCAAGAAAATCACCGCCGATCATCTGATCTGGATAGAAAGCAACATGACTACCCGTTCTTTCGAGAACTGGCTGCGTGAAAAATCCTTGCTGGATGGTAGCGGCCATGCGCCTGTAGCGCGTTGGAGTATCGTGCAGACTCAGCGTCCTGCCCATTTCAATCTGGCAACACAGGCCAAAGCCCTGAAGAGCCGTATTTCTGAATTGATGACTGGTACACCAGAAATCGTCGCAGTGCCTGATGCATCCCGTGCACTCAAAGCTTTCCGCTTGAAAAGCCCGGTTCAAGAACTCATCGCAGCCTGAGCGCTGTATGATTGCCAGCATTCCGGCCCAGCCGGAAAGCTGGCGGCGGCAAAAGCCCCCTTAAAAAGTTCATTGCTGATCCATGCTCCCGCAAGGCGGGCATGGTGGTAGCGCTCGTGGCGAATGCAAATGCCAGTATCAGTTCGCTGTTACCATGCTGTCCTCGCATTGTAGTGCATGCGTGAGCAGATAAGTTTTGACAAGACAGACTGATGCCAAGCACAATCCAGACTCTTTTGGATTGCCCGCATACCCATGGCCAGACTAGCCCGACTCGTTATCCCGCATCAGCAACATCATGTTATCCAGCGCGGCAATGCTGGTGCCGTGATTTTCCAGGATGCTGAGGATTACAGTAGTTTTCTGGACTGGCTTAAACAAGCTGCCAAGCTGTTTGATGTCGCCATCCATGCCTATGTGCTGATGCCTGACCATCTACATTTACTACTCACTCCCGGTGATGAGCCGGGCCTTGGGAAGATGATGCAATGGTTGGGCCGCCACTATGTCCCTTATTTCAACCGTAAATACCAGCGCACCGGCACTTTGTGGCAGGGGCGTTACCGTGCGACCGTCATTGAGTCAGCCAATTACTTCATCCCTTGCAGCATTTATATGGAAAGCAATCCTCTGCGTGCCGGTCTGGTGCAGGATTTGCTCGATTACACCTGGTCCAGTTACCGGCATCATGTCGGCCTGCATATTGACCCCCTGATCACCGATCATAGTTGTTACTGGGCATTGGGCAATACGCCTTTCCAGCGCGAGGCTGCCTACAAGCAAAGTCTGGAGCTAGGTTTGTCCAACACACAAATCAGCGAAATTACCCAGGCAACTACCAAGGCCTGGATGCTGGGATCGGCCAGATTCAAGATAGAAATGAGCAAGCTGACCGAGAGACGGGTAGAGCCTGTGAAACGTGGTCGTCCCCGCAAGGCCTAGGAAAGCGCCTTATTTTTCTTTTAGATGAGCGGGCCTGCAGGCTACTTACATGCCTGGAAATCTTGAGTGAGTGCTGAAACTCAGCAAACACAACCATATTTACTATGTCCCTATTTAAATATTCATAAGAATATGATTATTTTAAATTGACACTGACCCCAATTAAAGCAGTTGCGCAATATTTTGCAGTGCACTATCCTCTGTCTTGTCCTGACAGGATTTACGCCAAACTGTCGTGCCGCGCATACACCATCAATGAATGCCTGACACATTTGTCCAGCGTAGCGCCATGCCCTTACCCGGAAGCCTGGCCCACAGTTTGATCACCCTTCAAACTAACGTCATCAAGCTGCCATCCGCAGCCAGCAAAATTGCTGAATAACTACGCTAGCTATTCATGCCGACAGCTGTTTCACGTAAGTCCTGATATTGAAATTGTCCTCCGGAGATCCACTATGCACGCGCAAGGTTTATACGACCCATCCAATGAACATGACGCCTGTGGCGTAGGTTTTGTTGCCCATATCAAAGGCAAGAAGACGCATGCCATCGTCGATCAGGGGTTGTTGATTTTGAAAAATCTTGATCACAGGGGCGCGGTCGGCGCCGATGCCCTGATGGGCGATGGTGCCGGTATCCTGATCCAGATTCCTGACCAGTATTACCGTGAAGAGATGGCCAAGCAGGGTATCAACCTGCCACCACCTGGTGAATATGGCGTAGGCATGATTTTCCTGCCGAAGGAACATGCATCCCGCCTGGCTTGTGAACAAGAGATAGAACGTGCTGTACGTGCGGAAGGTCAGGTCGTACTGGGCTGGCGCGACGTGCCAGTGGATCGCGATATGCCGATGTCGCCTACCGTGCGTGAAAAAGAACCGGTCATACGCCAGATTTTCATCGGTCGTGGCCCAGACATCATGGTGACGGACGCGCTGGAACGCAAACTGTATGTAATCCGCAAATCGGCAGTGCATGCGATTGAAGCCCTGCATCTTTTGCATGGTAAAGAGTACTTTGTGCCATCCATGTCTGCCCGCACCATTGTCTATAAAGGCTTGCTGCTGGCTGACCAGGTTGGTGTTTATTACAAGGACTTGCAGGACGAGCGCTGCGTTTCTGCGCTGGCCCTGGTGCATCAGCGCTTCTCGACCAATACCTTCCCTGAATGGCCACTGGCTCACCCTTACCGCATGATTGCGCATAATGGTGAAATCAACACCGTCAAAGGTAATTTCAACTGGATGCGCGCCCGTGAAGGTGTCATGAAATCTGCCGTACTCGGCGATGATTTGCAAAAACTGTATCCGCTGATATTTGAAGGCCAGTCAGATACCGCAAGTTTCGACAATGCGCTGGAATTGCTGGTCATGGCCGGTTACCCAATCGCGCAAGCCATGATGATGATGATCCCGGAAGCCTGGGAAAACCACACCATGATGGATGAAAACCGCCGCGCCTTCTATGAATACCATGCAGCGATGATGGAACCATGGGACGGCCCGGCCGCCATGGCCTTTACCGATGGCCGCCAGATCGGTGGTACGCTGGACCGCAATGGCTTGCGTCCTGCCCGTTATATCGTCACCGATGATGACCTGGTCGTCATGGCATCTGAATCCGGCGTCTTACCTATCCCTGAATCCAAGATCATCAAGAAATGGCGTCTGCAACCAGGCAAGATGTTCCTCATCGATCTGGAAGCTGGCCGCATCATTGATGACAAGGAAATCAAGGACACCTATGCCAATGCCAAGCCTTACAAGCAGTGGATCAAATCTGTCCGTATCAAACTTAATGAGTTGAAGGCGGCAGAAGACAAGACAGAATACTCCGCCACTTTGCTGGACAGACAGCAAGCGTTTGGTTACACCCAGGAAGATTTGAAGTTCCTGATGGCACCGATGGCACTGGCAGGTGAAGAAGCCATCGGCTCCATGGGCAATGATTCTTCACTGGCTGTCATGTCGAACAAGCTCAAGCCTCTGTATAACTACTTCAAGCAATTGTTTGCGCAGGTCACCAATCCGCCTATCGATCCTATCCGCGAAGCGATGGTGATGTCGCTGGTATCCTTCATCGGCCCAAAGCCGAATTTGCTCGACACCAATAACATCAACCCACCGATGCGTCTGGAAGTAGCGCAACCGATACTGGATTTTGCTGACATCGCCAAGTTGCGCAATATCAGCGCCAATACCGGCGGCAAGTTCAAGTCTTACGAGCTGGATATCTGCTACCCCATCGCCTGGGGTAAGGATGGTATCGAGGCGCGTCTGGCCTCCATCTGTGCAGAAGTCGTCGATGCGGTCAAGTCTGGTCACAACATCATGATCATCACTGACCGCAAGATGGATGAATACTATGTGGCGATCCCGGCATTGCTGGCAACGTCGACTGTGCATCAGCATCTGGTCAGCAAGGGTTTGCGTACCACTACTGGCCTGGTGGTGGAAACCGGTTCTGCCCGTGAAACCCATCACTTTGCCTTGCTGGCAGGGTATGGCGCAGAAGCTGTCCATCCTTACCTGGCGATGCAAACCCTGGCCGATATGGCCAAGGATTTGTCGGGTGAATTGTCGGCAGAAAAAGCTGTTTATAACTACACCAAGGCAGTGGGCAAGGGCTTGATGAAAGTCATGTCCAAAATGGGCATCTCTACCTATATGTCTTACTGCGGTGCGCAGATTTTTGAAGCTGTGGGCCTCAACAAATCCCTGGTCGACAAATACTTCAAGGGCACGGCTTCGAATGTAGAAGGCATAGGCGTATTTGAAGTTGCTGAGGAAGCTCTGCGTTTGCACAAGGCTGCTTTTGGTGCCGATCCCGTACTGGAAAACTCCCTGGATGCCGGTGGTGAATATGCCTTCCGTGTGCGTGGTGAAGACCATATGTGGACACCGGATGCAATCGCCAAGCTGCAACATTCCACCCGTGCCAACAACTACAATTCTTATAAAGAATACGCACAGATCATCAATGACCAGAGCAAGCGTCATATGACTTTGCGTGGGCTGTTTGAATTCAAGATAGACCCAAGCAAAGCTATCCCGCTGGATCAGGTAGAACCCGCCAAGGAAATCGTCAAGCGTTTCGCGACTGGCGCGATGTCGCTCGGTTCCATCAGTACCGAAGCACATGCAACGCTGGCGATCGCAATGAACCGCATAGGCGGTAAATCAAACACAGGTGAGGGCGGCGAAGACCCGGCACGTTATCAGCAAGAATTGAAGGGCATCCCTATCAAAGTGGGTCAAACCCTGGCTTCTGTCATCGGCAAGGACCAGATTGAAGTGGATATTCCTTTGCAGGATGGCGATTCCCTGCGCTCGAAAATCAAGCAAGTGGCGTCTGGCCGCTTTGGTGTCACCGCTGAATATCTGAGTTCTGCTGATCAAATACAGATCAAGATGGCGCAAGGTGCCAAGCCGGGCGAGGGTGGCCAGTTGCCAGGCCACAAGGTATCTGAATACATCGCCAAACTGCGTTTCTCTGTGCCTGGCGTAGGTTTGATTTCTCCACCACCACATCATGATATTTATTCGATTGAAGATCTGGCGCAGTTGATCCATGACTTGAAAAACGCCAATCCAAAAGCCTCGATCTCGGTCAAGCTGGTATCTGAAGTAGGGGTTGGTACGGTGGCTGCCGGTGTGTCCAAAGCCAAGGCTGACCACGTCGTTATCGCTGGTCATGACGGTGGTACGGGTGCTTCACCTTTGTCTTCCATCAAGCATGCCGGTACACCGTGGGAACTGGGCCTGTCTGAAACCCAGCAGACCCTGGTCTTGAATGGCTTGCGTGGCCGCGTCCGCGTACAGGCGGATGGTCAGATGAAGACTGGCCGTGACGTGGCGATTGCCGCCATGCTGGGTGCCGATGAAATCGGCTTTGCAACAGCACCGCTGGTGGTTGAAGGCTGCATCATGATGCGCAAATGCCATCTGAATACTTGCCCGGTAGGCGTGGCAACACAAGACCCGGTCTTGCGTGCGAAGTTCTCTGGCAAGCCTGAATATGTCGTTAATTACTTCTTCTTCGTTGCCGAAGAATTGCGTCAGATCATGGCACAGCTGGGCATACGCACTTATGACGATTTGATAGGCCGCGTAGATTTGCTCGATAAGTCCAAGGCCGTATCGCACTGGAAGGCCAAGGGGCTGGATTTCAGCCGCATCTTCTATCAGCCAGAATTGGCTGAAGGTGCAGCGATACGTCATGTCGATGTACAGGATCATGGTCTGGAAAAAGCGCTCGACAACAAACTGATCGCCCAGGCAAAAATCGCTTTGGAAACTGGTGAAAAAGTCTCCTTCATATCACCGATTAAAAATCTGAACCGCACCGTAGGGACAATGCTGTCTGGTGAAGTGGCGAAAAAATACGGCCACGCCGGTTTACCGGATGACACCATCCATATCCAGTTGCAGGGTACGGCTGGTCAGTCTGCCGGTGCCTTCCTGGCGCACGGCGTGACATTGGACCTGGTGGGTGAAGGCAATGACTATGTCGGCAAGGGTTTGTCCGGTGGCCGCATCATCATCCGCCCGAATACAGAATTCCGCGGCTGGGCAGTGGACAACATCATCTGCGGTAACACTGTCCTGTACGGTGCGATCTCTGGTGAAGCCTTTATCAATGGTGTTGCTGGCGAACGTTTCGCTGTACGTAATTCTGGTGCAGTGACTGTCGTTGAAGGCACCGGTGATCATGGCTGCGAATACATGACAGGCGGTACTGTTATCGTTCTTGGTAATACGGGCCGTAACTTTGCTGCCGGCATGTCAGGCGGTATCGCTTATGTGTATGATCCTGAAGGCGAATTCGAAGCCAAGTGCAATATGTCCATGGTGACACTGGAGCCTGTGTTGGCTGGTGACGTACAAGTGGCAACCCTGGATAAATCGATCTGGCATAGCCGTCTGCGTGGTGGTGATGGCGAGACGGATGAAGCCATCTTGCGTAATCTGATAGAGCGCCATTTCAAGCACACAGGCAGTACCCGCGCCCGCAATTTGCTGGACGACTGGGCCCGTAGCCGTGCCAAGTTCGTCAAGGTATTCCCTACCGAATACAAGCGCGCTTTGGGTGAAATGCATGCGGTCAAGCAAGCCGCAGCCAAAAAGGAAAAAGTCCCCGCATAAGCTGGATGTTCGCGCCGCAGCCTGGCTGTGGAGACGACTTCTTGTGCGTTACAGACTATTGAGCTTATTCAGATTAAGACAGGGCAAAGGCCCGCAACGATATTGAGGTTAGAAAATGGGTAAAATCACCGGCTTCATGGAATACCAGCGCTTGCAGGAAGCAAGCGAAGCACCGCAGTCGCGCAAAAAGCATTACAAGGAATTTCTGGTTCATCTGGATGATGGTCAGGCCAAGGTGCAGGCAGCACGCTGCATGGATTGTGGCATCCCTTTTTGTAATAACGGCTGCCCAGTAAACAACATTATTCCTGACTGGAATGATCTGGTCTTCAACGGCAATTACAAACTGGCGCTCGATACTCTCCATTCCACCAATAACTTCCCTGAATTCACAGGCCGCATTTGTCCTGCACCTTGTGAATCTGCCTGTACCCTCGGCATCAACAGTGATGCAGTAGGCATCAAGTCGATAGAACATTTCATCATCGATAAAGGTTGGGAAAATGGCTGGGTCGTGCCGCAAGTTCCTTCCGTCAAGACAGGCAAGAAAATTGCCGTGGTTGGCTCCGGCCCCGCAGGCATGGCAGCAGCACAGCAACTGGCGCGTGTCGGTCATGATGTGACCGTGTTTGAAAAAAATGACCGCGTTGGTGGCTTGTTGCGTTATGGCATCCCTGATTTCAAGATGGAAAAATCACACATCGACCGTCGCGTCGATCAGATGGTGGCAGAGGGCGTAACTTTCCGTACCGGCGTATTCGTCGGCAAGGATTTCCCGGCAACGGTCACCAACTGGGCGAAAGAAACCATCTCGCCTCAGCAACTGCAAAAAGACTTTGATGCCGTCATCATTGCGGGTGGGGCAGAAACCCCGCGTGACCTGCCCGTCCCTGGTCGTGAACTCAAGGGAGTGCATTTTGCCATGGACTTTTTGCCTTTGCAAAACAAGGTCAATGCCGGGGACAAGGTCAAGGACCAGATCATGGCCAGTGGCAAGCATGTTGTCGTGATCGGTGGCGGTGATACTGGTTCTGATTGTGTAGGGACTTCCAACCGTCACGGTGCCAAATCGGTGGCGCAGTTTGAACTCATGCCACAGCCGCCTGAACAAGAAAACAAACCCATGGTCTGGCCTTACTGGCCAACCAAACTGCGTACCTCTTCTTCACATGAAGAAGGTTGCGACCGTGACTGGGCAGTGGCGACCAAGCGCCTCGAAGGCAAGGCTGGCAAAGTAGAAAAGCTGATCGCCTGCCGTGTGGAATGGAAAGACGGCAAAATGCAGGAAGTGCCGGATTCTGAATTTGAAATGAAAGCCGACCTGGTCTTGCTCGCCATGGGTTTTGTCTCGCCAGTACAACAGGTGCTGGATGCTTTTGGTGTTGATCAAGATGCTCGCGGTAACGCCAGGGCAACGACAGACGGTGCTGGTTGCTACAAGACCAATGTCGACAAGGTGTATGCTGCAGGTGACATGCGTCGCGGCCAATCGCTGGTGGTATGGGCGATACGCGAAGGGCGCCAATGTGCGCGTGAAGTAGATGCCTTTCTTATGGGTGACTCAGTATTGCCGCGCTGATTTGCCTTACTGAATCCGGCGGGATTAAGGCCCATTTCATCTGTATTAATGAAATGGGCCTTAATCATTGACCGGCATTTCTCACAGCAAGGAGCTGTTTGTTTTGCGGGGGAAATGACAGGCATTCTGTTCAAGCAGTGCAGATTTGGACAGATATTTGCAAATAACTGACTCTTCGTTCATTTATAAAATATATTTTCGCTCCCGTCATTCGAATTAAATTTGGAAAAATCTGCATTTATCAGGTTTTGCGTGAAATAGGCGCAATATTCTGAATATTCATCAATTAGTTGTTTTTTTAATATAGTTGTCTGTACAACCCTCTTTGCCGTTCTGCATTACAATCTAGTTTTTATAAACTATCTCTCCCATTGCTGTGCCAAATCTTGTAGAAATTCGCGATATCCAGTTTGGGTATGGAGACCGGACCATCCTGTCTGAACTCCGTATGGATTTCCCACGCGGTAAACTGATTGCCGTCATGGGGGGGTCAGGATCAGGCAAGACCACGATCTTGCGTTTGATAGGCGGACAAATCCGCGCGCAGCGAGGCAGTATCAAGGTCAATGGTCAAGAGGTGAGTGAGCTTGATACCACGGGTTTATATGCCATCCGCAGGAAAATGGGCATGCTGTTTCAGCATGGTGCTCTGTTCACGGACTTGAATGTGTTTGATAACGTGGCTTTTCCGATGCGTGAACATACTGATCTGAGCGAAGCCATGATACGTGACCTGGTCTTGCTGAAATTGCAGGCAGTAGGTTTGCGCAATGCAGCCAGTTTGATGCCAGCTGAAATATCTGGTGGCATGGCCAGGCGCGTTGCGCTGGCACGCGCTGTGGCACTGGACCCTGAATTGATCATGTATGACGAGCCCTTTGCCGGGCTGGATCCGATTTCCATGGGCGTTGCGGCCAATTTGATACGGAACTTGAATAATGCTTTAGGGTCTACGTCAATACTGGTGTCGCATGATGTGCATGAAACCTTTGCGATAGCTGACTATGTCTACTTCCTGTCCAAGGGCAAAATTGTTGCACAAGGTACGCCGGAAGAGATGCAGGTGTCAGAAGACCCATACGTAAAACAGTTTGTGCATGCAGAGGCAGATGGACCCGTGCCTTTCCATTATCCTGGTGCATCCCTGCAGGCGGACCTGGGTTTGGAGAAGCGCCCATGATAGAAAAAATTGGTGGTGTTGTCAGATCAACCTTGGATGATGTGGGCTATGCGGCCCGCAGTTTTTTTTCTATTCTGTTGAATTGTGGTGGTTTGTGGCGCAGGCCGCGGCTAGTTACAGACCAGATCCATTTCATCGGCAATTATTCGATGTTGATTATTGCCGTGTCGGGACTGTTTGTCGGTTTCGTGCTGGCCTATCAGGGTTATTACACTCTGAACCGCTATGGTTCTGAAGAGGCGCTGGGTCTGTTGGTCGCCCTCTCATTGGTGCGCGAACTTGGTCCCGTAGTAACAGCCCTTTTATTTGCTGGCCGTGCCGGTACATCGCTAACCGCAGAGATAGGCCTGATGAAAGCGGGCGAACAACTTGCCGCAATGGAAATGATGGCAGTCAACCCTATACAAAGGGTGCTGGCACCGCGTTTTCTGGCTGGCATCATCGCCTTGCCGATACTGACTTCCATCTTTAATGCCATGGGCATTATTGGTGGTTATATTGTTGGTGTGAAACTGATTGGTGTCGATAATGGTGCCTTTTGGTCGCAAATGCAGGCGGGCGTTGCAGTATTCCAGGATATAGGTAACGGCGTAGTCAAAAGCATCGTCTTTGGTTTTGCAGTAAGCTTTGTTGCATTATTCCAGGGCTATGAAGCGCAACCTACGCCTGAAGGCGTAGCGCGCGCCACTACCAGGACTGTGGTCATATCTTCATTGCTGGTGTTGTGGCTGGATTTCCTGTTGACTGCATTGATGTTCCAGTAGCCCGCCCCGATCTGCATATTTCACTGTGCGGGTAGAGCAAAATGAATTATTTGCCTGGCCTGCAAAGTGGTTGTGTGTTTGGCAAAACTGTAAGAAATCGCAAGAAATAGGTGGAAAAGAAAAATGCAAAAAAAATCTCTCGACTTCTGGGTAGGCCTGTTCGTCTTGCTGGGTGCGGCTGCGCTGTTGTTTCTGGCACTCAAGGCGGGCAATTTAAGCTCTCTGTCCTTTGAGCAGACGTATACTGTTACCGGGCGCTTTGACAATATCGGCGGGCTCAAGCCTAGGGCCGCAGTGAAAAGTGCAGGCGTGGTAGTGGGCCGCATCAGTGAAATCAAGTTTGACGATAAAACTTATCAGGCAACTGTCGTCATGGAATTGGAAAAGCGTTACAAATTCCCAAAAAATTCGTCCATCAAGATCCTGACCGCGGGTTTGCTTGGTGAGCAATATATAGGTTTGACTGCGGGCAGCGATGAAAAATTGCTGGCTGCAGGTGACAGAATTACATTTACACAGGATGCCATCGTGCTGGAAAGCCTGATCAGTCAGTTCCTGTTCAGCAAAGCGGCAGACGGTAATACGGAAGAAAAAAATGACAAGAACAAATAAGTTTCCTGCAAGCAGCAGGATGTTAGGCATGTTGCTACTACTGGTCAGCGTGTTTCTGACCGGTTGCAGCACGGTTTCGGTAGAAAAAATCAAGGACAAGGCTGACCAGACCCTTGATGTATTGAGTACCAAGACCAATATAGGTAAGAATCCGCGTGATCCGCTGGAAGGTTTCAACCGTGCCATGTTCAGCTTTAACGATACTGTCGATACGGCAGTCGTCAAACCGGTGGCACAGGCTTACCGCGCTGCTACGCCAAGTTTTGTACAGGCTGGTATAGGTAATTTCTTCAGCAATATTGGTGATGTCTGGAATGCGGTTAACAATTTGCTGCAAGGACGTGTCAATGACGGTGTCACGGATGTCATGCGTTTTGCTGTCAACACCACCATAGGTATAGGTGGTCTGATCGACATAGGTTCGGCGGCTGGCATGCCCAAGCATAATGAAGATTTTGGTCAGACACTGGGGCGCTGGGGTGTCAAGTCCGGTCCTTATCTGGTCTTGCCGGTACTGGGACCATCGACAGTACGTGATGCACTGGCGACGCCTGTCGATATGCGCGGGGATCTGTGGTATTACAAGCGGCCCATGTATATCAAGAACATCGGTTCGGTGGTGCGCCTGGTTGACAAGCGTGCATCGGTACTGGATGCCGGTAGCTTGCTGGAAGAAGCGGCACTTGATAAATATGTCTTCTTCCGTGACGCCTATTTGCAGCGCCGGGCAGGGCAGGTTAATGCGGATGATGCAGACTGATTAGTGTCTAAAATCATAGTCTGCAAATGTAAGAATTGGTGTAGGTGTAGTGAACTGAGTCAACCGCCGAGGCTGCTGACAAGTTAACTGCTCATGTGCGGTAGTTGCCGCAAAATCAGGAACAGGAATAATAAAATGAAACGAACTCTGACAAAATTTTTTAATCTGGTATTTGCCAGCTTACTCATCACTGGTCTGGCCAGCGGCGCAGCACAAGCACAGGAAGGACCTGATGCACTGGTCAAGCGCCTGAGCCAGGAAATCCTGGATACGGCAAAGAATGACAAGGATATCCAGGCCGGGAATCAAAAGAAAGTGTATGACATGGTGGAAAGCAAAATCCTGCCATACATAGACTTTCCCCGCATGACTTCGCTGGCTGCCGGTAAAAGCTGGAAAGACGCGACACCAGCTCAGCAAAAACAACTGACCAATGAATTCCGCACTTTGCTGGTGTTCACTTATTCTGGCGCGATTTCTCAGGTCAAGGATCAACGTGTCGAATTCAAGCCTATGCGCGCCGATCCAACTGATACTGAAGTTGAGGTACGTACCCAGGTTATACAGTCACGCGGTGAACCAGTTGTCTTGAATTATCGCCTCGAAAAATTGCCAGCTGGCTGGAAGATTTTTGATATCAATGTACTCGGTGCTTGGCTGGTGGAAACTTATAAAGGCAGTTTCGCTGCTGAAATCAGTAAATCCGGCATTGACGGCCTGATCCAGACCTTGGCTGAAAAGAATAAAAAACTGGCAGCAGCCAGTGCGGCCAAAAACGGAAAATAAACCGCAAAATACGACGCAAAATAAATCCGGGAACGTATTGTGTATACAGTAACAGGTGAGCTTAGCCATGATAATGCCAATGCAGTAGTTGCTGCGGGATTGTCTGCCATAGCTGCAGGTCAGTCAGCGTTCGACTTGTCGGCGCTGACTAAAATCGACTCCAGCGCTGTGGCTGTCATGATCGCCTGGCAACGTCAGGCGATCCAGAAAGGCGTGCAACTGCAGTTCAGTGGTTATTCTGCCAGCTTGCTGAGTTTATTGGCACTATACGGTCTCAACGAGCAATTCCAGCTTCATACACCAGAGCGACATTGATCGCTTCCTGAGTTGTTTCTCCCTTGAAAAGGCATGTTCAGCAGTAAAGCAGGCATGCCATTTCAAATCAAATCCCGAAAATCCCCTATAATCAAAGGTTTCGTCACTCTAGTGGACTGTAATAGTGAACTAGTGACAAGAAACCGGGTTTTCCGGTTCTTAATTCCCTGATGAGCACTTAGTGCAAACACGCCAGATGGCAGCCATACAAATTAGCAACATACAAAAACGCTACCAGTCGCTACAGGCACTGGGTGGTGTCTCCCTCACGATAGAAGAGGGTGAATTTTTCGGTTTGCTGGGGCCAAATGGTGCTGGCAAGACCACCCTGATTTCCATTTTGGCAGGCCTGAATCGTGCTGACGCTGGTAATATCACCGTGCAAGGTCATGATGTGGTCACAGATTACCGCAATGCCCGCAAGAAGCTGGGCGTGGTGCCGCAAGAGCTGGTATTCGACCCTTTCTTCACAGTGCGCGAGACCCTGCGCATGCAGTCTGGCTATTTTGGCCTGAAGAATAATGACAAATGGATAGACGAGGTCATGGAAAACCTCGATCTGACCAATAAGGCCGACGTCAATATGCGTGCCCTGTCTGGCGGGATGAAGCGCAGGGTACTGGTCGCGCAAGCGCTGGTACACAAACCACCCGTCATTGTGCTGGATGAACCGACTGCTGGTGTCGATGTGGAACTGCGCCAGACCCTGTGGCAATTTATCGCCCGCCTGAATCGCGAAGGCCATACTGTCGTCCTGACCACGCATTACCTGGAAGAGGCCCAGGCCTTGTGTAACCGCATCGCCATGCTGAAGCTCGGTAAGGTCGTGGCCCTCGACAGCACCGCCAATTTGATTAAGCGCATCTCTGGTTCACAATTACGCATCACCCTGGCAGCCAGTGGTGTGGTGACTTTGCCTGCCAGCTTGCGCGATAAAGTAATTACCCATGAAACCCCGTCAGACCCACGCCAGTTTGCCCTGCGTGTGACTGATTACAATCAGGTCGAAAGCATGCTCGCCGCTTTCCGTGCTGATGGTTGTGTTATCGAAGATATGCATTTATTGCAAGCTGATCTGGAAGATGTCTTCCTGCAAATTATGGAGGGCAGCAAATGAGTAGCTTGACCGGTTTCAATACCCTGTTCTACAAAGAAGTTTTGCGTTTCTGGAAAGTGGCGACACAAACCATTACTGCGCCCATCATGACAGCCATCCTGTATTTGCTGATTTTCGGCCATGTGCTGGAAGATCATGTACAGGTTTATCCTGGCGTCAAATACACGGCTTTTCTGGTGCCAGGTCTGGTCATGATGAGTGTCTTGCAAAATGCGTTTGCGAATTCTTCTTCTTCACTGATCCAATCCAAGATTACTGGCAACCTGGTCTTTATCCTGTTGCCACCGCTGTCCCATTGGGAGATTTTTAGTGCCT
Organism: Undibacterium sp. Ji42W; assembly: GCF_049340405.1. Classification (NCBI taxonomy): domain Bacteria; kingdom Pseudomonadati; phylum Pseudomonadota; class Betaproteobacteria; order Burkholderiales; family Oxalobacteraceae; genus Undibacterium; species Undibacterium sp. Ji42W. Next base: position 328,660 of record NZ_JBMPOV010000006.1, read on the forward strand.
ACGTATTGGCAGCGATTTTGCGCGGTGTTGCCGTTGGTGCTGGTGTCTTTATCGTGACTGCCTGGTTTGCTGACCTGCATTTCGTTGCGCCATGGTGGATAGTGATTTTTGCTTTCCTTGGTGCCGCCATGCTGGGCACTATGGGTTTGATCGCCGGTATCTGGGCAGAAAAGTTTGACCAGCTTGCGGCGTTCCAGAACTTTTTGATCATGCCTGCGACTTTCCTGTCAGGTGTGTTTTATTCCATTCATTCCCTGCCTGGCATCTGGCAAAGTATTTCGCGTTTCAACCCGTTTTTCTACATGATTGATGGCTTCCGCTTTGGTTTCTTCGGCAAGTCCGATGTTGATCCCTTGCATAGCCTGATGATCGTTACTGTGTTTTCATTATTGCTGGCGACGATTGCTATCCAGATGCTGAAACGTGGATATAAATTACGACACTGAGTACGACACTGAGTACGCCACTGAGTACGCCACTGAGTGAGAGACTAAGTGCGACACTAAGTAAGACACTGAATAAGCATTAAGTAAAAAACAATATGCAGTACAACAATTGCTTCACCATTTTGATCAAGAGAGTTAGCCGTGTTTCCTACGCCCGAACAAATTAAAAATTACATTGCAGCCGGTCTGGAATGTACGCATCTGGAAGTCGAAGGCGACGGCCAGCATTTCACCGCAGTGATCGTATCTGCCGCCTTTGCTGGTAAGCGCCCTATACAGCGCCACCAGATCGTCTATGCCGTTCTCGGTGACCGCATGCGCGAAGAAATACATGCCCTTTCCATGAAAACCCTGACGCCTGAAGAGTACGCTGCATAATGGATAAATTATTGATCACAGGCGGCAATCGCCTGAATGGCGACATCACGATTTCTGGGGCAAAAAACGCCGCACTGCCTATCCTGTGCGCAGGCTTGCTGACTTCCGGTAACGTCGAATTACATAACGTGCCTTCGCTGCAAGATGTCAGCACCATGCTGAAATTGTTGCGTCAAATGGGTCTGCAAGTCACGCAGGAAAACGGTGTGACCGTACTCAATGGCGCAGCCATAGACAAACTTGAAGCTCCGTATGACATGGTGAAAACCATGCGCGCATCGATACTGGTGCTCGGCCCCTTGCTGGCACGTTTTGGTGAAGCCAAGGTCTCCCTGCCAGGTGGTTGTGCGATAGGTTCGCGCCCTGTTGATCAGCACATCAAAGGCTTGCAGGCCATGGGTGCCGAGATCAATATCGAAGCCGGTTACATCCACGCCAAGGCCAAGAAGCTCAAAGGCACACGCATCGTCACCGACATGATTACCGTGACCGGTACAGAAAACCTGTTGATGGCAGCGACGCTTGCCGAAGGTGAAACCGTGCTCGAAAATGCTGCGCGTGAACCAGAAGTCACTGACCTGGCCAACCTGCTGGTGGCCATGGGTGCGAAGATAGAAGGCATAGGCACAGACCGCTTGGTGATACAGGGTGTAGAGAGTTTGCACGGCGCTAAGCATACCGTGATTGCCGATCGCATAGAAACCGCAACCTTCCTGTGTGCAGTAGCTGCTACCGGTGGTGACATCACTTTGAAAAATACGCGCAGTGACATCCTTGATGTCGCGCTTGATAAATTACGTGACGCCGGTGTGATACTGACGACAGGCCCAGACTGGATACGCGCTCAAATGAGTAGCCGTCCCAAGGCTGTCGGTTTCCGTACTACCGAATATCCAGGTTTTCCGACGGATATGCAGGCGCAATTCATGGCATTGAACTGTATCGCGCAAGGCACCAGCCGTGTCACAGAAACGATATTCGAAAACCGTTTCATGCATGTGCAGGAAATGAACCGCCTGGGCGCAAAAATAGAAATCGATGGTCACACGGCCATCGTCAATGGTGTTGATAAACTCATCGGCGCACCTGTCATGGCAACGGACTTGCGCGCATCTGCCTCGTTGGTGATTGCCGCCATGGTAGCCGAGGGTGACACCCTGATAGACCGTATCTACCATCTGGACCGCGGCTATGACCGTATGGAAGTCAAACTCTCCGCAGTCGGTGCACAAATACAGCGAGTCAAATAATGTCTGCTCCTACACGCACTTCTGTCACCTCGCAACTGACACTGGCCTTGTCCAAGGGCCGCATCTTTGAAGAGACCCTGCCCTTGCTGGAAGCAGCAGGCATACGTGTGACCGAGGATCCAGAAAAATCGCGCAAGCTGATACTGGCGACCAATGATCCTGATGTGCGCGTCATCATCGTGCGCGCGTCTGACGTGCCTACTTATGTGCAATATGGTGCGGCTGATTTTGGGGTGGCCGGCAAGGATGTCCTGCATGAGCATGGTGGTGCAGGCCTGTACCAGCCCATTGATCTGAATATTGCCAAATGCCGCATGTCAGTTGCTGTGTCTGTGGGTTTTGATTATGAAAACGCTGTGCGCCAGGGAGCGCGCCTGCGCGTTGCTACCAAGTACACCGAAACGGCGCGCCAGCATTTTGCTGCCAAGGGTGTGCACGTTGATCTGATCAAGCTATATGGCTCGATGGAACTGGCACCACTGGTCGGTTTGTCAGATGCAATCGTCGATCTGGTCAGTACCGGCAGCACCCTGCGTGCGAATAATCTGGTTGAGGTTGAACACATCATGGAAATTTCTTCGCGCCTCGTGGTTAACCAGGCTGCGCTGAAATTGAAACGTGAACGCTTGCAACCAATACTGGAAGCATTTGATCGCGCCTCCAAGGCCAACACATAGGCCAACGCATAATTAATGAAGAGAAAAGCATGGCATCCCTGATTACCCGGCTTGACACGACTGAGGCAGATTTTTCCAGGAAACTGACTTCACTGCTGGCATTTGAAGCCAGTGAAGATGAGGCCATAGACCGTGCTGCTGCGCAAATACTGGCCAGCGTCAAAACCAGTGGCGATACTGCCGTGCTGGAAGCCACCAATCGTTTTGACCGCCTGAGCGCCAGCAGCGTTGCCGCGCTGGAGTTGACGCAGGAAGAGATGCAGGCAGCATTGGCATCCCTGAATGCTGAACGCCGCAGCGCACTGGAAACCGCAGCAGCGCGCGTACGCGCCTATCACGAAATTCAAAAAGCAGAATGTGGCTCTGCCGGTTTCAGTTATACCGAAGCAGACGGCACCGTACTCGGCCAAAAAGTCACGCCCCTGGACCGCGTTGGTATCTATGTACCGGGTGGCAAGGCTGCTTATCCATCTTCGGTATTGATGAATGCGATACCCGCCAAGGTGGCAGGTGTCAAAGAAATCATCATGGTGGTGCCTACGCCAGACGGTGTAAAAAATCCTTTGGTATTGGCGGCTGCCGCGATTGCAGGTGTGGACCGCGTGTTTACCATTGGCGGTGCCCAGGCAGTTGGTGCCTTGGCCTATGGTACGGCGACGATACCTGCTGTCGATAAAATCGTTGGCCCAGGCAATGCCTATGTGGCTGCTGCCAAGCGTCGTGTGTTTGGTGTGGTTGGCATAGACATGATTGCCGGTCCGTCCGAGATTTTGGTCTTGTGCGATGGCACCACTGACCCTGACTGGGTTGCCATGGATTTGTTTTCGCAAGCTGAACATGATGAACTGGCACAGTCCATATTATTGTGCCCGGATGAAGCGTATATCGAAGCCGTGCAAGCCAGTATAGTTAAACTGTTGCCTGCCATGCCCAGGCATGAAGTGATACGCACTTCACTGGCTAATCGCGGCGCCCTGATCAAAGTGCGCGATATGGATGAGGCCTGTGAAATTGCGAACAGTATCGCTGCCGAGCATCTGGAAATTTCCGCAGAAAATCCTCAGCAGTGGGCAGACAAGATACGTCATGCCGGTGCCATGTTCCTCGGTCGCTATTCATCTGAATCCCTGGGTGATTATTGCGCTGGCCCTAACCATGTCTTGCCAACTTCACGCACGGCACGTTTTTCTTCACCGTTAGGTGTCTACGATTTCCAGAAGCGCTCATCGATGATTTTCGTCAGTGAGCAGGGTGCACAAACCCTCGGTAAAGTAGCCGCTGAACTGGCCTATGGCGAAGGCCTGCAAGCTCACGCGCGCAGTGCAGAGTTGCGGCTCAAGTCATGAAAGCGAAATCGCTGGCTGCCATGAATACCTATACCTGCATATGATGGCCGAATGGCGTAACCAGGTTTTTTGTGAAGATGCGCTACAAGGTCTGGCGCGTCTGCCTGATGCCAGCATCGATTTATTGTTGGCTGATCCACCATATGGCCTGGGCAAGGATTATGGCAATGAATCCGACAAGATGGCGTCGGCTGACTATCTGGAATGGATGGCGCAGTGGATAGACCTGGCCCTGCCCAAGTTGAAAGCGAATGGCAGCCTGTATATTTTCCTGACATGGCGTTATTCACCTGAAGTCTTTGTCATGCTCAAGCAGCGCATGAGTATGATGAATGAAATCATCTGGGACAGGCGCGTACCATCCATGGGAGGTACCGTACGGAAGTATTCATCTGTGCATGACACCATAGGCTTTTTTGTCAAAGCCAAGGATTATTATTTTGACCTGGATGCAATACGCATCCCGTACGATGCAGCCACCAAGAAAGCCCGCAGCCGCAAGATTTTTGAGGGTGCGAAGTGGCTGGAAATGGGATTCAATCCCAAGGATGTCTGGAGTGTGTCGCGCCTGCACAGAGAGCATGCCGAACGCGAAGAACATCCTACCCAAAAACCGCTTGAAATCATCGAGCGCATGATCAAGGCTTCCTGCCCACCCGGCGGTGTTGTACTCGATCCCTTCATGGGCAGTGGCACTACCGCCGTAGCTGCCAAACGTTGCGGGCGTGATTTTGTCGGATTTGAATTAAATCCTGATTATTGCGCAATGATAGAAAATCGTCTGACCTCCATCGACACGGAAGCACTTTCTGCCTGATTTGTGTTGAACGGTGTTGAGCGGTGTTGAGACTTGGTCTGCGCGATTTTCAAAATACAAAAGCCTGAACATGGAGCAAAGAATTGAGCATCACCAAATTGATACGCCCTGAAATCGCCAGCCTGTCTGCTTATCATGTGCCGGACGCCAGCGGTTTTGTGAAGCTGGATGCGATGGAAAACCCTTATCTGCTGCCGCCCGATATGCAGCAGGAGCTGGCCCAGCATCTGGCAGGCGTGGCACTGAATCGTTATCCACAACCAGCCTATGCTAGTCTCAAGCAATTGATTGCTGACAAACTCGGTGTGCCTATCGGGCATGACATCGTCCTTGGCAATGGCTCGGATGAACTCATCAGCATGGTGTCCATTGCCTGCGCCAAACCGGGTGCCAAGGTGTTGGCACCGATGCCCGGCTTTGTCATGTATGCCATGTCAGCCCTGTTTGCCGGGCTGGAATTCGTGGGCGTGGACTTGAACCCGGATTTCACGCTGAACAAAGCGGCGATGCTGGCAGCCATAGTCGAGCATCAACCGGTCATCACTTATCTGGCTTATCCCAACAATCCTACCGGCACGCTGTATGACGCTGAGGATATGGTCGCTATTCTGAAGGCCGTTGTGGGAAATGGCATCGTCATTGTTGATGAAGCCTATCAGCCTTTTGCCCAAGCCAGCTTCATGTCACGTCTCGCAGAGTTTGATAATCTGGTCGTCATGCGCACAGTCTCCAAGCTGGGCCTTGCAGGCATACGGCTGGGTTATATGGCTGGCAATAATGCCCTCATGCATGAATTTGAAAAAGTGCGCCCGCCTTATAACATCAATGTCTTGACGCAAGCGGCAGCAGAGTTTGTGCTGGAAAGGGTAGAAATACTTGATGCGCAGGCCGCAGAATTGCGCCAGCAACGAACGGAATTAATGGCTGCTCTTGCGAGCTTGCCAGAGGTGCAAGTCTTCCCCTCGGCTGCCAATTTTGTGTTGATACGTGTTGCGAATGCCGAACAAGTCTTTGTGAAATTACGCGAACAAAAAATTTTAGTCAAAAATGTAGGTAAAATGCATAATCTGCTGGGTAACTGTCTACGTATTACAGTCAGCACCCGTGAAGAGAATGCTCTTTTTCTTGCTGCCCTGGCAGCATCTTTATCATCAAAATGAATAAGCCCATAGAACGCATTGCGGCGGTTACCCGCAATACCAATGAAACACAAATCCGTGTTGCCATTAATCTTGATGGCACAGGCCAGCAAAAACTCAATACTGGCGTCCCTTTTCTGGATCATATGCTGGATCAGATTGCCCGTCATGGTCTGATTGATCTGGACATAGAAGCCGTCGGTGACTTGCATATCGATGCCCATCACACGGTAGAAGACGTTGGTATTACCCTGGGCCAGGCTTTTGCCAAGGCGATTGGTGATAAAAAAGGCATACGCCGTTATGGCCATGCTTATGTGCCTCTGGACGAGGCATTGTCACGCGTGGTCATCGACTTTTCTGGTCGCCCAGGCCTGGAATACCATATCCCGTTCACCCGCGCCATGATCGGCAATTTTGATGTCGACCTGACCCGTGAATTTTTCCAGGGTTTCGTCAATCATGCTTTAGTCAGCTTGCATATCGACAACTTGCGCGGCGACAACTCTCATCATCAATGCGAAACTGTGTTCAAAGCCTTTGGCCGCGCCCTGCGCATGGCAACCGAGTTGGATGCGCGTGCCGCAGGCACCATACCCTCGACCAAAGGCAGCCTTTGACCGTAATGCAAATACCGATACAGATACAAATCGCAGACACGAGATACCAGCTTGCTGGTGATTCATTATGAATAAAATTGTAGTAGTAGATTACGGCATGGGTAATTTGCGCTCGGTAGCGCAGGCACTGCGTGCCGTGGCTCCTGAAGCGAATGTGCTGATTTCTGGCGAAGTAGCCGATATCCGCAGCGCGGATCGTATCGTTTTACCAGGACAGGGGGCCATGCCGGATTGCATGAGTTGCCTGCGTGACTCCGGCCTGCAAGATGCCTTGCTGGAGGCCGCCCGCAACAAACCCCTGTTTGGTGTTTGTGTAGGCGAGCAAATGCTGTTTGATGTCAGTGAAGAGGGTAATACACCTGGCCTGGGTCTCTTGCCCGGTAAAGTGGTACGCTTTGAACTGGATGGTCAATTGCAGGCAGATGGCTCGCGTTACAAAGTGCCACAAATGGGCTGGAACCGTGTGCAGCAATCGCAGTCACATGCCTTATGGCAAGATATTGCTGATGATGCCTATTTTTATTTTGTGCACAGCTATTATGCCCAGCCTGCAGATGCAGAGCATGCAGTAGGCATGACGGATTACGGTAGCCTGTTTGCCTGTGCAGTAGCGCGTGACAATATCTTCGCTACCCAGTTTCACCCTGAAAAGAGCGCGACGGCTGGCTTGCAACTGTATAAGAATTTTGTACACTGGAAACCATAAGTGGCCATGTAGTGTCTGACTAGTGTCTGATGTAAATTGTTTACTCTGATTTTTAACTGGTATTGTCTTTTTTTATTGTCTCATTGACGTTCCTACTTTTTCTCATATCATGCTGCTCATCCCTGCTATAGACCTGAAAGATGGCCACTGCGTACGCCTTAAACAAGGCGACATGGACCAGGCCACCGTATTTTCTGAAGACCCTGCCGAAATGGCGCGCCATTGGCTGCGTCAGGGTGCGCGTCGTCTGCATCTGGTGGATTTGAACGGCGCTTTTGCCGGCAAGCCCAAGAACGAGGCGGCGGTCAAAGCCATCATACAAGCGGTGCGTGACTACGCTGAAGACACCGATACCGAAGAAATCCCGGTGCAACTCGGTGGCGGCATCCGTGACCTCGATACCATAGAACGCTATCTTGATGGTGGCCTGTCCTACATCATCATCGGTACCGCTGCGGTCAAGAACCCTGGTTTCCTGGCGGATGCCTGTAGTGCCTTTCCTGGCCAGATCATCGTCGGCATAGATGCCAAGGATGGTAAGGTAGCTACCGATGGCTGGAGCAAATTGTCTGGCCATGAAGTCATCGACCTCGCCAAGAAATTTGAAGGCTATGGCGTTGAGGCCATTGTCTATACCGACATAGGCCGTGACGGCATGATGGGGGGTGTAAATATAGAAGCCACCGTCAAACTGGCACAAGCTGTCAGCATCCCCGTGATTGCTTCTGGCGGCGTGCATGTACTGGCCGACGTTGAAGCCCTGTGCGCTGTACAGGACGAGGGTATAGAAGGTGTGATTTGTGGCCGTTCGATTTACGAAGGCACGCTGGATTTGTTGTCTGCACAAGACCGTGCCGATGAACTCAGCGGTGAATTCGATGATGAAGAAGAGACTGAATGAGCTTAGCCAAACGTATTATCCCTTGTCTTGATGTGACAGCTGGCCGCGTCGTCAAGGGCATTAATTTCCAGGAACTGCGCGACGCCGGTGACCCGGTAGAAATCGCCCGCCGTTATGACGGGCAGGGCGCGGATGAGATTACTTTTCTCGATATCACGGCATCCTCTGATGGGCGCGACCTGATCTTGCCGATTATTGAAGCGGTGGCTTCACAAGTGTTCATTCCACTGACTGTCGGTGGCGGCGTGCGTACGGTGGCTGATGTACGTCGCTTACTGAATGCCGGTGCTGACAAGGTAGGTATCAATACTTCTGCGGTGACCAACCCACAACTGGTGGCCGATGCTGCACAAAAGTACGGTTCACAATGCATAGTCGTGGCGATTGATGCTAAAAATGTGGGCCCAGGCAAATGGGAAGTGTTCACCCACGGTGGCCGCAATGCCACTGGTCTGGATGCGGTTGAATGGGCCATGCACATGGCCAAATTGGGCGCGGGTGAAATCCTGCTGACCAGCATGGACAAGGACGGTACACGTTCCGGTTTTGATCTGGGTTTGACGCGCGCAGTGTCTGACGCGATATCCGTACCCGTGATTGCCTCAGGCGGCGTTGGTGGTTTGCAAGACCTGGCCGATGGTATCAAGGTAGGTGGGGCAGATGCGGTACTGGCTGCCAGCATCTTCCATTATGGACAACATACAGTAGGCGAAGCAAAACAATTTATGGCTGCACAACATATACCGATGAGGTTGTCATGAGCGCGGCAAAATGGTTGAACAAGGTCAAATGGGATGAAAACGGCCTAGTGCCTGTCATCGCACAAGAAGCCAGCAGCAACGACATCCTGATGTTTGCCTGGATGAACCGCGATGCGCTGGCCAAGACCGTGGAACTGGGTGAGGCTGTTTACTGGAGCCGCTCGCGCAAGAAACTCTGGCATAAAGGTGAAGAATCAGGTCACATCCAGAAGGTCAAGGAAATCCGCATCGATTGTGACGAAGACGTGGTCTTGCTGAAGATAGAACAGACCGACAGCATCGCCTGCCATACTGGCCGCCATTCCTGCTTCTTCCAGAAGTTTGAGGGTAGTCTTAATGATGGTGACTGGCTGGCAGTTGATCCGGTCTTGAAAGATCCGGAAAGCATCTACAAATGAGTAACACGCAAAATAATACACAACAGCAGACTTTGCAACGTCTGGCAGAAATTATTGAGAGCCGCAAACTGGTCAATGGTGGCGACCCGGATAAGTCTTATGTGGCGCGCCTGTTTTCCAAGGGTGACGACGCTATCTTGAAGAAGATAGGCGAAGAAGCAACAGAAACCGTCATGGCTGCCAAGGATGCGCGGGTGTCAGGTGATGCGACCAAGCTTTTATATGAGTGTGCCGACCTCTGGTTTCATTCGCTTGTCATGTTAGCGCAGTATGATCTCAGCCCTCAGCAGGTGCTGGATGAGCTGGCAAGGCGCGAAGGTATTTCAGGTATTGAAGAAAAGGCAGCACGCAAGGATGCGTGAAGCAATCATCGAAGATCATGCGTCTTGTTGAAAAGAACGGATAAAACGTGGATAACTGTATTTTTTGTAAGATTGCCGCAAAACAAATTCCCTCTGCCAGCGTCTATGAAGATGAAGAATTGCTGGCCTTTAAAGATATCAACCCTGCTGCCCCTGTGCACCTGTTGATCATCCCCAAAGTACATATCGATACCTTGTCTTCAGTGCAAGTTGAGCATACGGTTTTGCTGGGAAAAATGCTGGCTTTGGCACCAAAATTGGCACAGGAGCAAGGATGCGCACCAGTGCAAGAGGCTGATGGCAGCTTAACGGGTGGTTACAAAACCCTGATCAACACCGGACCGGACGGTGGGCAAGAGGTGTATCATCTACATATGCATGTGATAGGTGGCCCCAAGCCTTGGCGAGGACAACGCTGATCTACCAGATGACCGGCAGTAAACAGACGCTGAGCTGACACTGTGAGATGGCTGGGTTTGATAATCGCGGGTTTCTATTCATATTTTTCGAGAGCACGACTCTCATAAGGAGTACATCATGGGTTCATTCAGTATTTGGCATTGGCTGGTGGTGCTGGCTATCGTTGTCGTTGTGTTTGGTACAAAAAAGATCGCCAATATCGGTCCTGATCTCGGCAAAGCCGTTAAGGGGTTTAAAGATGGCCTGAAGGGTGAAGAAGACAAACCTGCTGGCTCACAGCAAGTTGCCGACAAAAGCACGATAGATGTAGAAGCCAAAGAAAAATCCAAACTGTGATTGCATTCTTTTTTGGTAATCTGGATTCTTTATGTAGGTTTTGCCCATGATAGACTTGGGAATCAGCAAACTCGCCTTGATAGGCGTAGTTGCTTTGATCGTGATCGGCCCTGAAAAATTGCCCAAGGTGGCAAGAATGGCCGGTACCCTGCTGGGGCGTGCGCAACGGTACATCAATGAAGTCAAGTCTGAAGTCAGCCGCGAAATTGAGCTGGAAGAATTTCGCAAGATGCATAAGGACGTGCAAGATGCAGCACAAAATGTAGAGCAGTCCATCCATAAAACCTGGTCAGAAACCGAGCAGGAATTACGCAATCTGGGTCAGGAAACTGATACCGCCATGTTGCATACGGCCTCGCCAGAGCAACTGGCGATCAAGGCAAAAAACTTCCGCCGCAAAAAACTCGCCCGTACATCAGCTCTGCCTGCCTGGTATAAAAACCGCCACGGTCAGCGCCAGCATATTATCTCTGGATCGGCAAGAATGGCGCGTCACCGTGCCTATCCCCGTTCTGGCGGCAGCTTCTTTTAATTTTCGCTTATGTCTTTGCGTTTTTATAATCTGGTGGTACTCGCATGAGCGATCAAACGGAACAGGCTCCTGAAGAAAGCTTCATCTCGCATCTGGTAGAGTTGCGTGACAGACTGGTCAAGTCCATGTATGGCCTGGCCATTGCCTGTGGTGCTTTGATGTTATGGCCAGGGCCTTCAGCGATTTATGATTTCCTTGCGCAACCCATGCTGGCGTCGTTGCCTGCTGGGTCAAAAATGATTGCGACTGGCGTTATCTCACCTTTTCTGGTGCCGATGAAGGTGACCTTGCTGCTGGCATTCATGCTGGCCTTGCCCTGGATTTTGTATCAGGTGTGGGCCTTTGTTGCACCTGGCCTGTATACCCATGAAAAACGCCTGGTAGCACCGCTGGTGATTTCTTCGTCCGTACTGTTTCTGAGTGGCGTGGCGTTTTGTTATTTCCTGGTATTTGGCCGTGTTTTCAAATTCATCAATGAATTCGCCCCGACATCCATCAACGTTTCACCCGATATAGAGAATTATCTGGATTTCATCATGTCCATGTGTCTCGCTTTTGGCGTGACTTTTGAAGTGCCGGTAGTTGTGGTGGTGCTGGTACGGATGGGCCTGGTGCCGCTGGATAAGCTCAAGGCCATACGTCCTTATGTCATCGTTGGTGCCTTTGTGATTGCGGCTATCGTTACGCCACCAGACATCGTCAGCCAGTTTTCTCTGGCTGTGCCCATGTGGATATTGTATGAACTGGGTTTGCTGATTGCCCCCATGTTTGTGAGAGCAACCCAGGCACCAGAATCAACAGAATCAAACGGGAGCTGACCTGAGCCAGCTTACCAATGGCATCGCGCTCTTGTAAGCTGTCAGCAAGGTGGTTTTCAATTCATCTGTATCCATGCCCTTGAGCGGACATTCAGTCCACACCATGAAGTTCTTCAGCTTGATCTGCTCTATATGTGGCAGATCGGCATCAAAGCCCTTGGGGGGGCGTTGCAGCTTGCCTTCTTCCTGCAAAGTACCAAACTGTGCTTTCAGTTTCTTGTCCTTCAAGACCTTGGCAAAACCATCCGGGTCAGCCACGATGTGACTGCGTATCGCCTTCAAACGGTCTGACGGTGGCATATATTCACCGACCGCATAGAACAGCCGGCCAGTGCCATCCATCTGGAAATAATACGCAGGTCCGCCCCCTTCGCTGGGCTTCTTGCGTCCGCTAGGGAGGATGGAAGAAGAGAAGGTAGTCTTGTACGGCGATTTGTCATGCGCAAAACGCACATCGCGGTTGATGCGGAACAGCGCTTTTTTCGGTTCCAGTCCTATGATCGCAGGATCAAACTTGCTGATCTCGGTGATCAGCTCAGTCACCAGTTGTAAAAATTCTGCCCGCAAAATGTCGTAGCGCGGTTTGTTCATGACAAACCAGGCGCGGTTATTGTTGTCGCCCAGTTCGGGCAAATAAGCTTGCAAGTCAATCAAATGCATGGATTTCTATTCCCGGTTTTCTTCTTTACGCGCTGACGGGCGCTTTCCTATCAGGATTTCCAGTGTCGGCTCCTTGGTGTCGCGCAAAACCGTGACCTTGGCTTTGTTGCCGGGCTTGAGTTGTGCCACCAGGTTCAACATCTGGGTGGTGTCACCGACGGGCTTGCCTTCGATAGCAATCAGGATGTCGCCAGGCTTCATACCTGCCTTGTCAGCCGGGCCTCCGCGTATCACGCCAGCGATAATGGTACCGGATTTTTGTTTCAGGCCAAAGCTGTCTGCCAGTTCCGGCGTGATGTCCTGAGGTTCCACACCTATCCAGCCGCGTACTACGTGGCCATTGGTGATGATGGATTCCATGACCTGCTTGACGGTGCTGGCGGGGATGGCAAACCCTATGCCTACCGAACCACCTGTCTGTGAATAAATCGCTGTATTAACGCCCAGCAGATTACCATTTACATCCACCAATGCACCGCCGGAGTTGCCGGGATTGACGGCTGCATCGGTCTGGATGAAGTTTTCAAAGGCATTGTCAGTGAGGTTATTGCGCCCCAGCGCAGAGATAATGCCCATGGTCACCGTCTGGCCGACGCCAAAAGGGTTGCCGATGGCGAGCACCACATCGCCTACACTGGCCGTGTCAGAACGGCCCAGGGTAATCGCTGGCAAATCCGGCAAATCGATCTTGATCACAGCGAGGTCAGTTTCCGGGTCAGTGCCGACTATCTTGGCACTGGCCTTGCGGCCATCTGCCAGGGCAACTTCGATATCGTCGGCAGCTTCTACCACATGGTTATTCGTCAGGATATAACCTTCAGGGCTGACAATGACGCCTGAGCCCAGGCTGGACAGGCGTTCGGCCTGCGGGTTTTGCTGGTCGCCAAAAAAACGTCTGAGGAAAGGATCATTCAACAGTGGGTTGCGTCGCTGGCGTACTTCTTTCGACGTGAAGATATTTACCACCGAGGGCATGGCCCGCTTGGCCGCGGCGCCATACGAGCTTTGCGCAGGTACACTATTGGCCGGCGCTTCCTTGACGATCGCTCCGGCGTTCAGGGTCTGGGTTTGCCTGCTGTTATAACCAGCTTTTACCCAGTCTGGTTTCAAGGTGGTTACAATAAACCAGAGCGCCAGACCGACAGTGACAGTTTGGGCAAACAATAACCAAAGACGACGCATAGTGAGAATTAGTATGAAATCAGTGAATCGGGACGAATTAGCGCAATTCCTGGCAAAAGAATTGCAAGTAAATTATTTTCGTGATTATTGCCCAAACGGCGTACAGGTGGAAGGGCGCAACACCATTAAACGTATCGTCAGCGGCGTGACTGCCAGTTTAGCATTATTGGAAAAAGCTGTGGAACTGCAGGCAGATGCCATTCTTGTGCACCATGGTTATTTCTGGCGGGGTGAAGATATGCGCGTTATAGGGCAAAAACAGCGCCGCCTGAAACTCTTGCTGGAAAATGATATTTCCCTGTTCGCTTATCACCTGCCACTGGATAATCATGCCGAACTGGGCAATAACATAGGCTTGGCACGGTGCCTTGGGCTGACAGCAGACGGGCGCTTTGGCGAAAATGATCTTGCCTGGCTGGGCACGGTAGATGACAAAGCCATTGCTACGCTGGCGGACCTGGCCTTGCATATAGAACTGAAGCTCGGGCGCAAGCCCTTGCTGATCGGTGATCCAGCGGCACCTGTGGGCAGGGTAGCTTGGTGCACCGGGGCCGCACAGAACATGCTGGACCAGGCAATTAACGCTGGGGCCTCGGTTTACCTGAGTGGAGAAATAGCTGAGCCCACAGTGCACCTGGCTCGCGAATCAGGCGTCGCCTACATTGCTTGCGGTCACCATGCGACTGAGCGCTTTGGGGTGCAGAACCTGGGCGCGTTTATTGCAGGCACTTTTGGGATACAGCACAGCTTTGTTGATATTGATAACCCGGTGTGAGTAGAGGTGATCTTACGCTCCCTCCCACGGAGGGGGAGGAGGCGTAAGGCTTTGTTTTTTGAATACTAGAATCTTTTTCCTCTTACTTCTTCAGAGCATCCCTGATCTCACGCAGCAACAATACATCTTCAGGCGTGACTTCTGGCGCAGGTTCTGGCGCTGGCTCTGCCTTTTTAAGCGCATTGACCAGTTTCACCATCTGGAAAATCACAAAAGCCAGGATAATGAAACCTACGCTGACAGTGACAAAATTACCGTAAGCGATAACGCCGCCTGCTTTTTTGGCTTCCGCCAGAACGAGGTGCGTGCCTTGCCCATTTAGCGGGATGTAGTAATTAGAAAAATCCAGCCCACCTACGATGCGGCCGATGACAGGCATAACGATATCGCCCACCAGTGAATCAACGATTTTACCAAAGGCAGCACCGATGATGACACCGACGGCCAGATCAACGACGTTGCCGCGGCTGATAAATGTCTTAAATTCATGCAACATACCCATAGAAATTCTCCGGTTGAAAGATGGTAATAAGATACTAAAAAGTAGCAAAGGACAGATTTTGGGGCAAAACAAGCAAAAA
Organism: Undibacterium sp. Ji42W; assembly: GCF_049340405.1. Lineage (NCBI taxonomy): Bacteria > Pseudomonadati > Pseudomonadota > Betaproteobacteria > Burkholderiales > Oxalobacteraceae > Undibacterium > Undibacterium sp. Ji42W. The sequence continues at coordinate 343,765 of NZ_JBMPOV010000006.1, forward strand.
AATGCATGTCCAAAATATAAGTAACAAGATTCTAATGCGCAAAACAAAAGAAAAGCGCACAGTTTTTTGTCAATTTTCTTTTCTCTTGGTGCTGAAATACTTATTATTGCCTGTGATTTTGTGCTCAAAGTACAAAATCAGCCAGCCTGCACATGCCATTCGGGCTTGAATTGTTGAAAAATGCCAGCAAGTTGGCGTTTCGGATATCTTTTTCTTTAAAACCATATCCGGGTCATTTATAATTTAAGGTTGCTAGAAGCTGGGTTTTGCTTCATCAAGTTTTGATTATTGACAGATTGGGGTTGGTATGAGTATCGAAAAGCAGGTCGATTCCGGCCGTCGCGGTTTGCTCGTCGCCACTTGCGCGGCGGGCGGTGTGGCAGGCTTGGCAACGGCAGGTGCGCTGGTAAGCACTTTCCAGCCATCCGAGCGTGCCAAGGCTGCAGGTGCACCGGTGGAAGTGGACATCTCGTCCTTGAAACCAGGCGAAATGCAAACCACTGAATGGCGTGGTAAGCCAGTATGGATTCTGAAGCGCACACCAGAAATGATGGCGAGTCTGGCCAAGACTGAAGACAAGGTTGCCGATCCAAAATCGGAAAAGCCTTACACCATGGACATGCCAGAGTACTGCGATAAGCAAAGCCGCTCACGCAAAGAACATAGCGACATCCTGATTGCGGTGGGTATTTGCTCGCACCTGGGTTGCTCACCAAGCTCCAAATTTCAGGAAGGTGCTCAGCCATCTCTGCCAGATGACTGGAAAGGCGGCTTCCTGTGCCCATGCCACGGTTCGACCTTCGATCTGGCTGGCCGTGTATATAAAAACAAACCAGCTCCGCAAAACCTGGATGTGCCTCGTCACATGTTTTTATCAGATACTAAAATCATCATCGGTAAAGATGAGAAAGGCGAGGCCTGATCATGGCATTTGTTGAGAAAAAACTTCCCGCAGATGCTCCTGTCGTGGACAAGGCCTTGAACTGGGTTGATTCCCGTTTTCCGCTGACCAAGCTGTGGAATGATCAATGGGGCAAGTATTACGCGCCAAAGAACTTCAATTTCTGGTACATCTTTGGCTCCCTCGCCATGCTGGTGCTAGTGATACAGATCGTTACCGGTATTTTCCTGGTCATGCATTACAAACCAGATGCGAATCTGGCGTTTGCTTCTGTTGAATACATCATGCGCGATGTGCCATGGGGCTGGCTGGTGCGTTACATGCACTCGACAGGCGCTTCAGCATTCTTCATCGTCGTGTATTTGCACATGACCCGCGCCTTCCTGTACGGCTCTTACCGCAAGCCACGCGAGCTGATCTGGTTGTTTGGTTTTGCGATTTTCCTGTGCCTGATGGCCGAAGCTTTCTTCGGTTACCTGCTGCCATGGGGCCAGATGTCTTATTGGGGTGCTCAGGTTATTGTTAACCTGTTTGGTGCGATTCCTTTCATCGGCCCTGATCTGTCCTTGTGGATCCGTGGTGACTATGTGGTGTCTGATGCGACTCTGAACCGCTTTTTCTCTTTCCATGTCATCGCCATTCCTCTGGTCTTGCTGGGTCTGGTAGCCGCTCACTTGATCGCCTTGCATGAAGTCGGTTCCAATAATCCTGATGGTATTGAAATCAAGGACAACATTGGTCCTGATGGTCACCCTGTTGATGGTGTGCCTTCTCATCCTTATTACACTTTCCACGATATCTTTGGTGTGACTGTGTTCCTGACTATTTTCAGTGCAGTTGTGTTCTTTGCGCCGGAAATGGGTGGTTACTTCCTTGAGTACAATAACTTTATCCCGGCTGATTCACTGAAAACGCCGTCACACATCGCGCCAACCTGGTATTTCACACCTTTCTACTCGATCTTGCGTGCGACTACTTCCGAGTTCCTGTTCGTGGTGCAGGCTGGTGCTGCTGCTTACGTTGCCCTGATCTGGCTGACCACCAAGTTGCCACAATTGCTGAAGATAGCCATTGCAGCAATTGCACTGGTCGCGATTGCCGGCATGATGCCTGGTGCTCTCGATGCAAAATTCTGGGGTGTGGTATTGTTCGGCGGTTCAGTCGTAATCCTGGCATTCCTGCCTTGGCTCGATGTTTCCCCGGTTAAATCAATACGTTATCGTCCAGACTGGCACAAATATGTGTACATCGTCTTCGGTATTGTTTTCGTTACCTTGGGTTACCTCGGTGTGGAGCCACCTTCACCAGTTCGTGAACGTATCTCCCAAGTTTGCGCGATCATTTACTTCGGCTTCTTCATGCTGATGCCATGGTGGAGTGCAATGGGCACATTCAAGCCCGTGCCAAAGCGCGTTACATTTGCAGCGCACTGAGAAAAAGCGAGGAAGAATAAGCATGAAATTACTTAAAAAACTGATCGCTGTGCTGGCATTTGCTCCTGCAATGGTACTGGCAAATAGTGGGTCCTTCCCACTGGACCACGCACCGGATCGCTCTACTGACCTGCCAGCATTGCAAAACGGTGCCAAGCTGTTCGTCAACTACTGCCTGAATTGCCATTCTGCTTCAGCCATGCGTTACAACCGTTTGAAAGATATCGGTTTGACAGATGAGCAGATCAAGCAAAACTTGCTGTTCACTGGCGAAAAAGTCGGCGACCTGATGAAAACCACCATGTCAGCCAAGGATGCCAAGGAATGGTTTGGCGCAGTGCCACCTGATTTGTCCGTGATTGCCCGTGCCAAAGCTTCTGGTGATGGCACTGGCGCTGACTGGATATATACTTATCTGCGTAGTTACTACCGTGATCAAACAAGACCGAATGGCTGGAATAATGCGGTGTTTGAAAACGTTGGCATGCCTCATGTATTATGGGAATTACAGGGCATGAAGCGTGGCGCAGTTAGTGTCGAAGTCAAAGAAACAAAAGCAGCTGGAGATGGTAAAGCCAAGGGCTTTTCTGAAACCACTATCACATTTGACGAGCAAGGCAATCGCACTGAGCACACTGAAGCACTCGAAGGCGAGCATCACCATGTCGGTAAAGAACCTATTAAATTGGGCCTTGCCAGTGGTGGAACGATGAGCCGCCTTGAATATGACAATGCGGTTGGCGATGTGGTTGCTTACTTGCAGTGGATGGGTGAGCCAGCACAAAACACACGCAGACGCCTGGGCGTTTGGGTCTTGCTGTTCCTAGCAACGCTGGCAACGCTGGCATGGCGCTTGAATGCATCGTACTGGAAAGAAGTAAAATAAATGTAAGGTTCCTGGCTTGTGCTGCTAACGGCATGAGCCCGGAATTTTTTGAGATCGTCCGTTTTTCTCCGTCGTAAGCGGACGTGTAATCCCTGGGGTGAGGTGCGCAAAACTGGCTCCTCGCCCTGATCGTTTCTAAGGAACTATAAAAATGATGGTTCTCTATTCGGGTACAACCTGCCCATTTTCTCAACGTTGCCGCCTGGTTCTGTTCGAAAAAGGCATGGATTTTGAAATCCGCGATGTTGATCTGTTTAACAAGCCTGAAGATATCTCGACCATGAATCCTTATGGTCAGGTGCCTATCCTGGTTGAACGTGAATTGATATTGTATGAATCCAATATCATCAACGAATACATCGATGAGCGCTTCCCGCATCCGCAATTGATGCCGGCAGACCCGCTGCAACGCGCCCGCGCCCGTTTGATGTTGTTCAATTTTGAAAAAGAATTGTTCATCCACGTCCACACTCTGGAAAACGACAAGAACACCGCGTCGGCCAAAGTGCAGGACAAAGCACGCGCAGAAATTCGCGACCGCCTGACCCAGCTTGCCCCTTTGTTCGTCAAGAACAAATACATGCTCGGCGATGAGTTCTCCATGCTTGACGTGGCGGTTGCCCCGTTGCTATGGCGTCTTGATCACTACGGTATAGAATTGTCGAAGACAGCAGCACCTTTGATGAAATATGCAGAACGTATTTTCTCCCGTCCTGCCTATATCGAAGCACTGACACCATCTGAAAAAGTCATGCGCAGATAAGCAAGGCGATTTCAGGATAAGATAACAAGGCTGATGCATATCAGCCTTGTTGTTTTTGGGCACTACGCCTATGCTTGAGTAAGTCTTACAGTATTCATAAGTACATCCCAAAGTACATTTTCATCTATCGCATTTATCGTATACACATGCAAGAAATATCCACCAAACCTTATTTTATGCGTGCCATCTATGAATGGTGCACCGACAATGGCTTTACCCCCTACATGGCGGTCAAGGTCAATCATGCTGCGCGTGTCCCCATGGAATTCGTCAGGAACGGTGAAATTGTACTCAATATCAGTTTTGGCGCGACCAGTGGCCTGAAGATGGATAACGATGCAGTTGCCTTCAAGGCCCGCTTTGGCGGCGTGTCCCGCGAAATCTATGTGCCGGTAGAAAATGTGCTGGCAGTGTATGCCAGCGAAAACGGCCAGGGCATGGCATTTGAAGTTGATCTCAGCGAAACGTCAGAAGAAGGCGAAGAAACTGCCGCAGAAATGGAAGAAATCAGCAAGCCCGTGCTGGGTCTGGCATCGGTAAAAAGCGCCCCTGCGCCAGTAGAAAACCAGCTTTCTGAAGAAGAACCAAAAAAATCAGAAAAAAAATCAGAAAAGCCCTCGCTAAAAATAATAAAGTAGCCTATAATCTTGGTCTTCGGGAATGCAACGGCAACGTAGCAAAAACGAAAAAAGTTTCGCCGACTTAGCTCATTTGGTAGAGCAGTTGACTTGTAATCATCAGGTGGCCAGTTCGATTCCGGCAGTCGGCACCAAATTAAAACCCCATCGTTAGTAATAACGGTGGGGTTTTTCTTTATACCTCCTTCCTGCTTTTCTGCAGATATCCTTTTTCCAGACCCTCAATCACTTTCTTCTGCTCGTGTGAAGCGGCACTGTCATTTATCCGGATAGATTTTTTAAAAATCTGGCAAGACCAGATTACTCAGGTCATGCTGTTGATGGATAATTGTGCCTTATGCTGATGGCTGCTAAGTCCGGGATGTATCATCCCTGCATGGCGATTTGCCTGGTGGCATCGATAAGTTATCCGTGCAATAGCAAGGGAATAATGAGTGTGTGGGTTAGCCATTATCAGTGCATAGCTGAACGATGTGACGCTTTCCCGGCCACCGTTTGCTGGCCGGGCAGAAAATAAACAGAATTATTGAAAGAACTTGCATGAAACAATCACATTACATCTGCCGTCTTTTAAGAAATTGCCTCGCTATCATCCTGTTCCTGTCAGCACCATGCTCTTATGCAGATAATCAGCCTGTTCCAACAGAATTGCTGCGCAAGTTTATCAATATTTACGGCTTCATACATGCAGACTATGTGAATGAAGTTGATGACAAGAAATTGTTCGAGGCTTGCTATGGCAGTATGTTGAAAAACCTTGATGGTCGCTCGGCTTATATTGATGCTGAGTTATTCAACGAGCTCCAAACGAGGGAGCATAGCGTCGATGCTTCGATAGGTATCAATATCCATTCCAGGGCAGGTCTGCCATACATCATTGGCATCTTTGACGATTCGCCAGCGAGCCGGGCTGGCCTTAAAATCAAGGACTATATCCTCGCGATAGACGATGAAAGTACAGAAGAAATGGATTTATCCCAGGTTGGAAAAAAACTGCGCGGCCCAAATGGCAGTACGATACGTCTGAAAGTCAGACACTATGGGGAAATCGAAGAGCGCTCACTGGGCTTGATACGCGAAAAGGCAGATACGCGTGGCGCCAAGTCAGCCCTGCTGGCAAAGGACATTGCCTATATTCGCATCAACGAATTTTCCAGCAAGATTGTCGTGGATACAGTCTCTGCCTTTAAGGACCTGAGTGTCAGGAACAATAGTGCGCTCAAAGGACTGATACTGGATTTGCGCGATTCGCCTGGTGGCATTTTGTCCGCATCGGCAGAAATTGCGGCCTTGTTCTTGCAGAATGAAAAACTCGTCTATTCTTCAAAGGGGCGCATGCCGGAAGCTAATACAGAAGTCTATGCAAAACGCGGTGATTTCAAGGGCGACTATCAGGGCAGCTACAACGGTGAATGGCCGCGGGCACTGGCGACGATCCCGGTTGTAGTAATGGTGAATGAAGGAACGGCATCCGGTGCAGAGATCGTTGCAGCTGCCTTGAAAGAATATCGTCGCGGCCTGCTGATAGGGCGAAAGACCTTAGGTCTGGGTTCCATACAGACAATACGCAGAGTCAGTCCCGATACAGCGGCCAAGTTGACGACAGCATATTTCACGACGCCTGAAGGTAACAGGATACAGGGAAATGGCGTCATGCCAGACCGGCTCATCGCTGGGGAAAATAATGACGCGTGGATAAGTGCAGCCATGGATGCCTTAAAAACAGGCAAGTGATCACTGCGATTGCGGACAAGCTGCCCAGGCGCTATGTGTCAGACTGTTTGCAACATGCATAGACATTGAAAGGCTGAAGTAGAGGCTTGCCAGCAGGCAGCTAAAATTTTCCTGAAAAATCATTAATTTTCTGATATTCTCAATCAATAGATTGTTGAAATGCTATTTGTCCCCATCTGCATCAAGCCAGAACGATTGGGAAAATCTGTATTTCGGATTGCAAGCATAGTTAGATGTACCGGCAGTGAAACTTGCTGATGAATTTGTATTCATCCACACAGGCAACTGATGGGAGTCGGAAAATGATGCGTCTCAAATCGGTAGGTTTAATTGGTCTGTGCTTAATGCTGATAGGTGCGGTAACCATGGGGGCCTGGCTTAGCCAGAATACTTATCTGGTCAAGGTGTTTTACAGCAGCACGGTCATGGTTTTTTCTACGGCCTTTTGTTTTTTCCTGGCTGGGCTGGCTTTTTTGTTGCCAGTTTATTTCCCCAGGCCGGCACCTCTGGTCCGAAATCTTGTCGGTGCCGTGATTGCCCTCATCGCCGTGCTGATGCTGATAGAAAATCTTTTCACTGTCAGCCTCGGTATAGACCTGGCCTACATTCATCAGTGGTATGGCGACGCCAATCCCTATCCTGGCCGCATGGCACCCAATACCTCGGTAGCCTTTTTATTCGGTGGAGCCGCTCTGCTGCGCAGCGGGAACAGTTTTTTGATGAAACCGCGCACCGCTGCAGGCGTGATGCTGACCATCAGTGTGCTGGGCATGGTTGGTTATATGCTGTTGCTGGATCTCGCCTATAGCTGGTATGGTTTCCCCCGCATGGCCTTTATGACGGGCTTTTCCATGAGCCTGTTCGCCGGTGCGCTGATGTTGGAGCGTACTGAGCAAGACGTGCTAGCCAAAAGTGAATCGAATCTCTATGTTTTCCTGGGCGTGGCTGTGACGGTGCTCGCTACCACCATGATCGTTTCTTATGGCAGCCTGCGTGCGCTGGATGCGCGCAATACCTGGGTAGAACATACTTATGAAGTCAAGATTTTGTCGGATGAGGTGGCTACTTACCTGACGCTGGCAGCAACCGCAAATGAGCGGCAAGAATTAAATAATATGGGCAGCAATATACAATTCAGGCTCAATGAGTTGAAGAAACTGTCCAAGGATAACCCGGCACAGTATGCCAGATTGCAGGAGCTGGAAGCTAGGCTGGCGCCAACCATAGACGCTGCGAGCAAGATTTTGGCAACTGGCGCCAATGCCGCCCTGGCAAAAGGCCGCACACCACTGGAATTCCAGTCCTTGATACAGTTGATGCAGCAATTCAGGAGTGCTGAAAATCAATTGCTGCTACAAAGAAAACAGGAATCAGAGCAAAGTACCTCCAGTACTGTCGTTATCATCATCTTGGGGAATATGACAGGCTTTGCGATGTTGCTGTATGCATTCTGGTTATTGAAAAAACTCAATGTGCACAGGTCTGAGCTGGAGCTGGCTCTGCATCAGTCAAACCTGGACCTGGAAATGAAAGTGGAAGAAAGAACACATGAGCTGGCCAGGCTCAATCAGGATTTGAGTGGGTTCAATGCCACCCTGGAGCAACGTGTCGCTGAGCGGACTACCGATCTCGAAAGCTTCAGCTATTCTGTTTCTCACGATTTGCGCGCCCCCTTGCGGGCGATAGATGGCTTTGGCCGCATGCTGGAAGAAGATTACGCTGCTCAGCTCGATAGCAGTGCACTGCGCTACCTGTCTGTCATACGCAAGAACAGCCAGCGCATGGGCATGCTGATTGATGATCTGCTGGCATTTTCACGTCTCGGACGGCAAGACGTACACAAGTTTGACCTGGACATGACCGCGCTGGTCAGGGAAGCCATCCACGAGTCTTTGCAGCAGACAGAAAACGCGCCGGAAATAATACTCGACAAACTGCCTGCTGCCCTGGCTGACCGCGCCTTGTTGAAGCAAGCCTGGCTCAACCTGTTGTCTAACGCCATCAAATACAGCAGCAAGGCTGAGAAACCGGCAGTGCAAATCAGCGGCGTGATTGAGGGTGACGAGATAGTGTATGCCGTCAAGGACAATGGTGTGGGCTTTAACATGGAATACTATGACAAACTGTTTGGTGTGTTCCAGCGCCTGCATCACAGTAGCGAATTCAGTGGTACGGGTGTCGGACTGGCGATAGTCCAAAGAGTCCTGAAGCGGCATGGTGGTCGCATCTGGGCTGAGTCGAGCTTGAACCAGGGTGCCACTTTCTTTTTTTCATTACCAATAGGAGCACAGAATGGATGATATCGATGCTGCAGAAATTTTATTGGTAGAAGATAGTGAAGACGACGCAGAAATGACCATGCGGGCGCTCAAAAAGCACAATTTTGGCAATAAGCTGACCTGGGTGAAAGATGGTGCCGAGGCATTGGAATTTCTCTTCTGTACAGGCGCTTATGCCAGGCGCAAGACTGGCAATCCCAAGCTGGTTTTGCTGGATGTCAAAATGCCCAAGATGGATGGAATAGAGGTATTGAAATACCTGAAGGCAGATGACAAGACCAAGTCGATCCCGGTGGTGATACTGACCTCGTCAGCAGAATGCAGTGATGTGACCGAGAGTTATAAGCTCGGCGTTAATAGTTACCTCGTCAAGCCTGTCGATTTTGATGCCTTCATAAATGTCGTGGCCCAGGTCGGCCTGTACTGGACCGTCACCAACAAGGCACCATTCTGAGTGAGGGCTGGGAGTTGCGGCCTGGGTATTCACTGGCGATTGGCAAATGTGACGAATGCCTTATCTGCTCGTCCTTTCTGTCCACGCAGGCCTTATTTTTCCGCCGTTGTCAGCCCTATGCGTATCGCATAGCGTACCAGGCCGGGCACGTCATGGATATCCAGGCGGTCCATCAACTGCGCCCTGTGGGTTTCGACCGTCTTGCCGCTTAGGCTGAGGCGATAGGCAATTTCCTTGGTGTTGTCACCTTCGGCAATCAGTTGCAGTATCTGCCTTTGTCTTGGCGTCAAAACTTCTATGTTGCTTCCCTTTTCTGCTACGCGGCGCATGTATTGCTCCAGAGCCTCGGGTGACAGGAAAGAGTCGAGATAGCGTTGCCCCTGCGTGATCTGGCGTATGGCTTTTTCCAGCTCATGGCTTGCTGAGTCTTTCAGCAGATAACCACTGGCACCGGCATTCAGTGCCTGCATCACATATTCTTCGCTGCTGTACATCGACAGCATGAGCAGTCTGACCTCAGGGCAGCGGGCGCGGAAATGGCGTACTGCCTCTATGCCATTCATGCCCTTCATGGCGATGTCGAGGATAGCCAGATCCGGCTTATGGGTTTCTGCTTCCATCAGGGCTGTGGCGCCATCTGCCGCCTCAGCCACGACCTGTATGCCCGGCATGGTCCTGAGCAGTGAATGTATGCCACTGCGTACCAGCGCATGATCGTCCGCCAGCAAAACACGTATGTTCATCATGTGAGTCCCCTGATGTGAGGTGTGAAGGGGAGCAATACATCGATGGTCACCCCTGCACCGGGGGATGAAATGAAGTCCATCGTGCCGCCCACCAGCAATGCGCGTTCTTCCATGTTCAGCAAACCAAAGCTATTGCCCAGTACGGCATTCTCGCGGGCCTGATCGACATCAAAGCCCTTGCCATCATCGCGTATGCGCAAAATCAGATTGCTTTCATTCTTGTCCAGCCTGACCCAGATATTACTTGCCTGCGCATGCCGTAAGATATTGGTGATGGCCTCCTGCACAATTCGGAAGCAGGTATTTTCTATATCAGGATGCAGCTTGCTGATCTGGCCTTCGTATTCAAACCAGCCGCGCAGGCCATCACTGGAAGTCTTGCTTTCCACATACCAGCGCAATGCTGATACCAGGCCCAGGTTGTCCAGCTGGGGTGGGCGCAGCTCCAGCGACAGGGTGCGTACCTGCGACAAGATGCTGGCGACCAGTTCCACACCCTCCTGCAGCCGGGCATGCCGGACTTCGTCATCGGCTTTTTGCGCGGCCTGCAGCATGATCTTCAGGGCAGTCAGTGATTGCCCTACATCGTCATGCAGGCCACGCGCCAGGTGCTGCCGCTCTCTTTCCTGGACTTCGATGATGCTGCCGGACAGCAGTTGCAAGCGTTGATTGGCAGCTTTCAGGTGTTCCTGGTTGTGTACTTCGGCGGTCACGTCCATTGCCAGTCCTGCCACCATAGGCAGGCCTTCTTCCATGCCCAGCGGGAAGCGGGTGATATTCAGTATCCGGGCAGTCAGGCCTTCATCAGCGATGGTTTCCTGCGTGCTGACGCTGGCACTGCTGGCCAGTACCTGCTCATCATGATGGCGTGAGGTCTGTGCCGCGCCTATCGACATCAGGTCAAAATCGTCGCAGCCTATCATCTCAGCGGGTGCCATGCCGAAAAATCTGGCCTGGGCGGCGTTGACATACACATAACGCAAATCCTTGTCCTTGATCCAGGCAGGCATGGGGGCATTATTCATGAAGGCATGAAAGCGCACCTGCATTTCGCGCAAAGCAGTTTCACTGGCCATTTTCTTGCGCCTCAAGGCAGAGTCACGCAATTCCCTTTCTATTGCCAGTGGCAGGCGCGTGATATTTTGCTTGAGGAAAAAATCATCAGCGCCCGCCCGCATCACTTCGAGAGCCGTGTTCTCACCTATGGTGCCCGATGTGATGAAGAAGGGAATATGTAGCTTCAGGCTCTTGAGCAGCTCCAATGCTTTCAGACCGCTGAAAGAGGGCATGGAATAGTCGCAGATGACGATGTCCCACTTGGCCTGCTTCAAGGCGTCTTGCATGGCCCTGGCATTGTCTACCCGCAGCCAGTCGGGTGCGAACCCGCCGCGTTTGAGTTCGCGAACGATCAGCTCTGCATCTTCGCTGACATCTTCTACCAGTAAAACACGTAGAGGTATGCTCATGAGGTGCTTGCCTTCCAGCATAGTTTGAGAAGGAAAAATATTGTTTAATAAAGCGATTTTGCATGCAGATAACGGATAATGGCGCTATCCGCGCATGTCTTGGAGAATTTGCTTTGTGCCAATGCAAACAAGACAATGCGTTGCTTAAAAAGCTTTATTGTTAATTAGATATTAGCAATAATTATAGAATTATTTGTAATTTTTTGTCAAAATAGATCCTTATTTGACGGTGAATGCAAAATTTACCGGCAATCGGTATGTTTTTACCTGTTCATTTCAAGGATCTGGCGTTTTCAACTTCATACCAGGATATGTGTATTTTTTTCAACAAATATAAAATATTGCTAAATTCAATAATTAAATTGGCAATATCTGCCAGCATGCTTGCTATACTTGCACCAGCGCTGGCAGAAAATCGTACTGCCAGCCTGGCAGTATCTGCAGTGGTTGTGCCAACTTGCACTGTGAATGGTTCGGCAACTTCTTCCGCGAGACGTGAAGTCGTGCCTGTAGAGCAGGCAGGTAATATCGGCGTCAATTGTTCGCAAGGCACAGCCTATGTGCTGAGCCTGGGAAATGGAACCGATGCCACGCAAATGTCGGGCACCGTGAGTACGGCACTGGACTATGCCTTTTCCCAGAGCCGTGCGCATGGCAAGCAGTCGCTACCCGCCGTTGACAACCATGCCATAAGCTCTACCGGTGATGGCAATCTGCAAAATCTGCCTGTATATGGTCGTATCCCGGCTGGTCAGGTAGCTGCACCTCTTCATCAAAATGAGGTAGTGAGCATTACCCTGACCTATTGATGTAAAACCTCGCTATGGAGGAGACGTCATGTTTCCTTATGCATGTGTTTTAATTTTAGGCCTAGGGTTTTTTGCAGGCAGTTTGTCTGCCCAGGCTTCCAACTTTGAGATAGCTCCCGTTGTGCTCGACCTGAGCATGAACCGCAGCGCCGGGGTGATACGCATCGTCAACAAGGACGATCATCCTGTCTCTCTCCAGGTGCGTGCTTATGAATGGACGCAACTGGACAATGATGACCAGCTCAACAGTAGCGAAGCTCTGCTCATCAGCCCCCCCATGTTTGTGATAGAGCCAGGTGCCGCGCAAGTCATACGTGTGATATCGCGCAAGCCACTGGCCAGCAATGTGGAGCTCGCCTATCGTTTGCTGATAGATGAAATTCCTGACGCTGAGCAATCTGCAGTGAAATTCAAATTCCGCATTTCCATGCCGGTGTTCATACAGCCGGAAAAAATGCAGCCCCCCCAAATTAGCTGGCGCGTCGAAGCTGGTGGCAAGCAAGCCATCGTGGTAGAAAATCTCGGCGGGCAACGCGCCAAATTGCTCAACATCAGCCTGGGTTTGCCAGATGGAAAGCGGCTATCTCCCAAAGCTGCGGCTAATCCCTATGCATTGGCTGGAGCCAGGCGGCGCTACGAATTTGAAACCAGTGCCGAGCTCAAGGCAGGGCAGCCAGTGAAAATTTATGCGACATCCGATACCGGACCAGTCGAAATGGAAACTACTGTCTTGCCATGAGATTATTGGCCGGGAGTGCCATGCTGTTCTGTCTGACTGCCGCACTGCATGCGGCTCCAGCAGATGAGATATTGTTACTGGAGGTCAGCGTGAATGGGCGTCAAACGCAAAGCGTCATGCAATTTACAAGGCGCGCTGGCAAACTGTTTGCCAGCGTGGAGGAATTGCAGGCTGCCGGAATACGCTTGAACGCTGCGCCAAAACAACTGATAGACCTGTCCAGTTTTGCAGCAGATGTGCAACTGGACATGGGAGCCCAGACGATCAACATCAAGGTCCGGCCAGACCTGTTGAGCACCACGCAATTGCAGGCTGCGGTAGCAGATGCTGATGCCCTGGCACTGGCAGAAAAACACCCTGGTGCCTTGCTAAATTATGATGTGCTGGCAACCCAGACTGGCAGTAACAGAGGTCTCAGTGCTCTCACAGAAGCACGCAGCTTTTATGGCCCACACCTACTCAGCAGCACTGGTCTGGTCTATGCGCATGAGGGCAACGCAAGTTCCCGGCGGCTTGACACCACCTACACTTATTCCAGCCCAGGCAGCTTGCAACGTTTCCGGGCCGGTGACTTCATCAGCAATGGCCTGGCCTGGTCCAGACCGGTACGGATAGGCGGGCTGCAACTTTCTACCGACTTCAGCTTGCGGCCAGACCTGGTGACGTTCCCCACGCCTGATTTGCGTGGGGAAGCCGTGGTCGCATCGAATGTCGATCTTTTCCTCAATGGCATACGGCAGTTATCCGAGACCGTACCACCGGGGCCGTTTGAAATACGGCGCCCACCCATTGCCACCGGTGCTAGCACCATGTCACTGGCAGTGACAGATGCGCTGGGCCGCCAGACCTTCAGGAATATCTCTTTCTATGCCAGCGAAAAACTGTTGCGCGATGGCTTGCTGTCGTATTCTGTTGAAGCAGGCTCTTTGCGCAAGAACTATGGCGTCCAAAGCAGTGATTATGGCAGCCTGGTAGCGTCAGGTTCAGTACGTTATGGCTGGTCACCCACGCTGACACTGGAAGGGCATGCAGAGGCAACTGCTGGCCTGCGGCAGGCAGGAGTGGGCCTGGCATCTACGGTGCGCGACTGGGGCGTGCTCAGCGCTGCCGCCAGTGGCAGCAGCAATGCTGGCAAGCAGGGCATGCAATATCTACTCGGTTTTGAAAGGCGTGCTGAGGCTGCCAGTTTTTCTGTATCGAAGATGCAGGCCGACCGTTTTTATCGCGACATTGGGGCCATCTATGGTTCCCCCGTGCCACGCTCCTTGCTGACGGCCAGTGTGGGTTTGTATTCGCAGCAATATGGCTCGCTGAACCTGGCTTATACGTCAGCGAAAACCACATTGCCCGGTACAGAAAGCATGCCCGAGATCAGGCAGCTTGATGCCGACATATTGTCCTTCTCGTATTTCAAATCGGTCTTCAGCCGTGCCAATTTTTTCCTGACTGGTTTCAAGAACCGCACCGACCAGAGTTATGGGTTGACGGTAGGCCTGCTGATGGCCCTGGGTACCAAAGACACTATCAGCACCGGCTACACCACTGGCGGAGGTTTGCGTAATTTTTTTGTGCAGGCTTCCCGTCCGGCGATACAGGTGGGTGACATAGGCTGGCAACTGCAAGACAATGAAGGTGACTATACCCAGCGACTGGCAGAGTTCAGTTACAGGGCAAATGCCGCGCGCGCCAGCTTTGCGGTATCGCAATCCGGCAATCTGTTGAGCGAGCGTGCCAACCTGCGTGGCTCACTGGTATGGGCAGACAATTCATTGTTTTTGTCTAACTGGATTGATGACAGCTTTGCCGTGGTGAATGCCAGCGGCATCAGCAATGTCGGCGTGTTTGCAGAAAACCGCATGGTAGGCCGCACAGATGCGCGCGGCAAATTGCTGATACCTGATCTGCGTTCTTACGAAGCCAATAAAATATCTCTTGATCTGCGCGATTTGCCGATGGACGTGCAAATCGGCGTCTCCGAATATACCGTCAAGCCACAAGACCGCAACGGCGTTATCGTCCATTTCAAACTCGCCAGAACGCTGGGCGTGCGCATCATTCTGCGAGACAGCGAAGGCAACTTTCTCCCTGTAGGCAGCTCTGTACAAGTTAAAAAAGGGGGCAACAAGGCGATCGTCGGCTATGACGGCGAAACCTATTTTCCTGAATTGCAAGTTGAAGATACATTGGAAATCATCACCGCCAGCGGGTCGACATGCCGCCTTGGTGCGGACAGCGTCCCCAAAAAAGAAACCATACCTGTCGTGGGCCCACTTACCTGTAAATGATCATGCGCTATTTTTGCAAAATACTTTTTATGCTGCTGCTGAGCATCAGTCACCAGGCGCAAGCACAGACTTGTACGGTGTCCACGCTGCCAGTGACTTTCAGCACCTATGACCCATTGTCGAACACGCCTTCTGACATCACCGGGACGCTGACGGTGACCTGTAATGCCCTGGTGTCATTACTGGTCAGTTATAACGTCAAGCTCAATGGAGGCCTGACAGGCAGTGTCGCATCGCGGATCATGACCAGTGGCATTTCACAGATGACGTATCAGCTTTACAGTGATTCAGGGCGCACCACTATCATGGGGGATGGTACTGCAGGTTCGACCATCATCAATGATGGTTACCTGCTGAGTGTGGTGGCGCCCGTGATACGTAATTATTCTATTTATGGGCGTATCGCTGCCAAACAGAACGTCAAGGCTGGGGCATATCTGGATACGGTCACGATTTTGCTGACATATTGACCAAGGAATGAGTGGAATATGAATGAGGTGTGAATCGAGCTGTGGATGAAAGTGGTGTTGAAAAGGACAATTAATTGTATTCCCTCCATCAGGAAAACCCTGAGCCATAATAGGGGAAACTCAGGCTTATCCTGATACCGTAAAGAGCTGGCCGGATATAAAGTTGCATCAAAGCACCGTTATTCAGAAATATGAAAACCGCGCTTTCAACAGTGTCCGATAATCCAGCCTGAGGAAATCATCATGTCCGCCGCAACCCGCAATCGCCTTATCCGTCCCATTCACCTGTTCTTGCCCGCAGTCTGTCTGTGCATTTCTGCCAGCAGCTTTGCAACTACCTCGAACAGCAACTTGTCAGTGTCATCCACCGTTTTGTCGGCCTGTTCTGTGACGGGATCGTCGCTGGCCTTTGGCAGCTATACCAATACCCAGATTGACAACAGTGCTGCCGTCAGCATTACTTGCACCAATGGCACGGCTTACAACGTTGGCCTGGATGCCGGTGGCGGCTCAGGTGCAAGCACTGCAGTCCGCAAGATGACCGGCTCTGTCAGTGGCACCCTGAGTTATTCTCTTTATAAGGACTCTGGCCGGAGTACCGTATGGGGCAATACTGTAGGCTCCGATACGGCGATTGGTACAGGTACAGGCTCTGCGCAATCCATTTCAGTCTATGGGCGGGTACCAGGCGGGCAGAATGCCGATGTTGGCATATATAGCGATACTGTTACCGTCACACTGACTTACTGATTGATTTACTACTGCACTGGGGCGATTAGCTTTCCAGGTGTGCGCAGGCAATCAAGTCTGTCAATATGTTGAGGTTGTTGATGTTCGGTGATGACTGACCTTGTTTGTTTTTGTTCGATTGCTGTTTGACAGCAGGTCAATTTTCCGGGGCGGGCTGACCAGGGCGAGGGTCAGCCACATCCATGTCCGATTAAATTTGTCGACACTACCTTGGTATTGATATACGACCAGGCAATACCCAAACTGCTACTGCCGCAGGGTAGTCAGCATTTCTATTCACTTGTTTTGTTGTTTTATTTTTTGTCGATTTTTACCCATATCAGGAAAACCCTGAGTTGTATAAGCCAAAACTCAGGTTTACCCCGATATCACAGCAGGCTAGCCTGGCATAAAGTTCTATCACAGGGCAGTTATTCAGAAATACGAAAAACCTGACTTCCAACTGAACCTGAACCAGATCATTTAGCCTAAGGAAAATATCATGTCCAACGCAAACCGCAACCGCCTGATCACAACATTATTCTCTACAATCTGCCTGTGCGCCTCTGCCAGCAGCTTTGCTGCCACCTCCACTGGTAGCTTGGCAGTGTCTGCTACCGTTCTGTCGGCATGTTCCGTCACAGGTGGCTCCCTGGCTTTTGGTACCTACGCCAGCAGCCAGATTGACAACAGTGCCGCCGTTAGCGTCACTTGCACTAATGGCACATCTTATAACGTTGGCCTGGATGTTGGTGGTGGTTCAGGCGCAACTACCGCCGTCCGCAAGATGACAGGCTCGGTCAGCGGCACGTTGAATTATTCTCTCTACAAGGATTCTGGCCGTAGCACTGTCTGGGGTAACACTGTGGGTACTGATACCTCCATAGGCACAGGTACAGGTTCTGCCCAATCCATCTCCGTCTATGGCCGTGTACCTGCCGGACAAAGTGTCACCGCAGGCGTGTATAGCGATACCGTGACTGTTACCCTGACTTATTGATCGCTGATTCATCACGACCTTAAACCAGAGAATGATGGGCTAGACACTAATTTTTCAGTTTGATGATGTTTTCCAAAGGCAGATTTTTCAGGACAGACTGACCCGGGGCGCCGGGTCAGTCAAACGCTTGCCGGGATACGCTGTTTTAGCATTAATCCTGTACTACTCCTGCTTTTCACCGTAATTCCCCCTTTCCCCGCGCTTTTCCCCCATTTTGATCCCCAATACTTGAACTGCTCCCTTGCATAGCGGTCATAATCCCTTTACGTAAAAAACTGATCACGCATGCCTGTTCAAAAACCTGGCCAGCATGATTCAAATGAAAAAAGTAGGAGTCTTATGAAACTTAGCAAGGCGTCGCAGTTGTTGTTCCTGTTCCCGCTACTGGTAGTCACTGCTGCCCAGGCACAAGAGGGCATGCTCAGCCTGGAAATGCTGTATCACCCGACAAAAAAAGAAAAATTCGATACCACGCCACTAACTCCCCTGACCTGGGATGCACAGAACCGTCTGATAGAAACCCAAAGCAAGGATGGCGTAGTCCAGCAATTTGTGGTGAATCCTGCTACCTGGGATAAACAGGTGTTAAGCCTGGATGGCAATATCCTGGCGATGATGACAGCCGCAGGCATACCTGAAAAAGAAGCCAGGGCCCAGATTGACAAGCTGACACCGCACATCAAGCCTGATCTGAAGTCGTATTTATTCACTTATAAAAATGATTTGTGGCTACTTGACCTGCAACAGGGCAAGGTAAAAGAGCTTACCCATACCCCAGACCAGGCTGAAGATGAGGCCATTCTGTCGCCTGACCTGCAATCGGTTGCCTATCTGAAGGGTAATGATATTTACCTGACCGATATCGCCACTGCTACAGAAAAACGCCTGACCACCGGTGGCAATGAAACCACCTTCAATGGCCGCCTGGACTGGGTCTATATGGAAGAAATTTATGGCCGTGGCAAATTGCGTGCATTCTGGTGGGCACCTGATTCCAAAAAAATTGCTTACCTGAGTTTTGACGAGAGCAAGGTGCCGGTATATACCTTGAGCGGTGATCATGTGCAGCCTATCAAGAGCGAGCACACACGTTATCCCAAGGCGGGTGACCCCAATCCTGAAGTCAAACTAGGTGTTGTTGATATGAGTGGCCAAACCAGTTGGACTGAAAACCCTTATGCGGGCAAGGAAACTCTGATAGTCCAGGTAGGCTGGACGCCGGATGGCAAGTTGCTGGCATCCTGGCAAGACCGTGTGCAGACCTGGCTGGATTTGCGCCTGTATGATGCACAATACCGCAGCAGGCAATTATTGCGCGAGAGCAGCCCGGCCTGGGTGGAGCGCTTGCCTTTGCCACAATTCTTGAAAGATGGCAGCTTTGTCTGGGAATCTGATCGTACCGGCCACCATCACCTGTATCGCTATGACCAGCATTATCAGCTCAAAGGTGCAATCACCAAAGGCGACTGGGATATCCGCAGTGTCTATGGTGTCGATGAAGCCAAAGGCAAAGTCTTTTTTGCAGCCAATGAACGTAATCCCATAGGCAATGATGTGTATGCTGTCAGCCTGGATGGCAGCAAGCTGCATAGGCTGACGACAGAATCCGGCACCCATAATGCTCGCTGGAATAGAGCATATACCCATTTCATCGATAGCTGGAGCAGTCTCAAGCAGCCACCAAGGCAGGCACTATTCAATGCAGACGGGGCATCGTTAAAGCTGGTCGATGATGTTGGTGTGCCCGAGAAAATGCAGGGTTTGAAACTGGCCAAAGTCACGCAACAACAAGTCAAATCGCGTGATGGCTTCCTGATGGAAAGCCTGTTGTTCCTGCCGCCGGATTTTGATCCTAAAAAGAAATATCCGGTTTATCAGCACCTGTATTCCGGCCCTATGGCATCGCAAGTAGTTGATCGCTGGAATAATAATCTCTTGTACCACTTCCTGGCGCAGCAAGGTTATATCGTCTGGATAATGGATAACCGCAGTGCCAGCAACAAGGGCCTGGTCAGTGCCTGGCCTATCCACAAAAAACTCGGTCAACTGGAATTACAGGACCAGCTTGATGGGCTTGACTGGTTGCGCAAGCAGGGCTGGGCAGATATGGACAGGATAGCCCTGAATGGCTGGAGTTATGGCGGCTATATGACTTCGTATGCGATGACGCATAGCAAAGCCTGGAAGATAGGTTTCGTCGGCGCGCCAGTCACGGATTACCGTCTGTACGACAGCGTGTATACCGAGCGCTACATGGGTCTGCCTAAAGACAATGCCGAAGGTTATGACAAGGGCAGCGTGCTGAAAGCTGTCAAGGATTTGAGTGGCAAAATCATGATCATGCATGGCACCATGGATGACAATGTCCATCCGCAAAATACCATTATGTTCATTGATGAACTCATCAAGAATGGCAAGGACTATAGCCTGCAATTGTATCCGGGGGCAGGCCATGGCCCGCGCGGTGACTGGGTGGTCTGGTCGCAGCAAAAGGCCAAGTGGGAATTCTTGAGAAACAATCTCTGATTTTTAATGGCGAAAAAAAAGGTGCAGTTAAATCTGCACCTTTTTTTATTGCATCAGGGCTGACAAGGCAGAACGGCGTGCATGCAAAAAAGCAGTCAATAAAGCAGGGTAGTCTTCACTGACAGCAGCCTGCACCGAAGCCCGCACCTGCAAGGCTTGCCGCCATGCTGTTAGTTTGGGAAGGTCAGTAAAAAATCCAAAATCTACTATCTGCTCAAACACATCAAAATAGCGGAACACTGGTGCAAATGCCGCATCTACCAGACTGAAATTTTCGCCTGAAAAATAAAGTCCATCGCCTAGCTGCTTTTCCAGTTGTGCAAACTTCGTTTTTAGTTCTATGGCTTTGGCATTCAGGATCTGCGCATCTGCGGCATTGTAAAAACCGCCTATGCTATTCAAGCTTGCCGAGGCAAATTCTATCCAGGCACGATGCTGTGCTCTTGCCAGTGCAGCTTCTGGATGCATGCGGTGTGGCGTAGTTTCATCCAGGTATTCGCAAATCACTGCCGATTCAAAGATGGGCTGTCCATCCACCAGCAAGACGGGTGTTTTGCCTAATGGCGACACTTGCAGGAACCAGTCAGGCTTGTTCGCCAGGTCTATGTCTATGCGTTCAAACTCCAGACCTTTCTCGGCGAGGGTAATTGCCGCGCGTTGCACATAAGGGCAGAGCTTGTGGCTGATCAGGGTATATTGATTGCTCATGATTTCCCCCTTATGCCAGTGAAAAGCGTGAGCTGCGGCGCAGGGCAAAGGCACCATCACCGAGTAACCAGAGCGCGATTGAAGTCACAATCAGAAACACTGGATATTCCCAGCCACCGTGAGGGCTGGTATGCACCCAGCCATTGCCAAAATGCACAGTCGCAGCAACCGCCATGATGGGTACCAGCGCCAGCGCAACCTGGCGGCTGTAGATGCCGAGCACCAGAGCCAGGCCGCCGAGTAATTCCAGCGCAAACACGGGGTAAGCGAGAAAGCCCGGATACCCTATGCTGGTAAAAAACTGCGCCGTACCGGGCAGGGTAAACACCAACAGTTTCAGCAGGGCATGGGCTATCCACATGATGCCCAGGCTGATGCGTAACAGGGTGATGCCGTAGGCATTGCTGCCTTGGTCTGTAGAGGTAATTGAATGCGTCATTTTGTTCTCCAAAAAAGTGGTTTATGGAGCTACTATATGATTTCTAATTTGCAATGAAAATAGGCGATGGAGCAAACTATGAATGCAAAAACGCAATATAGATTAAATTACAGATTAACTGCGGCTGACCTTGAAGTGGTGCTGGCGCTGGTACGCACCGGCAAGCTGGCTGAGGCAGGAGAACGTCTGGCACTAGATGCTTCCACCGTATTTCGCAGCATACAAAAACTGGAAAAAGGCTTGGGGCAACGCCTGTTTGAACGCTCGCGGACAGGTTATCAAGCCAATGAGTTGGCGCAGGAACTGGCTATGCATGCAGAGCAAATGGAAGCGCAACTGGAGGCTGCCCGTTCAGCCATGCAAATGCAGCCAGACCAGGTAGCAGGGGCCGTGCGCATCACAACCACAGACACCATATTGCATGGCTTGCTGGCACCTGTTCTGAAGCCCTTGCAACTACTGCATCCCTTATTGAGCCTGGACCTGCATGCGGGCAATGAACTGGCCAGCCTGACCAGGCGCGATGCCGACATTGCGATACGGGCCAGCAAGCGGCCACCCCAGCATTTGATAGGCAAGCACCTGGGGCCGATACGGGTGGCTTTATATGCAGGCAAGAGCAGCAAGATCAGGCACTTTGATGCTGACATTGCCCAGCGTCATCACTGGATAGCCCCTGACGATGCCTTGCCAGAACATCCGTCTGTCGTGTGGCGCAGGAAGCATTTCCCAAAGCTGCAGGCGACCTACAAGGTCAATAGTATACTCACAGTAGCAGAACTGGTAGGGCAGGGTTTGGGGCTGGGTATCTTGCCGCTATTCCTCGCTCAGGGGCGCAAAGATGTGGTGCAACTGAGTGATGTGCTGGACGAATGCCAGACCGAGTTATGGCTTCTGACGCATACAGAGGCCAGGCATTTGCGTAGGGTGTCGGCAGTCTATTCTTATCTGTCGCAAGAGATGGTATTGAATTGAAAAAGCCGCTGTGAATTCTATCATTCACAGCGGCTTTCTGTTGGTAAGACAGTATCAGGAAGGGATATTGAAGTCGGACAGTTTCTTGCTGAATTTGAACAGCCAGATGCGGTTAGGGCGTTCAGTATCTGCACCACGCGCTACGCGCATAGTATTGCCTGCAGTACAGCCCAGGGCACCAGTGGTCGTCGTCATGGCACCATTGGCATCAACCGTGCACTTGGTAACGTCAGCACCAACCACGATGGCGCCGCTAGGATCGACGATGACAGTCTTCATGCCAAAGTCATCATCATTCGTCAGTGCCAGGGTGTTTTCATCGACCAGGGCCAGACCTTCGGCTTTTTCTGCCAGCCAGCCAGCACTGTTCAAATCAAACAATTGTGTTTTCTTGAGCAAGACCACATCGGCATAATTCACACCATTGACTGCTGCACCTGTCATGCTGCTTTTTTCCAGGTCCGTGCCCATGTTGGCGATATCCGTCGCATTACTCGGCACCTGAACCAGCATCAGTTTGTTAAAGGCCTTGCCATTCGGGTCCGTGCCTTGTTCTATGACGATGAATTTGCCATTGCCCAGCGATACCATATCACCCAGTTTGGCATTGCCGGTTTTGCCTGACGTGTATTGCGTGCTGTCGATAGGGTAGGCATACAGTTTGGTTTTTTCTGTGACTGGGTCAAACTCTACCCAGCGGTTGAATTTGGCATAATCCTTGATGCTTTCACTGGTCGCTGCTGTCGCGCCTGGTGTGATGTAATTGGCCTTGCCATCGTCCAGCGGGCTTTGGATGAAACCATTCAATTTGCCGGTGGTTACTTCCAGCGACAGACCTTCCATACCGCGATTGGCACGGCGCTTCAACAAGACGGCAGGCAGATCGGCAGCACCAGTGCCTGGCTGGTATTTTTTCAGGATGATGCCGGTGGCAACATCAATCTTCAAAATGAAAGGACCGTATTCATCAGATACCCAAACTACACCGCGTGCTGCATCATAGACGATGGATTCAGTATCGAGGCCATAGTCGCTGAACGTGGTCTTGCTACTGGCATCAAATTTGGCGGCATCATTCAAAGGTACTTCGGCCGAAGAGCCCAACTTGCCCGGAGCGATAGACAGGCCGGATGCATTGATGGTACTGCTGAACTTGATCGGCGTGCTGGATTTCAGCACAGCGCCATCCTTGCCTATGCTGATCAGGCCAAAGGATGGCGTGAAGCTGGGGGACGGGAAGAATTTGGCGTCACTCGTGCCAGTAGCGCCAGGTGTTACTACTGAGTTAGGTACTTTGGGGCCATCGCCGTTAGGACCACGGTCGGTAATGCCATAAAATTCCAGTGAGCCATCAGCGGACTTGCCCTTGAAGGTCAGACCAGAACCATAGGATGGCAAAAAGCCCTTGGGGAAATCTGCCTTGACTGCGGCATTCGTGCCTTCATACGGTACAAAGAAATTATCCGCAGCCTGCACCTGATACCGTGTGATGCTGGCGCTGACCGTGCCCAGGGCATTGGTCTGGCTGACAGTATCGACGACAGGTGTACCGAGTTTGGATGCCATGGTATCTTCAAAATGTTCTCGTACCAGGGTGCGGCGGTCTGCATCCACGGTGAGTTTCTGGTAATTCGCTGGCAGCTTGGCCAAAGTTGCAGTCAGTGCCGTGTTGAAGTTGGCAGCAGTGGCATTGAAGTCCAGCGTCTGACCAGCGAGCGCAGTCTTTACTGTAGCAGGTATTTTGATACCTGTAGCAACATCATTGTCTTCATCCAGCAATTGCAGGAACAGTAGGCGGTTGACGACGCTGTCATCCTTGATGTTGCTGGAATTAGCCAGTGTCAATGGCGTGATTGTCGTTGCGCAAGAGGCCGAGCCCAGACCTATGCTGCCAACGGAAAACGCAACTGTGTCACCAGCATTGCAGCTAAAGCCGCCAGTGGCAGATGTGTTTTGCTTGGTGCCGCCAGCAACAGAATATTCAAGGCCATCAACTGCGGCATCCAGGAATATGCCATTGACCGGTGTAGGTGTGGCAGGGGTGGTGACGACAGAATTATTGCTGCTACCACCGCAGGCGCTCAGTAGCATGGCGGCAACCAGGCTACTGAGTATCAGGTTCTTGTTACTTTGCATCATTTGACAGGACCTCTTGAATAGATAAATTTGCGTGAAAATTCTTGCCCGCGAATTTACTATTGGCATGTGACGCACCAATGACACTATCGACAATGTCTGTCGTAATGCGAAGGTCACAATTGGCTTTTATAGTGTGCCCACCAAAATCCATGGAGCGCATATCATGATCAAGTCTGTCGTTCGTAACAGCATATTCAGTCTCGCTTTCAGCGTGCTGCTACCGCTGGGTCAGGCAGTCGCTGCCAGCAATATGGTGCCTGACTATGAAGTGAAGTTGCTGATGAACCCGAATGTGGTTCTGGATGCTGATCACAAACTCAAGAGCACAGTACTGAACACTTTCAATATGCCGATTTCTGTGACGAAGATGAATGTCGTGTTCTTGGACACTAATGCCAAAGATATTTATGGCAATACCTGGATAGCCCGCATACGCAAGACCGAAGGTGAAAGTGATTTTGAGCTGACTTACAAAAAGCGCTATGCCATCGACAATGGCAATATCACCGAGGCCCTGTATAAAGCCAATGCGGAAGGTTTTGATTCCACGGAAAAGAATGATGAAGCCCAGGTTGAATGGGGTTATCAAAAGAAAACCCTGAGTATTTCCAACAGCAAGACAGACAGCAAATCCGGTTATAGCGGCATGGACCTGCCATCGGCCAGTGACTCTCGCAGCCTGCTCAAAAAGAATATCCCTGGCAAGCTGAATAACTGGCTGTATAGCGGCTGGGGCAAATCCATGCTCGACAGTTCGCGCAAGTATGGCCCCATCCTTGCCAAGCGCTCAGTCGGCACCTGGAGCGGCTTGAAGCTGTATATCGAAGTCTGGCCTATCCTGAACCAGGCTGGTACAGGTACTGAGTACATCGTCGAAGCTTCTTTCAAGACCACGAGCGAAGCAACAGCTTCGGCCAAGCATGATGAATTGCAGGCTTATCTGATTTCGCGCGGATGGTTTGTGGCAGAAGATTCGCTGAAGACTCAACTCATCATGGATCGCTATTAAAAATCCCTAATTTAAGAATTCCTAATGCCTTGCCAGCGTGGCGTTAATGCATGTGGCAAGGCAAACATGTCGAGTACACGGCCAAGAGTATGATCGACCATCTCTTCTATGCTTTGCGGTCGGTGGTAAAAACCAGGCAGGGGTGGGAAGATGATGCCACCCATTTCTGTGACGGCTGTCATATTGCGCAAGTGCGCCAGGTTGAAGGGGGTTTCTCGCACCATTAAAATCAGGCGGCGGCGCTCTTTCAAGACTACGTCGGCAGCGCGGGTGATCAGGTTGTCGGACAAACCATGGGCCACGGCGGCCAGGGTTTTCATCGAGCAGGGCGCGATGACCATGCCATCAGACAAAAATGAGCCGCTGGCGATGCTGGCACCGACATCGCGCACATTATGGACGACATCAGCCAGAGCGTCGACATCCTTGCGCTTCAAGTTCATTTCCTGATGCAAGTTCAATACACCTGCCTCTGAAATCAGCAAATGACTTTCTACGCCAGAAATATTACGCAAGACTTGCAGCAGCCGCACACCATAGATGGCACCTGTTGCACCAGTAATGGCAACAATCAGGCGCTTGGGGGCTGCGACTTCAGTCATGCCTTGCTTAGTCTTTCAGCAAAGTCTGCAATTCGCCGCTGTCAAACATTTCATTCATGATGTCAGAACCACCAATGAATTCCCCTTTGACATACAACTGCGGTACGGTAGGCCAGTTGGAGAAGTCCTTGATGCCCTGGCGCACTTCCGGGTCTTCCAGCACATTCACGGTGACCATGTTTTGTACGCCGCAGGTCTTCAACAATTGAATCGCACGGCCAGAAAAGCCGCATTGCGGAAATTGGGCAGTACCCTTCATGAATAACACTACAGGGTTTGCAGTAACGGTTTCTTTGATCCAGCTTTGTACGTCGCTCATGGCTATCTTCCTAAATCAGTAATTATGACTAATACCAGCATTATAGTAGAAAGCCCCGTCCAGTGTCGCTTGGCTCTGCGGAGGTAAGCGCAGGTAAATTAATTTGCAGTTTCTGGCGCGATAATCTATTAGTGTTACATTAAGACCTTAGAGCCAAACAAATTGGCCATGTCTCTGGAGACCCGTATGCAAATGCGTGACACTGGAATTTCCTCTGGGCAAACGCCGCATGGTTCTGGCATAAGTCCTGCTTCATCTGCCCGCATGATGATAGAACAGGCACATGAACGCTCCGCCGCCTATGGCTTACCGCGCACGGCTACGCCTGACTATGGCCCGCTGGGCAAGACTGATCTCAAGACCTTGCTCGAGCAAAACCGGGTCTTGCATCAGCATGCCTTGCCCGTGATGGAAAATTTGTATGAGCAAATAATTAACACACACAATATGGTCATCCTGACCGATGTGAATGGGCTCATCATTCATACCCTGGGCGATGCGGATTTTCTGGAAAAAGCGGACAGGGTGGCTCTTAGCCCCGGCGTTGCCTGGTCAGAGCGCAGCAAGGGCACGAATGCCATAGGCACGGCCATTGCCGAAAAAACACCCACCATCGTCCATGCAGACCAGCATTATCTCGAAGCCAACAATTTTCTGACTTGCTCGGCCGCACCTATCTTTGATGTCATGGGCAATGTCATCGGTGTGCTGGATGTCACTGGTGACCAGCATAATTTCCACAAGCACACCATGGCACTGGTGCGCATGTCGGCGCAGATGATAGAAAACCAGTTATTTGCTTCTTCTTTTCAAGATGCCATCAAACTCAGCTTTCATAGCCGCCCGGAATTCCTGGGCACCCTGATGGAAGGCATCGCCTGTTTCGACAATGATGGCCGCTTTTTATCTGCCAGCCGCAGTGGCCTGTTCCAGCTGGGTTTGCCACTATCTGCCTTGCAGACGCATACCTTCAGCTCCCTGTTTGGTTTGCCTGTGTCAGCTTTGCATGAACACTATCGCACAGCGACACCGGGTTTGCTGACGTTGTGCCTGCATAATGGTGTGCGGGTGTATGCCAAAAGCCAGAGCCTCAAGCGCCCCTCAGCCTCCGCCAGGCATATACTGGACAATGCGCGTGAACCGCAGGCGGCAGAAATCAAATCCAAGCTATCGAGCCTGCATTATCTCGATACTGGCGATGAGCAACTTGCCCGCGCCATCGATAAACTCAAACGCGTCATAGGCCGTGATATTTCGATACTGGTGACGGGCGAGACTGGCACCGGCAAGGAATTGCTAGCCCAGGCGGTTCATAATGATTCACCGCGTAAATCAGGCCCTTTCGTCGCCGTGAATTGTGCGTCCATACCAGAAACCCTGATTGAATCAGAGTTATTCGGTTATGAAGACGGTGCATTCACCGGCGCACGCAAGAAGGGCAATATAGGCAAGATCTTGCAGGCGAATGGCGGCACGCTATTCCTCGATGAAATCGGTGACATGCCTTTGAATCTGCAAGCCCGCTTGCTGCGGGTTTTGCAGGAGCGTATGGTGACACCGTTGGGCAGCAGCAAATCCATCCCCGTCAATCTTGCCTTGATCTGCGCCACCAACCGCAACTTGCGCGAGATGATAGGTAAAGGCGAATTCCGCGATGACTTGTATTACCGCCTGAATGGTCTGGTAGTACGCCTGCCCCCTTTGCGTGAACGCACAGACCTCGATGTCGTCATCGCCAAAGTCTTGACGACTGAGAGCGAAGGCAGGCAATACAGGATAGCGCCTGGAGTTATGCAGTTGTTTCATGCCCATGGCTGGCCGGGGAACTTCCGCCAACTGACGAATCTCTTGCGCACAGCCATCGTCATGACGGATGCCGATATGGAAATCCGTCTCGAACATTTGCCTGAGGATTTTCTGGAAGACATGGACATGGCACTCGCGCCAACTGCAATGCCTTTGACTCAAACACCATTCAGCCTGGATGCATTGGAAATGGATGCCATACAACAGGCCCTGCAACAGTACCAAGGCAATGTATCTGCTGCTGCCAAGGCGCTGGGCGTGTCGCGCAATACGATATACCGCAAGCTGGCGGCTTTGAAGAGCGATTGATCAAGCCTGCGGGCCGTGCAACACGGTCGTCCCCAACAAATTATTTTCTTCATCCGTGAACAGGCGCGAGCGTGTCAGGAAGCGCTTACCCGTGCCATTGTCGAGGGAAAACATACCGCCCATGCCCGCCACCACATCAATGATCAACTGTGTGTGCCGCCAATATTCAAACTGATCACTGCCCATATAAAACGGTGTGCCATCCAGGTCACCCAGATATACGTCAGCATCGCCTATGCCATATTCATTCCTCGCGTAACACAGTGGTGAACTGCCATCACAGCAACCGCCGGACTGAAAAAATAATAGCGGGCCGTATTTTATTTGCAGTGCACTGATAAATTCCAGCGCAGCAGGTGTGGCGGTGACGCGAGCGGGTGCTTGGTTCATGTTTTTGTATAAGTCGTTTTACGTTAGGACCAAAAAGCTCACCACAGAGACACAGAGGCACAGATAAGTACAAGAGAAAACCTGAAAGAATGTATTTTCAATTTCGTCTCTGAGCTTCATTCTCAATTGAAACACAGGCAAATGATAGAAGAATTTCTCCAGTTTTTCTCTGTGGCGCAGCAGGGAATTCAAGTAGCATGCTACTTGCCTGCGGAACGAAGGCGGCATGCAGGCCGCCTTTCCTTCCTCCGTGTCTCTGTGTTGAGAGGTCTTGAACTTAATGATTACTAAAAGAACCCCATCGCGTTCGGGTTATAGCTCACCAACAGGTTTTTAGTCTGCTGATAGTGATCCAGCATCATCTTGTGATTTTCACGCCCTATACCGGATTGTTTATAACCGCCAAATGCCGCATGTGCCGGATACAGATGGTAGCAATTGGTCCAGACACGGCCCGCTTCGATGGCGCGGCCAACGCGGAAGGCGCGGGAGCCGTCACGGGTCCACAGGCCAGAACCCAGACCGTACAAGGTGTCGTTGGCAATTGATATCGCCTCTTCTTCATCCTTGAAGGTAGTGACGGAAACGACAGGTCCAAAGATTTCTTCCTGGAAGATGCGCATCTTGTTGTGACCCTGGAAGATAGTCGGCTTTACGTAATAACCCTTGGCCAGGTCACCATCCAGCATATTCCTTTCGCCACCTATCAAGAGCTGCGCGCCTTCTTGTTTGCCTATGTCCAGGTAAGACAGGATTTTTTCCAGTTGTTCCTGTGAAGCCTGCGCACCTATCATGGTGGTGCTGTCGAGCGGGTTACCCTGCTTGATGGCGGCAACGCGCTTGATGGCCCTCGCCATGAACTGGTCGTAGATAGATTCCTGTATCAGCACGCGCGAAGGGCAGGTGCAGACTTCGCCCTGGTTCAGCGCAAACATGGCAAAGCCTTCCAGGCATTTGTCGAAGAAGGCATCGTCCTGATCCATGACGTCGGCAAAGAAAATATTCGGTGATTTCCCACCCAGTTCCAGCGTGACAGGGATGATGTTTTGCGATGCATACTGCATGATCAGGCGGCCAGTGCCGGTTTCACCAGTGAAGGCAATTTTGGCAATGCGCTTGCTCGATGCCAGTGGCTTACCTGCTTCCAGGCCAAAGCCATTGACGATATTCAAGACGCCGGGTGGTAGCAGGTCCTTGATCAGATTGATCAACACCATGATGGATGCTGGGGTTTGCTCTGCCGGTTTCAGGACGATGCAATTGCCTGCTGCCAGTGCTGGTGCCATCTTCCATACTGCCATCAGAATAGGGAAATTCCATGGGATGATCTGGCCGACCACGCCCAGCGGTTCATGGAAGTGATAGGCATAAGTCTGGTCATCGATTTGCGCGACAGTGCCTTCCTGCGCCCGTATGCAACCGGCGAAATAGCGGAAGTGATCAATCGCCAGAGGAATATCCGCCGCCATGGTTTCTCGTATGGGCTTGCCGTTGTCTATGGTTTCTGCGGTGGCCAACAGGCTGAGATTGGCCTCCATGCGGTCTGCAATTTTATTCAGGATGTTCGAGCGCTCGGCAAGCGAGGTCTTGCCCCAGGCCTTCTTGGCGGCATGGGCAGCATCGAGCGCCAGTTCCACGTCTTCTGCGGTGGAACGCGCGACTTCGCAAAAAGCCTGGCCGATGACAGGGCTGATATTTTCGAAATATTCACCCTTGACCGGAGCCACAAATTTACCGCCTATGAAATTGTCGTAGCGTTTTGCGAAAGGATTGCTGATACCGAGTTTGCTGATGTCTGCCATGTTCATGATGGTCGTCTCCGTTGTTTATTAGATGGTGCGCATAAGCTGCGACACGGGGATCACAACGCAAACGGCGTGCCATGCTGGGAATGCTTTCCTGGTGGAAAAATAAAACAAACGCGGATTAGCTATAGAAAGAGTGCAGAGGGGAATTTATTGCTGGTACTGGTGATGGACTTGCTGGGAAGGGGGATATAGAAAATCCGGGTGTCACAATATTTCGCAACTCTGATCAGACTGTCACAATTTGGAACAGTCTGATAACTCCTTCCCCTTCAAGGGGAAGGCCGGGATGGGGATGGGTTTCTTTAGAAAAAAATTACTCACTGATCAATCGGACCCCATCCCCATCCTAGCCCATCCACCGCGCAGCTTGCAAGCTACTTAGATGTTATCGGCGCAAAGCATGCTTTGCGAAACCCCGATAACATCTCTTAGAAAGGGAGAGAATTAAAAATCACTTAGCCACGCAACTTCGCAAATGCCGCTGCCATCGCATTACCAGCAGGTGCCGGTGCCGGTGCCTGGGTTTGTGAGCGGTGTTGATTGAGGCGCTTGGCATCGTTACGGTCACCTCGCTGTTCAGGCTTGCTGCCAGCTACCGGCGCAGCATCCGTCAGGCGCATGGTCAGGGCGATACGCTGGCGTTTGACATCAACTTCCAGCACTTTCACCTTGACGACCTGGCCAGCCTTGACGACAGTATGCGGGTCCTTGACGAAGGTGTTGGACAGGGCAGAGATATGTACCAGGCCATCCTGATGCACACCAATATCAACGAAAGCGCCAAAGGCGGCAACGTTGGTGACTACGCCTTCCAAAATCATGTCTGGGCGCAAATCCTTGATTTCTTCCACGCCATCCTTGAAGGTGGCGGTAGTGAATTCTGGACGTGGGTCACGGCCTGGTTTTTCCAGCTCACCAATGATGTCGGTGATGGTCGGTACACCAAATTTTTCATCGGCGTATTTAGCTGGATTCAAAGATTTCAGCAAGCCAGAGTCGCCAATGACGCCCTTGACGTCCTTTTTGATGTCCGCCAGGATTTTTTCTACCAGCGGATAAGACTCAGGGTGGACTGCGGATGCATCAAGCGGGTTGCTGCCATTCATGATGCGCAAGAAACCGGCGGCTTGTTCGAATGTCTTGTCACCCAGGCGCGGTACTGCACGCAAGTCTGAACGCGAGTTGAACATGCCCTTGGCATCGCGGAAATTGACGATGCTTTGTGCCACGCTGGACGACAGTCCAGAGACACGCGCCAGCAAAGGTGCAGAAGCCGTATTCACATCGACACCAACCGCATTCACGCAATCTTCAACCACTGCATCGAGTGAGCGCGCCAGTTGTGACTGGCTGACGTCATGCTGGTACTGGCCTACACCGATGGACTTGGGATCAATTTTCACCAGCTCAGCCAGTGGGTCTTGCAGGCGGCGTGCAATTGACACTGCGCCACGGATGGACACATCCAGGTCAGGCAATTCTTTGGAAGCAAATTCAGAAGCGGAATACACCGATGCACCCGCTTCAGAGACAACGATCTTGGTCAGCTTGAGTTCAGGCTTGAGCTTGATCAAATCGCCTGCCAACTTGTCGGTTTCACGCGAAGCCGTGCCATTGCCGATGGAGATTAGCGAGACATTGTGTTTGGCCGCCAGTTGCGCCAATACATGCAGGGAACCGTCCCAGTCATTGCGGGGCTGATGCGGGTAGATCGTCGCGTATTCAACTACTTTACCTGTCGCATCAACGATCGCTACCTTGACGCCGGTGCGCAGGCCAGGATCGAGACCCATGGTGGCGCGTGGGCCAGCAGGGGCTGCAAGCAGCAGGGCTTTGAGGTTACGGGCAAATACATTGATGGCTTCGATTTCTGCGGTTTCGCGCAGCTTGCCCATCAACTCAGTATCGAGATGCATGAAGACTTTTACGCGCCAGGCCCAGCGCACAGTATCGACCAGCCATTTATCGGCAGGGCGGTCTTTCTGGCTGACGCCAAAGCGGGCAGCGATGCGGCTTTCGCAGGGGTTCAGCGGTGCATCCCATTTTGGTTTTTCTTCTTCGCTATCCAGACGCAGCGTCACAGTCAGCATTTCTTCACGGCGGCCACGGAACAAAGCCAGGGCGCGGTGAGAAGGGATGGTGCCCAGAGTTTCTGAATAGTCGAAATAATCGGCGAATTTTTCACCGGCTTCTTCTTTGCCGGCAACGACCTTGGATTCCACGATGCCGTGGTCATTCAGGTATTCACGCAGGGCTTGCAACAGGGTCGCGTCTTCAGCAAAACGTTCCATCAGAATCTGGCGTGCACCATCAAGTGCCGCTTTGGCATCCGGCACACCGGGGTTGTCGCCATTGTCGGTAGTGAACGCTGGTTTCAGGTAATTCGCGGCTTCGGTATCTGGGTTCAGCATAGGGTCGGCCAGCAAGGCATCGGCCAGCGGCAGCAAACCAGCTTCAACGGCGATCTGGGCCTTGGTGCGGCGCTTGGGTTTGTAGGGCAGATACAAATCTTCGAGACGGGTCTTGTCTTCGGCGTGGGTGATGGCGTCCAGCAGTACTGGCGTCATCTTGCCCTGTTCTTCTATCGAGGCGATGATGGCGGTGCGGCGGTCTTCCAGTTCGCGCAGGTAGCGCAGGCGCTCTTCCAGCAGGCGCAACTGGATATCATCCAGGCCACCGGTCACTTCTTTACGGTAACGGGCGATAAACGGGACGGTTGCGCCTTCGTCCAGCAAGGCAACAGCAGCAGCAACCTGAACTGGCTTGGCAACCAGTTCTACGGCAAGTCTTTGTTCAATCGAAGGCAACATAAATCCAGAATCCAGACATAAAAAAAGCAATCAAGGCGCAGATGATACGCAATTTGTGACTTTGCGCCAGTCTTGACAGCAGGCGCAGACTAGGCTTAGTTCCGACCAATTTTCATTTTTGCCAGTCAGAAATTGAAATCGCGGGCAAGAAAATAACAAAGCTGCCCCGTATTCACGGGGCAGCTTACCCGGCTCGTGACTACCAAGCTTATATTTTCAACAAGCCATGGACCAGATATCAGCGCTTGCAGCATGTAAAGCAGGTGCTGCAGTTGCGATTACCTGTACCTGTGCTGGTTCTACGCCCGTCAAGCCTGTAATGCCAGCGGCTGTCAGCACGAAGGCATGTGATTCATAGGTGTTGGTATTCATGGCAGATCCAACTATCCAGCCCTTGTCATTGATGTCCGTCGCATTCGCCAGTGTCCATCCGGCGTCTCGTTGAGACTGGTCGAGAAATTGATTCAAATCGACGGGGGCACTGTCAGGTGCATTCCAGAGCAGGGCGTGGAATTGACCATTGGCGCTGATTTCTGAACCGACTATCTGGTTTTTATTATTGATGGCACTTGCATAACAAAAAGATCCCGCGGCGCTTTGCATGATCGTTTCTTTTTGATTGTTCCACAGCACAGGATGTGCGTACATCTCGTCGTCAAAGATATATCCTACGACCATGCCACTATCATTGATGCTGTCGGCTGCGCCGTGATGCGTTGGCGATAAATTGATGATATTGCCATCTTTCCAGATGACAGGATGGGTATAGTCGCCGGGCTCAACTCCAGAAGCCCAGCCAGCTATCACGCCATCATTATTGATGGCTAACGCATTACTGTCCGTGCCGCCCAGGGTGCCGAGATCAATCACTCCTTTGTCATTCCATAAGGTGGCGTGATGTGTATCCCATGAATTGCCGGTAAAGCTGTTGCCAACGACCACACCTTTGTCATTGATGGCATTGGCACTACTCTTGTACAGGCCATCGCTCAATGATGCCAGGTAGTTTGTCTTGCCGTCTTGCCAGATGGTGGCGGTTACCTGGAAATTGCCATTCACTTCTTTCAGCGAAGAGCCCACGATGGCGGACAAGTTGTTGATCCCGTAGGCATGGCTCTCAACATCTGCCAGCAAGCTGGTTTTGGGGACGTAATATGAATTGTCCCAAAGTACTGCATAGGTAGTCTGGACACCATATTTAGATGAGCTATGTGAGTTGCCAGATTCATTTTTTGTATCACTGCCTATCATCTGGCCAGCATCGTTGATGGCGTTGGCAACACTATACTGGCCGCCAAAAGTGCTCAGGTCTGCATAAGTGTAGATGGGTTTTTGAAAACTTATTTCGTGTAAACTTATTTCGTTTAAGGACATGCAACAGGCTCCAATGTTGTTGTAATCAATCTAGGCTTTTTCAGGGTGATGCACGAAAACTTAACCAAGCAATACGATATCAAGGTAGCAGTTTTCGCAAGTCTTGTTGGTTAATTGGTATGATGGGAGAAACTTTGCACCATCCCCAAATAACTGATTGCTTTGACAATGTTGCTATTGTATTAGTTCTTGCTTTTAAACATTATTTTTATTTTAAGATGACTATTTCTACCAAATTCGTTTTGCGGTGCCTGTTCCCCGTCTTTGCTATTAGCGCGTTGTGCATGTCGAATGCCATGGCTATCGAAGATTGCGAAATGAACAAAGAGAGCGTCAATTCCGCCAACGGCAGTACGACGGCAGGCAAGACTGGCATCATGAAATGTGTGGACAGGAATACTGGCAAGCTGGTGCGCGAGCAGGAATTGCGTGCGGGTGTTTTCATGGGGTTGGTACGTTATTACAAGGACGGTGTTTTGTTCAAGGAACGCAATGTCAATGAGCACGGCAATACCGATGGACAGTCGCGCGAATTTGCGCCGAATGGACAAGTGCTGCGTGAAGAAAACTATGTCAATGGCAGCACCCGCGGCCTGGTGCGCGAATGGTATCCCAATGGCGCAGCGAAGCGAATTTCTTTTATTGGTGAAAATCCCAAAGAAAAAGCCACTGTTAAATATACACAGGACAAGCAATTGAGTGCAATTGAATGCGCCGACAAACCTTTGCTGGCACCGCATGCAAATGATGCAGCCCTGTGCGGTTTTAATGGCAAACCGTCCAAGGTGCAACTGTATGCAGAAGGCGGGCGATTGCGTAGTCAGTTCACCTTGCTGGCGGGTGAGATTCAGCAAGCCAGCTATTTTCACGACAATGGCAAGCCTGAAACGGTAGATGAAGTTGGCACTAAACAAAAGACGCGCAAACTATATTCTGACACCGGTATATTACTCAAAGAAACAGCGTGGAATGTCACAGAAAAACCTGCTGCGATTGAGCGTGAAGTTGAATATCATGAGACTGGCCCGAAAGTGCGTGAGCAGTTGTATGCATTCCTTGAAAAAGATGGACGTCGCCAGAATCGTTTGATATCCGACGCCAGTTTTTACCTGAATGGACAGCCGAAGCGTAGCGAAAAATTTACGCTTGAAAGCAAAGGTGATATCAAGGAAGTTCGCAATTATTTTGATAGCGGAAAAATGTCTAGTCTTGAGCGTTATGTCTATGAAGGCCGCTACCGTGAACGCCCGGTTGGTGTTCATCAGAGTTTTGCGCAAAACGGCACCTTGGTGCGAGAATCTTATTACGATGAGCGTGGCCGCATACAGCGCGAACGTAGCTGGGATGAAAACGGTATGTTACTTGCCGATGACCAAGTCTATGAAGATGGATCGCGCAAGGCATTTTCAAAATAATGCTTTCGAATTGCCATTGATAAATCCTCTGTCATGTTGAATTTTTTTGCGAGGTATTGGCGCGCAGTTTATGCGCCGGAACATTTCATTGCATTGGCTGTCATCGCGCTCTGCTTTCTGTTGTCTGCCTGCAGCGTTGCCGACTTGCAGCGTGAGCGGGTGGCAGTCAATTCACATGAATTTAAATTCAGCGATGGCGGCAAGTCGATTTATTTTGACATGGAGAGAAAGCCCTGGCAGCAAAGGAATGAAGAGCAGCCGCTGGCGAATGTGATCTTTGTGATTTCCGGTTCAGATTGTGTCAGCATGGGGCCTTTTTTACCCCAGTATTTTTCTGGCCTTGAAGGCGAGAGTGGCCGCACGCGGATTTTCATCATGCACAAGCGTCATATCTTGCCGGGCTCGAATGGTGTCGCTTGCGGTGAAGCCTATAAGCGTGCTGACTATCCTTCACACTGGCAAGTTGATCAACTCGAATTCATCCGTGCGCAAATGACGACCTTGCAAGCGCAAGGAAATATGCCGCAACGCCTGATCATCATGGGTATTTCCGAAGGTGCCGAGCTGGCACCCGTACTGGCGCAGCAATTACCTGCGACGCATCTGGTTTTACTCTCGCATGCAGGTATGAATGCGCTGGATGTGTATGCGTCACTGGCGAAGAAAAATCCTTCGATGCTCCCTGCCTGGCAGCAATTGCAGAGGGGCTTAAGTGCTACGCCCGCTGATCCAGATACAGCGCGCCTACATGGCCGCAGCTGGCGTTACTGGTCAGAGATAGCTGCCATTCCACAGACGGCTAACCTGCTGGCTCTGAACATTCCGATACTGCTGGCCGTCGGAGATGCTGACCCGGTTATTCCTGACGATGCAATCGCCCGTTTACGGCAGCAGTTTCAAGCGGCAGGACAAGTCATTGACATACGACATTTCCCGGGCGCTGGCCACAGTCTCAGCACAAAGGACAAAAACTATTTGCCTGATTTCATGCATCAGATTGATCTGTGGTTGTTGGAACATAAACCGGAAAATAAGCAGTGAGATGAATTACTGTTAATGTACGGCAATTCATATCGAAACAGTATTCTATTTCCTCTATTTCATTACAACTAGTTACAAGAACTTCGGTTTCGTAGCAGTTAAAGCTATGACAAAAATGCAAAGCCTTACTATACTTATCGTCTATGCGTACGTGTGGATATTTCCATGCGTGCGTTTTGCATTTCACCCTACACTAGCTTTTTATAATGATAACTATACGCCTCTCCTCGCTCACCCTGACACCTATCGTTGCGGCACTTGTGCTCACGGGTTGCGTGACTACACCAACGCATGATAGCAAGGTTGCTGCTTCACTCTCAGTGGCAAAATCCGGTCAGATTGACGAAGCGATCAGACAGGTAGAGGCGCAAACACAGGGTGCGAATAAAGCCGATTTGTTGTTGAATCTGGAAAAAGGCGAATTGATGCGCGTAGGCAAGCGCTATAAAGACAGTCTGGACGCTTTTGACGTGGCCGATGCCAAGGTAAAAATCTGGGAAGAAACTGCCAAATCATCACCGCAAAAACTGATGAGTCAGATCGGTGCCACCATCATGGGTGATGCCAGCCGTGACTATGAAGGTCAGGACTATGAAAAAGTTATGCTGACGACGCGCATGGCCATGGACAGGCTGAACCTGGGCGACCTCGATACTGCCCGTGTTGATATCAAACGTACGCATGAGCGTGAAGCGGTTATTGCGGAGTTCCGTTCCAAGGAAACAGCGGAAGCAGAAAAAGAGGCCAAGGACAAGGGTGTGAGTTCTACTGGCAAGGAACTCAATGGCTACCCGGTGGAAACCCTGAATGATCCTGAAGTGCTGAAACTGAAGAACGGCTATCAGAATGCACTCAGTCACTATCTGGCAGGTTTTGTCTATGAAGCCCTGAATGAACCTGGCCTGGCTGCACCTGGCTATCGCAAGGCAATTGAGTTGCGCCCAGATTTGCCAGTGCTGGAAGATGGTTTGAAAGGCCTGGATCAACGTACCAGCTTCCGCCGTAAGAAAGGCGTGACTGATGTACTGTTCATTATCGAGGCCGGGAATTCACCTGCACGTCAGTCCAAGAAAATTGCCTTTCCTGTGCCAACTGGCCGTGGCCTGGTGACGATCTCTTTTGCTTTCCCTGTTATTTATGCTGATCCGAATGCACCAGT
Organism: Undibacterium sp. Ji42W; assembly: GCF_049340405.1. NCBI lineage: Bacteria > Pseudomonadati > Pseudomonadota > Betaproteobacteria > Burkholderiales > Oxalobacteraceae > Undibacterium > Undibacterium sp. Ji42W. The sequence continues at coordinate 381,926 of NZ_JBMPOV010000006.1, forward strand.
GATCAATAATATTCGGGTCGGAAATCAGGTGCTGCCAACTGCGCTGGTGACGGATTTTAACGTGATGGCGCGCAAGGCTTTGAAAGACGAATTGCCAGGCATTTACACCCGCGCCGCTGTACGTGCTGTGACCAAAGGAGTAGTGCAGGATCAAGTCAATAAAAACTTTGGTGCGCTGGCCGGCCTGGCAGCCAATATTGCTGTTGCTGCCACGGAAAGCCCGGCAGATGACCGCATGTGGCGCAGCCTGCCATCGCGTGTATTTGTGGCGCGTGCGTTTTTGCCACCCGGCGACTATGATTTGAATTTCGGCAATCGCGGTGATGCGGGCAAGATCACTGTAGATGGCCGTTACATGGTCGTGCCTGTGCGTATATATCAGGACAAGACTTATATGGGCGACCTGGCAAAATTTGGCAACGTGGCACCTGTGGCGCAAGTGCAGGATGAGCCAGAAGGCAAAGCAGCAGAAACCAAGCCTGCAACAAAGGGCAAGCCAGCAGTAAAAGCAAAACCTGTGGCAAAGGCCAGTGCGGCAACCAATACTAACACCAGTACCAATAATACTGCTGGTAGCAAATCCAACTGATAGAAGAGGATCGAAGAGGATATATGAAACTGATTTCCAAACAATTTGCTGCATGCTCCGTTTTGCTTGCTGCCTGCTTTGCCACCCCCGTTTTTGCTCAGGACATTCCTAACGCATCTTCTCCTGGTATTGCTGCCAAATTGATGGTGCGCGGCACGCTTGAAGGTGTGCAGGTAACTGATCTGCGCTCACAACGCAAGAACGATGTCATGGTAGTGCAGGCCGAGATGGTCAACCTGACCAACCGCGATGTCCGTGTGTATTACCGTTTCCGCTGGACTGATGCGGCAGGCATGCAGGTAGGTGACGGTGAAGTCTGGAAACCATTGATGATACTGGGCCAGCAAAGCCAGTTCGTCAAAGGCACGGCTTATGGTCCGCAAGCGACAGATTTCAGGATAGAACTCAGCGCAGAACCACGCTAGTCACCTATGGGTGAAAGAGTTAACAGTAAGTAACAAGATTATTTTTACGGAGTACATATGAAACGCATTTCCTCACTGTCCAAAAGCTGCGCGCTCGTCGTCTTGCTTGGCCTCTCACTGACTGCCTGCCAGACCAGGCTGTCTCAGCCTACTGTCAGCCTGGCCCGCCAGGTTACGTATGGCGATAACAAGGCGGTAGAAACTGTCACCAACGAGTTTGGTTCTACCGACCTGCAAATGATTGCAGAAAAAATGGTTGGTTCCTTGCTGGAAGACCCGGTACTGGCAAATCGCCCGACCATGACTTTGGCTGGCGTACGCAACAAGACCAGCGAATACATCGATACCAAATCCATCATGAACAGTATTCAGACTGCATTGGTGAAAAGCCGCAAGGTGAAATTCACCCGTAGCGCTGATGAAATGCAGCAAGGCGTCGATGAGTTGCAACGTCAAAATCAAAGCGGTTTGTATAAAGCCCAGGGCAAGGCAAAAATCGGCAATATGGCTGCTGCCAAATATTCCCTGGAAGGCGAGATCGTTTCCATCGTCAAGCAAAATGCCAATACCAAAGACGTGTTCTACAAAATGACTTTGAAATTGTATGACGTCGAAGAAGGTTCCATCGAATGGCAAGACGAAAAAGAAATTCGTAAAACTTCCAAGCGTTAATCTCAGGCTTTACTCTGAAGCGCAATTCTGAAGCGCTATTCATTCAAAGAGGCAATACGATGTTGAATCTGAAAAAACTGATGGCAGGCTTGTTCTGCTCTGTAGCGGCATTTTCTGCCGTTGCGGCCGAACAAAAAATCACCATCCCCAAAATTGCGGTGACTGATCTGACGTATGAAGAAAAAGTCAGCGAATACTTCCGTGTGGTTTCTGCCTCAAGCAAGAGCAGTGTCAAGGGTAGCTATAGTGAACGTGAAACCGATCACAGCTATTCCCAGCGCGGCAATGTGAACGCCAAGAGCGAAAGCAATTACTACGAAGCTGAAGGTTTCTACACCTATATTGACCGTGGTGAATTGAAGACCTATACCGCTGATCTCAAAGGCGCCCTGATCAAAGGTGGAGGTGTTTCTTTGGTGCAGGCTCGTCCCTATGTTGGTAAGCCTATGGAAAAAATCTACGACATCATAGGCCGTATCAAGCAGGGTATGTACCCAGGTGCTGATTATGTCTTGTTTGGCACTGTCAGTAACATCCAGTTCCGCCAGGAGAGTAATCAACTGCAATACGGTAATTCCATGACAGCCAGCCTGTCGCTGGATCTGGTTGCTGACTTTAGTCTGATCAATACCAAGACTTATGAAGTCAAGGCAGCTTTCAGCGCCAGCGGTTCTGGCGTCGATACCAAGATCATCAGCCGTGCCGGTGACCGTGTCGTGTTTAGCCGTGGCAAGGTCATGCAAGAGACTTCCCGTAGCCTGGCTGATGCAGCTTATGATGAGTTGCTGGTACAGTTCGGCGCACCACGCGGCGCTAACCGTGGCCAGTATGGCCGCGTGCAAAATGGGCAGCCTGTGGTGCCTGTGCAAAATACTGAACCGGTGACTGTGTACAAGTAAGCGACTAGCAGTAATCTAAGGCAAAAAAGCCTGGTGTGTTCACCAGGCTTTTTTTGCATTCTGGAATACAGAGTGCTCGCAGGCATACAAAATCAGGCTTCTGGATTGATATCGACTTTATACAAGCTCTTGCCATCGATGTCGTGGATGGACACGGTCATTGCCCTGGTCTTGGCATCAATTTTCGCAATGCCAAAAAATTGCAGCAATTCTGCCGGTGAACGGTTTTGTTTCATGCCCTGTGGAACGCTGACGTATTTCACATCGGGTCCAAAGGTTTGATCGACTTCATTCGGGCCAAAGGTGCCCGCATTCAAGGGGCCGCCGACAAATTCCCAGAAGGGTTTGAAGTCGGTAAATTTCGCTTTCTCCGGCGTGTAATAAGTCGCCGCTGCATAGTGGACATCGGCGGTGACCCAGACCACGTTCTTGATATTGTGTTGCTTGATGAATTTGAGTATATCGGCAATTTCCAGTTCACGTCCCAGCGGTTTGCCATTTTCACCATTCGCCCAGGCTTCATAAGTGCCTTTGGGGACATCCGGGTTCAGGTCGGGTACCACGATGGAAATTGGCATGTCGCTGGCAATGATTTTCCAGGTTGAGCGTGAACGTAGCAGTGCCTGCTTCAGCCACTGTAATTGCGGCTTGCCCAGGAAGGCGGCATCTTCATTCAATGTCGTTTGCAGATTCGGTGAATTCTTGCCACGGTAGCTGCGCTCATCGAGCATGAACACTTCCAGCAAGGGGCCATAACTGAACATGCGGTAGATACGGTCTGGATCATGCTGGTCTATGCGGTAGGGATTGTATTCAAACATTGCCCGGCGCGCATTGGCTGCCAGGGTATTCAGATCGCGCTGCTGGTAACGTTTTTCTGCTTCGCCTATTTGCTGGCCGGGGTACCAGTTATTGCGTACTTCATGGTCATCCCATTGCACCAGGAAGGGTACTTCCGCAGCAAAGCGACGCTTGTTTGCGTCCAAGAAGTTATAGGCAAAATTGCCGCGATAATCTTCAAGGGTTTCTGCCACTTTGGACTTGGCTGGCGTAGTGATGTTATTCCACAGGCTGCCATCGTCCAGTTTGACTTGCGCCTGTATAGGGCCATCAGCATAAATCTGGTCACCTGAGTGGATAAAGAAATCGGGCTGAAAGCGGCGCATGCTTTCATAAATGCGATAGCCGCCAAAACCTTCATTGATACCCCATCCCTGGCCAGCTTCATCGCCAGAAAATGCAAAGGTAATGTCGCGCTCTTTGCCGCCTGGCAGCAGCAAACTGCCTTGTACGGCTTCACTAATAGCAGAGGGGTTTTGCAGATCCTGGAAACGCACGCGGTAATAAGTGCGCTGGCCTGCGGGCAAACCACTCAAGTCGATGCGTGCTGTGTAATCTGTGCTGGGCAATGCCAATGGGCCATTGAGGCTGGCAGCATTTTTGAATGCGTCGTTATTCGCGTACTCAAGCAGCATGCGCGCGGGCCTGTCGGTGCGGCTCCAGATGATGGCTTTGTCGCGTGTGATATCGCCGCTCATGACGCCACACGGCAATTGTGGGCGTAGCTTGTCTGCGGTGATGAGTACGGGTGCTGTTTGTGCGCGCACGATTTTGGGCAGGCTGGTCGCTGCGATGATGGCAGCAGCGCCTGCGCTGGCATTGCACAGGAACTGGCGGCGTTGCAGTTCACTCTTGCCTGGCTTGCGATCCTTGGACATGGCTATTCCTTACGGAGACTGTAGATAGCCTTTATTCTAAAGTGCCAGTATGACCAAGACATGTCAATGCAGATGTAGATTTCATTTAGTGTGCTGCCAGAGCCGCAGTAAATAATTCATCGTCCCGCCTGCGTTTGCGAAATTCAAACACGGTGGCAAGCGTACGACCAGCATGCCTGCCGGCAGCAGCCAGGCGCATATCAGGATAAGCCAGCCCAGATAAGGTGAACGTTCGATGGCGCCGTGATAGGGTGTAAACGCAGGGACACTTGCTGTAGTTGAGGCGACCGCATGATCCTGAATATTGACCATGAGTACAGGTAAGTCCTCTTCGCTATTGATCGCGGGAGGCAAAGTAGCCGTTGCGTAAGAGGTCAGCATCATGCCGACAAAAAAGCAGAGAGCGCGAAGGTAGCTGAAGTGACTGTATTTGCAGTGCATGGTTTGCTCGTCATTCGTAAGGTGTCAGTTCAGATTTAAAAAAACTGCCTTGCCTGTCGCAGGTACCGGACGACAGGCAGGCAGTAAAACGGGAAAGCGGGAAAAACATCGGGAAAGGACATGCCTTGTTATTTCCCTTCCTGATTAATCTATCCTCCAGACGTACTGCACCTTGGTCCAGCTTTGCTGTGCTACGCCATCAATGGTGCCGGGTGTGAAGCGACACAGTGACAGGGCCTGGCTGGCTGCTTTGTCGAGATTGCGAAAGCCGCTGCTGCCTTCCGTCCTGGTTTCAAGCACACGGCCATCAGTACCTATCAACATGGCGAGGGTGACTGTTCCTGCATCACCACTGCGCAAGGCGCTGGCAGGATAGACAGGTTTTTCGCAACGGCTCATATCAACGACGGCTGCGACATGGACGGGGTTCTTTACAGCTTGAATGCCTGTTCCGGTACCTCCACCTGGCACGCCTGTGCCTTCAATGACTTTTCCTGTATTGCCTTCGTCTGTTTTGCCACCACGCACTAGAGGAGGGGTAACGGACGGCGGATCATCCGGTACCACTGTCGGAAGCGCGATAGGCGGATTTATGGGTGGGGCCAAAGTTGGGAGCGTAGTTGACGGATGATCGGGTTCTACAGGTTTGATTTTTTCAATTTCGTGAACAGACTCGGGTTTAAAAAAAACTGGCTGGCTGATCTTGATCTTCATACTGTTTAGCAAAGCGGCCAACAAGGCCACATGCAGCACGGCGACGACACCCAAACGTGACATGCGCTTGAAGGAATGTTGCTGGTTTTGTGTCAATTCCATTTTGTTCTCCAGGTTTGGGATCTGGTCCGGCGTGGCGCAAGCACATGCCGGGGCTGGCTTGGAGATGCAATTGTTTTGCCGCTTCTTAACTGTGGAAGTAGTTTTAAATGGCATTAATATGCAATCCATGTGCTTTAAGATAGCAATAAAAATGTCACTTGAAAAGCGTATATTTTATTTATTTTGTGATTTACAGATTCTCAGGCGATGTATTTATTGTTAATTTAATCATTTCGGCACCGCCTGAAAAAAGATATACCTACTTCATTTCTGCTTGCAGCGCTGGTTAGCGCTGTAGCCGAATTGAAAAAACCTGTCAACAATCGCCTTTATCAATATGGCCCATGCTTTATGCGCTGCTGCTAATGCAATTGCTAGTAAAAAGCATTACTATTGCGTTTGATGAGTAAATAACTCTGCTAATTTATAAGGTGTTGTAATTATGCAAAATGGCATACGGGTATTGCTGGCGGATGATCATCCCATCGTGATGACGGGTTTTGCCATGTCACTGGGCAGTTTGGGGATTACTGTGCTGGGGCAGGCCAGGACGCCGCAAGAGGCATTTGAGCAATATGCCGCTTTGAAGCCGGATGTAGTGATACTGGACATACGCTTTGGTGCCGACCTGACGGGCCTCGATGCAGCGCGCGATATCCTCGCGCAATTTGCCGATGCAAAGATTGTCTTCCTGAGCCAGTTTGACCAGGATGCGCTGATCAAGGAGGCTTATCGCCTCGGTGCCAAGGCTTTTGTCACCAAGGACTGTGATCCGGCTGATCTGGCAACCGCTGTGCAGCGTGCCCATCAGGGTGAATTGTATTTCCTGCCGCAGATTGCAGAGCGTCTGGCGAATCTGTCAGTGCGTGGTGATGAGTCACCACAATCGTTATTGAATGAGCGTGACCTTGAAATTTTCAAACTCATGGCAGAAGGCTTGACCAATGCCGAGATCGCCGAGAGACTGGACCTGTCATTAAAAACCATCAGCAATGTCAGCCAGGCTATCAAGGAAAAACTAGGCGTACACCGGCCTGCCTATATCACCAAGCTGGCGGTCAAACATGGGTTGATCGCACCGTGATGCTGTTGCAGACAACGTTACATGCATTGATATCGGCCTTGATCAAGGCAGTGCGGCAATGAATTTTGCCGCGCTCCTTTGGCGCAACTGGGATTTGCGCTCGCGCCTGTTTCTCATCATCTTTGTGCCTGTGATCTACATGTTCTGCTCGGTAGTCTGGTATTCCTATCAGTCGCGCCTGCAAGAGGGCAAGGCAGAATTGCTGGAACGTGCCTATGTGATCTCCACTGCCCTGGCCGAGAGTGTGGAATACAATCTGCTGACCAAGAACCTGTCCGGCCTGAAAAGCACCATGACGGATGTCATGCTGTCAGACCGCAGCATTGCCAGAATAGATGTGCTTGATACTAACAAGAAAGACATCTTGCACATTATTTCTACAGAAAAAGTTCAGCAAGCGGAACATTCGGTAGAAGTACCAGTCAGACGTCAACTGGTATGGGTAAATTTGCTGAAAGAATCCCGGACTACAAAATCAGGCGTCCTGCCGCTGACGACGGCCAGTACCGAAAGCAAGGACGCAGACATACTGGGCTATATCAGGGTCACCATGTCGGCGACGCGCATGCTGGCCAAACATAGCCAGCGCTTCATGTTTGAACTGGCAATGAGCGGGCTGGCGTTGTTTGTCAGTGCTGTGCTGGCGGTTTATCTGGCCTTGAGCCTGACGCGGCCCTTGCAAAAATCCATAGAAACCCTGCGTGAAATTCGTGAAGGTGATTATTCGAATACGCTGGAAGTGACTACCGGGGGCGAGATAGGTGATTTGCAGATTTCCATCAATGCCATGTCGATCAGCCTTCAGCAAGCCAAACAGGATCTGGAAAACAAGGTGCAGGAAAGAACACGGGATTTGATGGAGTCACGCAACGAGGCTTTGAAAGCCAATGCAGAAAAACGCAAGCTGATACAAAAGGTGCACAGCATAGTAGAAGATGAGCGCAAGAGCATCGCCATAGAAATACATGATGAACTGAATGCGTCATTGATTGCAGCGAGGCTGGAAGCGCAACGTATACAGCATCTTGCCGCACAGATGGTCGCTGGTGACGACAGTGAAGAAATTCAGGCGCGCGCCAAAGCCATCACCAAACTGACGCTGGATCTCTATGCCAATGGCCGCAACCTGGTGCGTCGCTTGCGGCCTGAAGTTTTGGACATGCTGGGTTTGCAAGGTGCGGTCGAAGACATGCTCAGGCATTACAACAGCAATGTGCCGGGTTGCCAGTTTCATTTTGATACTGATGGAGATTTTGCAGGGCTTGACAGCGGGCTGGCAATTTCAGTTTATCGCATCATACAAGAAGCCTTGTCTAATGTCATGAAGCATGCCGGGGCGACACAAGTGGAAGTGGCCTTGACCATGCTGGAAGAGCAAAAGAGTTTGCAGATAGAGGTCAGCGACAATGGTGTGGGTTTTGACATGCACCACAGCTCGGTTGGCATAGGCATCACCGGTATGCGCGAGCGTGTGGTGGCTTTCAATGGTGAGATTGAATTGCAGTCCTCGCCCGCAGCCGGGACGCAATTGCTCATACGCTTTCCGTTCGCATGAGCCTGAAATAAGGGATAAGGAATAAGTAATATATAGGGACACTCAAGATGAAATTTTTGTTCAGAATATCAGTTGTCAGCGTCGTGCTGTTGCTGTTGATTGCTCTGGCGGTACAGCAGGACTGGATATCTGCTTCTGCGGCTGTGTATCTGGTTTTCTTCGTGGGATTTGCTGCCCTGGCTGTATGGATATTTTTCAGGGTATTTTCAAACACTTCAGCACAAAAAGAAAACCTGGTCGCATGCCCGACATGCAGCATGCGTACCGATAGTCAGCGTGAGGCATGCATGTGGTGTGACCAGGGTTTGCCCGAAAGTTAAAAAAGCGGAGCACAACATTTTGCTTGCCTGATGTTGTGCTCCGCCGGGAATGACTTACTGCTGGTCAGGCGAATTAATTCAGACCAAGAAAATGATTTAAATCTACCATTTCCTGATGCCAGTTTGTCTGTAGTTGCGGCTTTTGATGTTTGGGTTTGCGCGCCAGATCAGTTTGTAATAATTCCTCCAGTTCACATAGTCTTTGCAAAGCCAGCTCTGTATCACTAAGCACTGTCTCGCCAACTTTGTTATTCGCTGTATCAGGTGTAGTGGACATTGCTCGCCCCGTTTCAGATGCAGGCTGTTTTTGCCGCAGGCATTGATAGGCACTTTCTGCATCCAGCCATCTTTCCAGACGACCATCCTGTACCACCCAGAATTCCTGGCAACTTTGCTCTATCAAATCCCGGTCATGGGAAACCAGCAAAAAACCACCGGCAAAGCCTGCCAGTGCTTCTGTCAATTCCTGTTTGCCCTGCATGTCCAGATGATTGGTCGGTTCATCGAGAAACAGCAAATGGTAGCTTGCCAGCGAGAGTGCCAAAAATAGCAGGCGCGCTCTTTCACCGCCGCTCAGCGATGCCACTTTTTGCTGATGACGGTGATAAGGAAATCCTGCCGAAATCAGCGCCTGCTTGCGCGCCAACTCTGTCCTGCCAGTGTCCGCGCCAGCGACAAAGGGATACAGCGCATCAGGCAGGCTGGCATCGCTGTTCAGTTGTTGCAAAGATTGGTCGTAATAACCTATCTGTGCTGCCGGATGCCAGCGTATGTGTTCAGAAATTTGTCCTGATAATATCGCTTGCCAGCATTGCCTGAGCAGGGACGATTTGCCCGTGCCATTTGCGCCCAGCAAAGCGATCTTGTCACCAGGGCGTACACCGAATTGCTCCAGCTTGAACAGACCTGGCAAACCAGGGGCGGCCCTGACGGTCAAGGCGTCAAGTTGCAACAAATGATTGGCAGCCGATTCCTTGCCATGCAATTGCAAAGTCCAGGGCTGGCCTACGGTGATTGTGGTTTGTTCTTCCTTCAGCCGATCTGCCCGTTTTTGCATGGTCTTGGCTTTGCGTGCCAGTTTTTCATTGTCATAGACGCTGCCCCAGATGGCCAGACGCTTGCTACTGGCCGCCAGCCTGTCAATTTCGCATTGCTCTGCATTACGCCTGGCTTGAGCTGCTTCGTCCATTAGTGCCAGGGATTGCAGTGCGTCAGAGCAGGGCTGATCGAAGCAAGTGATTTGCCTGTCACGCAAGATCCAGCTTTGACGCGTCACACGGTTCAACAGGCGCTGGTCATGCGATACCAGTACGAATGCGCCTTTCCAGTTCAGCAAGAATTCTTCCAGCCATAATAGAGATGGCAAGTCGAGATGATTGCTTGGCTCGTCCAGCAGCAAGAGATTGGGGTCGCGTAATAATGCGCGGCCTAATAGCAGGCGGGTATGCTGGCCACCGGATAAGGATTGCACCGGTACCCCAGCAGTGGCTGCATCTATGCCAAGTTCGTGCAAGAGACTGTCAACACGCCAGTGCAGTTCGGGTACGTCATTGATGGCATCGATCATGGCGTCACACAGGCTCAGCGAATGCAGGGTGGGTGGCAAGTGTTGCTCGACATATTGCAGGCGACACAGGCGTGCCATCTGTATGCTGCCGCTATTGGCGTGGCGTTGTCCTGCCAGCAGGGAGAATAATGTCGATTTGCCACTGCCATTATGACCTATCAAACCTATGCGCTGGCCAACTTGCAGTGTGAAGTTAAGGTTCTGGAATAAAACACCGTGGTTGGTGTCGAGTTGTAATGCTTGTGCGGATAATAAGGTAGTCATGCTCTTGTCTTTGTTTTGGGATGCAAGCATCCACGTCAACAGGAGCGCTAACGATAATGAGCCGAGAACTGGCTCGTAGGGGTAGTAAGTTGATGAGCTCTCGTCTGCTTATCGCTGCGCGATGGATTCAGGACAAGAGCTTGCAAAGGTACCAAAGTTGCGTATGCCGCTGATGGCATACTTTAGAACTTCCATGTTTCCTCCTTTCTGTAAAAAGAGTTGAGGAGTTGCGCAAAAGCCTGATTCTATTGAAATACCGATAGCAAGGCAAGATTGCCGCGCTACTGGCGTAGTCAAAATTATACGGATATGCCTACCGTCAACGTTACCACATAGTCCAGGCTTGCACTGCCAGTCACGCTGACCATTTGCAGGCTGGTACCATCGCTGAAAACATTGTCAGTTGCATACGTGATCTGCGACAGGTTGCGCACGCTGGTGGCGTAGCCAGTGGCTTGGTAGGCTTCATTCAGGGTTACCATGGGGAAGGTGAATTGTGAAGTCTTGACCTTGTTATTGGCGCTGCTGATTTTGCTCACGTTAGGGTAAACCTCGAAATGCACATGCGGGATACGCCCTGAATAGCAACCAGGGAAGATCGTCGTGAAACTGACACTGCCGTTGCTGTCTGTCTCCTGCACGCCGCGCAGGTAGTTCTCGGCAGTGATGCCGGATGAATACATGGAGTAATTGCCATCCCTGTCACAATGCCAGAGATAGATTGCATAGCCAGCCAGCGAAGCGCAACTGGTTTTGGTATTCACGAGTTGCAGCTTGATAGTCAGGGGCACACCTGCCGCCACACCGCTGGCACCGGCAATACTGGAACGTATATCGCTGCGTACGATGCCGGACAGCGCCAGCGCATTGGCAATACTGACACCATTGCTGTTACTGCCATCACCGGGATAAGGCCCGGCTGTTTCCTCAGGGATGATGCCGCAGGATGCAGGAGTGGTGACCGTCGTTGTTGCTGTAGTTGAGCCAGTGCTGGTGCCGGTCGCAGTTGAGGTCGATGAGGTTGATGTTGCTGTTGCTGTTGAGGCGTCACTGCCTCCGCCACAACCCAGCAAGGTCGCAGCGCCACCAACTGATATCCAGCGCAGCATTTGCCTGCGTGAGGCGGCTGTTTGCATCAGGGTTTGAAGATCGGTTTCCAGTTGATTGCCATGCTTTTCCATGATGTTTTTTCCTTACTGTTGGGCGTGCTGCATTGTGTCGCCATGACTTGTTAAATGCAGTAAAGCAAAGGTAAAGTTAGGTAAGGATTTTGTGTCATCAAAAAAGTGCGACTGTAAAAGCAGGTAAATTTGCACGCATACCTAGATGGCTTTGCTATCATCAGTACGTAGAATTTATATCCCCACACTTTATGACCAAGGTATTGCTCGCAGACGATGACGTGGAACTGGTAGGCATGCTCAAGGAATATCTTGAGCGTGAGGGCTTTGCCATTACTACCGTATATGATGGCGAGCAGGCCGTGACAGAGGCTTTGTCTGGTCAGCATGCGATTGCAGTACTAGATGTCATGATGCCGCGCATGAATGGTATTGATGCCCTGCGCCGCATACGTGAGCACAGCCGCATGCCTGTGCTGATGTTGACAGCGCGCGGGGATGATGTAGACCGCATCATCGGTCTTGAACTTGGGGCGGATGACTATGTGCCTAAACCATGTACCCCACGCGAATTGCTGGCCAGACTCAGGGCTATCTTGCGCCGCACCGAGATTGGCATGAATAATGAACAGGACAGACTATGCCTGGTCGTGGGCGCCCTGCAAATATGGCCAGGGCAGCGCCGCGCTGAATGGAATAATAAAATGCTGGACCTGACCAGCACTGAATTCACCTTGCTGGAGCTGTTGGCAAGGAATGCCGGGCAAACCGTCAGCAAGAATGAATTGTCCGAGCTGGGCCTGGGACGCCCTCTGGCCAGGTTCGACAGGAATATCGATGTCCACCTGAGCAGCATACGACAAAAGATCAGCGCCTTTGCCGATGGCCGTACTGTCATACAGACGGTATATCGCCAGGGTTATATGCTGACGCGCGAGTAAGTGAATAAGCGAGTAATGATGCCTAAACTCAGTATGCTGAAACTCGGTCGATTGTTTTGGAAATTCTTTTTCTTCATCTGGCTGGCGCAATTGACGGCCATCGCCGGTATCAGCATCACTTTCTGGATCAAGCGCAGCAATGAAGAGATAGCCAGGGCTGCGGCAATCGCTGTACAGCCCGACAAACTCCAGCATGAAGACAGGCGCGGTCCTGGCTCCGGCTCCGGCCCTGTTGCTGAATTCAGACATGGTCCCGGTCCGGATTTTCGTGATGCAGCCAGACCTGGTGGTCTGCCTGGTGAGCCTGGGCCTGCGCCTATGGGTATGCGCAAGCCACCGCATGATGGCGGCGATTCGCGTGCCTTTATTCCCATGGTAGTTGCCTTGTTTGCCAGCCTGCTGTTTGCGGCCCTGATGGCCTGGTATATGTCCAAGCCCATACGCAGGCTCAGCGAGGCTTTTCATGAGCTGGCAGGCGGCAAACTACAGACGCGCATAGGAGACAGCATGGGTAAGCGCAAGGACGAATTGACAGAGCTGGGCCGTGATTTTGACCGCATGGCAGAGCAGTTGACAGGTTCCTTGCACAACCAGCGTCGCCTGTTGCATGATGTTTCACATGAATTGCGTTCACCACTGGCACGTCTGCAGGCAGCGATAGGTCTGGCACGCCAGCAACCAGACAAGGCAGAAGAATACATGGTGCGCATGGACAGGGAAGCCGTGCGCATGGACAAGCTGGTCGGTGAAATCCTGACACTGTCGCGTCTCGAAGCCGGCGCCCATGCAGGGCAAGACCTGATACACATGGATGAATTATTTGCTGATCTGACGGACAATGCCCACTTTGAAGCGAAGACCGCAGGCAAGGCGTTCAAGACAGAATATTCTGCCGATGCCATCAGCAAGGTGTGCGTGCTGGGGCGCTATGAATTGCTGCACCGGGCGATGGAAAATGTCTTACGCAATGCGATACGGCATACCCGTCCCGATACTGCCGTGACCCTTCACGCAGAAGTACTGGGCACGCAATTGCATGTGTCCATCCTGGACGAAGGCGAAGGCGTGCCGGAAGCTGAATTGCAGAGCATCTTCCAGCCTTTCTACCGTAGTGTACTGGCAGAACAAAGCAGCGAAGGCTATGGCCTGGGACTGGCGATTACCCAGCGCGTGATACAGGCACATGGCGGCAGTATCACTGCCACCAACCGCCGCGCTGCCGGCCTGTGCATGTTGATGATGTTGCCAATGGCATTTGCTTAGGGTGATACAGGCAGGAACAGGCTGACGTTCAAGCCGCCGCCTTCACGGTTTTGCAGGCTGATCCTGCCGCCATGTGCTTCTATGATCTCCCGCACCAGTGCCAGGCCCAGACCTGTACCACTGCGCTTGGTGGAATAAAAAGGAATCAGGGCATTCGACATCACCGTATCTGTCATACCACTGCCCCTGTCCATGACTTCTATGCGGATGACGCCTTGCAAATTGCGTATGCCGAGAAATACTTCATCTTCTCTTGAGCCAGACTCATGGGCATTCTTCAGGAGATTCAGCAAGGCATGCTCCATCTGCGCACGGTCGAGGTTGATGGCTTCTTCTGGCAAACTGTCAATGACGGTGAAGATGACTTGCGACTTCAGGCCAGCGATAAAATTATCCCAGTGTGTACTCTCCAGCCTGGGTGTCGGCAGTTTGGCAAAGCGTGCATAGCCATCGATAAAGCTTTCCAGGTGGCGGGTGCGTTCTTCTATGGTTTGCAAAATACTGGGCAGACGCTCGGTCTGGCCACGGCCTACCAGTACCGCAGCAGAATTCGCCAGTGAGGCTATCGGTGCCAGGGAATTATTCAATTCATGGCTGATCACGCGTATGACCTTTTTCCAGGTCTGCACTTCCTGGCGGCGTAATTCCACCGTCAGATGGCGCAGCAAGAATAATTCATGATGGCGGCCATTCAGGCTGAAGTGGCGGCGTGCCAGATGGTAAACCTCTTCCTCTTCTTCGGCATCTTTCGCTGCTACTGTGAACAAACCGTCGCCACCGCGCTGTATGGCTTCACGTAACGAGGCGGAGACTTGCGTCATCACTTCATTAAAACTGAAACCTTCGAGCTTGCGGCCCTGATTCAGCAATTGCCTGGCTGCGATATTGGCGAATACAATGGGGCCGTGGTCGGCCACCAGCATCATTGCTACTGGTGTATTTTGCACCATGGTATCGAGCAGCAATTCACGCTGTACCAGATTTAATCTTTGCTTGCGTAAGACATCGCCCAGCGCATTGTGGGCATCTACCAGTTCACCCAGTTCATCTTGCAATGGCCAGTGCACACCGATGGAAAAATCATTGTCTTGATAACTGATGACCGTGCCAGCCAGAGTATGGAACAAACGTATCATGGCTTTTAACTGGCTGCGCAACAGACTCACGCCTATCGGCAAGATAATCAGCAGGCTGAGGCCTGTTGCCAGCCAGAGTTGGTCTGGCAATAAATGCAGCATGAGCATGCTGACAGCGACGGCCAGTAATAATATTGCCACCATCAACAGGCTTAGCCGGGTGAGCATGGAGAACAGCGGGCGCTTGCCAGGAACGCTGCCGCTTGCTGATGGCGCTTTCTGGTCTGTCATGCGCTACGGCTGATGCCCAGCCTGTCCATACGCCGATACAAAGCCTGGCGGCTCAGCCCCAGCTCGGCGGCAGCTTGCGCCACCACGCCATGCGCTTTTTGCAGGGAGCGTTCTATTGCTTCCTTGTCAGGCTCTTGCTCATTGAGCCAGCTATTCGCCAATGGTAAGCCAAGATCAGCAGGCATGATTTCAGTTTTGGCTGCCAGTAGGCAGGCACGCTGCATGACATTTTTAAGTTCCCTGACATTGCCTGGCCAGGCATATTGCACCAGTGCAGATGCCGTAGTGGGATGCAGGGTCTTGCCGTTACTGAGAAAGTATTCTGCCAGCGGCAAGATGTCGCCAGTGCGTTCTGCCAGTGTGGGTAAATGCAATTCAATGACGTTCAAGCGGTACAATAAATCCTGACGGAAGCTGCCAGCCCTGATCATGGCTGGCAAGTCAGCATTGGTGGCGCTGAGTACCCTGACCTTGACCTGTCTTTCCTTGTTCGAGCCCAGTCTTTCAAAGCGCCCGGTTTCCAGCACACGCAATAATTTCATTTGCCCGGCGAGTGGCAGGTTACCAATTTCATCGAGGAACAGGGTGCCACCATCGGCTGCTTCAAATTTGCCTTCGCGTGCCTTGCTGGCTCCGGTATAGGCACCAGCCTCGGCACCAAACAGTTCTGCTTCTATCAGTTCTGCTGGCAGGGCACCACAATTGAGTACCACAAAAGGGCCGTCCTTGACGCTGGAATTGGCCTGTATGATTTCGGCGATTCTTTCCTTGCCTGCACCATTCGGCCCGGTGATCAGCACTGGTACATCGGCGCGGGCTACCTGACAGGCCATGCCGAGCACCCGCTCTGTGGCAGCATCATTCCAAACCAGATTGCAGAGATTGAACTTTTGCTCCAGCTCGCGTTTTTGCTTGCGTTCGCGTTGTAGCCTTTGTTGCAGGGCGCGGTTGCTTTGCCCCAGCTCAATCAGGTTCCTGACCGTGGTCAGCAGTTTTTGGTCATTCCAGGGTTTGCCAAGGTAATCGGCAGCGCCTGACCTGATCAGTTCTACTGCCGCATCCAGATGTGTCCAGGCTGTCAGCAAGATAACGGGCAGGTCAGGGTAGCGTTTGCGTATTTCAGTGAACAGTGCACGGCCTTCATCACCCGAGGTGGTATCGGCTGTGAAGTTCATGTCCTGTATCACCAGATCGACAGCCTGATGCTCCAGTATCGCCAGACCCTGTTCTGGCGACGTGGCGCACACCGCATCAATATCATGCAGGGAAAACAGCACTTCCAGTGCCACCGCGACGGTGGCGTTGTCATCAATAATTAATACGGTAGGCATTGTCAGTGTTTGAGTTTTCAGGGCTTCAGGTTCAGTACTTCAGGTACTGCGGGTAGCAGTGGCTGGTGAAATCGAGGCAGCACGAGCCGCCGGTCCCACCACTGCGATGATACCAAGTATCCAGAAAATTACACTGCCTCCTAGCAAATAAGGTACTGGCAATTTCGTTAATTCCAGCTTGCTGACCAATAACTGGTTGAGACCTATGGCCAGGGCAAGGCCGCAGGCGATACCAAAAGTGGTGATCATGAAGTTCTCCGTGACGAAGTAGCGCAACACGTCTATCTTGCGCGCACCCAGTGCACGGCGCACACCGATATGCTTGCGGCGTTGCGTGACCCACAGGCTGGAAATGCCGACGATGCCGCTGGCAGTGACCAGCAAGAGCAGCACACAGACTGCAATCAGCATCCACGCCAGGCCATTGTCAGCGCGGTAGCGCCTGGAACGGTCTTCCTGAAAGCTGCGCAAATTGACGATGATAGGTGTGGCAGATGCTTTTCTCAGTGCCATCTCAACATCTTTCATTACCCGTTCACGCTGGCCGGGTTCGGCACGTACCGAATACTTGGAGTAGGGGTCATTTGACATGCGTACCGGCAAGACAACCGAGATTTCACCTTTTTCGCCAATCTGGGCAGCATGGGTTTGCAAACGCTCAAGTACACCGACTATCCTTGTTTCATACGCATCGTCACCTGTACCAAAATAAATGGTTTTGCCAACGACACTGGCCTGACCAGGAAAAAGTTTTTCTGCAAGTGCCTTGGTAATGATGACGACATTGGGAAATTCCTTGCTGGTACTGGTATCAATTTCGCGGAATTCACCCTGATTGAAGTCTCGCCCATCGGCCAGCTTCAGGCCCCAGAGTTTCATCACGGATTCCGATGCAATATACATTGATACATTGGCACTGGTGGCAGCCTGCTTCCTGTCCAGCGAAACACCAGTGGTACTGCCGGACCAGGACAATGGTGTCTGGCTGACCCTTGTCACGCCCTGCACGCCAGAGACCCCGCGTATGGTTACTTCTTCCTGTTTTTGCGTGGCGATCTGTTCTGTATGATCAGCGACTTTGCGGTTACTGATATTGATGGAAAACAGGTCGTTTTCTTCTGCGACACCGCTGGGGCGTGCTACCACTTCCATACGCAATTGAACAATGTAGACAGCATTGCTTAAAATTGCCAGGCTGATGGCAACCTGCAGGGCGACCAGAATGGCACCGGTCTTGCTGCGCAGTAGCGCAGATAAAATGGGGCGAATTTCGAGATTGAGTTTCATGATAGCCTCATTGTGATTTGAGTTGTATGGCAGGCGTCACCTGGCATGCGCGCCAGGTCGGGAACAAACCCGCCAATATGGCAGCGGTGACTGACATCACAAAGGTAATGCTCAGCATTTGCCAGTCCATATGTGCCACCACAGTCAGTTGTTTTGATTGCTTGGCGATCAGGGCAAGTGCACCAAATGCCAGCAGCAGTCCTGCAACACCACCAGCCAGGCCGATGACACTGCTCTCGATGAGGAATTGATTGAATATCTCTTTGCGGGATGCGCCCAGTGCACGCCGTACACCGACTTCCGAGGACCGTACAGAAAATTTCGCCAGTAACAGTCCTACGGTGTTCACCAGACACAGCATCAGGAAGCCAAATGCCAGCCAGGCAGAAAGCTTGTTATCGTTGCCGACTACTTTGGATTCTTCCAGCCATTCCATGACATTGAATAGTTTGTTTTTTGCTTGACGCATGTAACGTCCAAGCTTGCGCTGCTCGGATGCATAATTGTCGAGGTAGCTTTGCAGTTCCTGGCGCTGGCCTTCTGACTTCATTTCAAACCAGAAGCTCAGCCATGTGCATTCTGAATCCAGTCGTCCCTGCCAGCCAGGCGCAGTATCGCCAGTGCAGCCCATGCCGCCTGCATGGGTAATTTCATGCCGGATGGCGCTGGCCAGAGGAATGAAGAAATCTTCCTGCACGCCAAAGGTGGCATTACGGTAAAAGCGCGGGCTTGGTTCCCAGGTATCGAGTACGCCGACTATCTGGAACTGATGACCTATCATGGTCAGGTACTGACCAACAGGATTGGTATTGCCGTATAGCTTGTCTGCCATTTTTTTTCCAAGTACGACAACGTCTGCGGCTTTTGCATCGTCATTTTCAGTCCATCCCTGGCCATGTAAAAATGGCGTGTCAAACATGGCGAAAAAATCCTTGGTGACGGCGGCGCCTTCGGGCTCTATCGCTGGCAAGTCTTTGCGTGCCGGTTCTATGGCCATCAATATGCCGTACATCGCTGTACGTCTCTCGCCTATCTTGGCAGGCAAATGATTCATGACATCCCGGTAACTCATCTGGGTATCATTCGGTTTATCATCGGGCGTATAGCCTTTCAATGGGCCGTTATCCATCCAGGGTGTGAACAGACGGTTGCTCTTGTGTGGTATCGGGTCACCCGACATCACATGCAAGATCGTCAGGGTGGAGATACTGGCGGCGACGCCAACTGCCAGGGTCAGTACCATCAGGGCAGTCAGGGCCGGGTTGCGGCGCAGGCTGCGTATGCCAAGTAAAAAATAATAACGAAACATCATGCGGCTCCTCAGGCGACTGCCGAACTATCAACTTCATTGGCAGAGGCAGCGTCGGCCTTGGCATCGTAAAGTGACGGTACCTTACGTACCAGGTCGCTGACCTGTCCATCGATAATATGCACATTGCGCTGTGCACGAACGGCCAGTTCAGGGTCATGCGTTACCATCAAAATGGTCGTGCCCTTGGCATTGATCTCTTCCAGTAATTCCATGACGCTGCGTGCCATTTGGGTATCGAGGTTACCGGTAGGTTCATCTGCCAGCAAGAGTTTGGGCGAACCAGCCAGGGCACGGGCAATTGCCACACGCTGTTGCTGACCACCAGACAATTCAGCCGGATAATGTTTCATGCGTGAGGCCAGGCCAACCTGTGCCAGTGCTGCCTCTATGCGCTCCTTGCGTTCCGCCGTATTGAAGCCGCGATAGCGCAGTGGTACATCAACATTGTCAAACAGATTCAGGTCGGGTATCAGGTTGAATCCCTGGAAAATGAAACCCAGTTTTTCATTGCGCAGACGCGTACGGGCATTGTCATTCATGCCCTTGACATTGATGCCATCGAGCAGATAATCACCGTCATTGAATTCTTCCAGCAAACCGGCGATGTTCAAGAAAGTGGTTTTGCCAGAACCGGATGGTCCGGTCACGGTGACGAATTCACCTTCCTTGACATGGATGTCAAAGCCGCGCAGGGCATGGGTTTCGATCAAATGCGTACGATAAACTTTGCTGAGGTTTTTCATGCGTAACATGGGATATTCCTTCTTAAATTAATTGTTGATATTAGTTATTAATCAGTTGTTAATCAGTTATTAATGGAAACGCTGTTCGCGCCTTCAAATGTATCGGTACCTGATATCACGACTTTGTCGCCGTCTTTCAAACCACTGAGAATTTCTACTGCTGAGATACTGGTTGCGCCCATTTTGATGGGGCGGCGCTGGGCAACACCGTTTTCAACGACATAGGCAAAGCGTCCACCGTCCGCTTCGACAAAGGGGCCGCGTGGCAAGACCATGACATTGGCTTTTTCTTCCATCAGCAATCTGGCAGAAACGCGCTGGCTTTGACGCAGGCCTTCAGGCTGTTTGCCGCTGAACCGTACTCTGGCGAGTATCTGGTTTTTCACCACTTCTGGCGAGATGGCGGTCAGGGTGCCCATGACCTTGTTATTGTTGATCACGATTTCTGCCTTCATGCCCAAGCCCAAATCTGTCATATACGATTCCGGGATTTCGACTTCCACTTCAAGCTGCGACAGATCAACCAGTGTCATCAATGCTGTATTGGCCGCCACCACACTGCGGTTGGAAATTGCAAGACTGCCGATGATGCCATCGACTGGTGCACGCAGTTTCAATTCATCGACACGGCGTTTGGCAAAGTCCAGCGAGAGGCGCTGGCGTTGCAACTGGCTCATCTTGGTTTTTAATTCCAGCGTGACATCTTCATTTTCCAGGTCTGCTGCCTGGGCAGCATGCTTGGAGCGAATTTCCGTGGAATGCATGGCATCCTGGGCTTTCAGGAAATCATTCTTGGCAACCACGCCAACAACGCCGGCCGCTTCTATGCGCTGGAAGGCGCGCTGGGCTGCTACACGGTCTATCTCGGCCTGGTCGGCATCGCGTCTGGCGATCAGTTTTTGCTTCTTTGCGAGGATTTGCTGGCGTGCGACTTCGGCCTCCAGCTGTTCGGTATTTGATTGTTCGCGTTTGAGCTGATCGTTCAGGTCAGGAGATTCTATCTCGGCGACGATATCACCTTTCTTGACGGTATCACCCGCATTGGCTTTCAGCGTTACCGTACCACCAGCGCTGGAGTACAACGTCGGGCTGATGGCTGCAACAATACGGCCATTGACTGAAGCGTCCCTGACCAAAGTACCGTGGCTGACGGTGGCGATGCGCAAGCGCGATGCATTCACCGACTGGCTGCTGCCACGCCATGCCGACATCAGCAATACCAGGCTGGTGACGCCCACCACCGTGGCGACGCCTGCAATGATGATGCGTTTGCGTTGTTGTCCCTTATTGGCGGCCAATACCGTATCTTGGCCTGACGTGTCTCTTATCATGATGTTTCCATTAAACAGTTTGCATCCTGTTTAGCAGAAACTGTGCCAGTTTTAAGTCATTGATTTATATGAATATTTTATTGGCGCCTGATTGTCCACACTGTCCGCAGCCTTGTCCGTACAGGTAAGCGTACACAATAAAAAAATCCCGTCTGCCTGGACGGGATTCTTGCCTCGGTAATGGAACAGATTTATTGCAGGGCCTGTTGATGTCGCATAACCTGATGCCTGTGCCAGTAATGGCCGGAGACATTCTTGAATTCTTCGCGCACTTTCTTGATACCGGCGAGTTTCACCTTGGTCGACTTGGCACCCAGCATGCCTTTTTCTGGGTGCTTGATGGTCAAAGTGTCTGACATCATGCCATCTTCATATTCATAGGTATCCACCCTATCCCAGGACAGCGGTTCAGTTTCATCAGGCAAGATCCAGCCTGCATAGGTTACTTGTATGGCTTTGCCCTCGCTCAAGGAAAATTCAACAGGCGGGAAGTAGCGCAGCACCAGTGCCTGTTCTTCTTCATTGCCTGGTTCATAGCGATAGGCCAGACTGTGTTCATGCGCTTGTGAAAAATCTTCTTCATAGCTAGTCCACAAACGCGCTTCAATTTCATCGGCAACTTGTATATCAGTGGCCCAGGTTTGTGCGGGCACACTGGTGACAATGGCGCCGTAATCAGCTTCGGCTATGACATGACCTACATTTTTCATACGCTCAGTCATCTTGGGATGGCTGTCATAGGGATGTGGCACACTCGTATGTTTCATGATGTCGATGAAGGCAGACGAACGCGCATATGGATGCAGGCCGGATGCGACAAATTGCGCTATCCCCAAACTGGCACCATGTCTTTCATTACGCGAAAACAGCTGGTTCTCGATTTCATTCCTGTAATTGGCATAAGCCGCAATCTTGATCAGTGAATAAGTGACTGCTGCAGGTGCAATTACTTTGGCGGCGATGCGGTCTGCCAAAAATTCACGGTCACGGCTATTGCGTGCAGAGGCAATTTCAAAAATCATGCGGTACAGACACATCAGATAAAACACGGTAGGCACATGCGCGCTACGCATCTCAAAACAGTATTGATCATATTGCGCCAGCTTGGGTCCAAGCGCAGCACTATTCGCTGTATCGCCACCACGGAAGTGTGCCAGTTCATGCGCCAGCACGGCATCCGCCTCAGACTGGCTCAGCAGGCGCAACAGCGGAATACTGATAAACAGGCTGCGACCGCGCAAGCTTCTGCCGCTGACATTCAAGGGGGATTCAGTGACAAAGAAATTGGCATCGATACCTGCGACGATATTATCTGGCGCGGCGGTTTTCAAACGTGCAGCCAAGTCACGTATGCGCTGCCACAAACCGGGTGCTGCCTGTTCAGAAATCAGCTCACCCTGGATCTGGTGATTGCTTTTAGCGCGCTTGAAGATGCTGACAATGACATAGAACACCGCGATCGCCACAAAGATGACGGCCACGCCTATCAGCTTGATGGAGTAACGGTTCATGAAATAAGCCGTGACCCAGAACGACAGCCACATCAGCATCGCGCCCTGTGCAATTGTTCCGGCAGTGCAACTCAATGTCAGCACACGCCAGCCTGTGACAAAACTCAGGTACTGGGCTTTCTCATTGAGGAAGGCGAAAGCACCGAGCAAGAGCACACTGATCAGCAAGACCACGCCACCGACCATGGTCCAGGCTGAAACTTTTTTGGCCATGATGAATTGCCAGTTATCTGAATAGCGCGCACATACACGTTCTCTGTAACTGGCGGCTTCGGTGATGTTGCTGTCGCAGATTTTAGAAGGTGGATACTGGCGAAAAAATTCTTGCTGCTGAAATTTCTCATCAGCTGTCAACTTGCTGTCGATATCAATTTGCTGTGATACAAAACTCAGGAATTTTTCATCCTGTTTGTTTTCTACATGTTGGGAAAACCAGTAAGTAAACGCAGGGATCAAGAACAGTGAGAGCAGCGAATACAACAGTATTTTTGCTAAATCTTTTTTTATGGAGAGTCCGGCAGACATAAGCGTAATTTTTCCTGTTCATCAACATGCGGGGGAACGATGCTGATGAACAGGCCATAATAAAATGGCGGCAGCTAGCTCAGCAGACAGGATTCCGGTCGGATCTGGAAACTTGGTCGTCATCAGATCAACAAAAGTATAGGGACATAAATTTGCTAAAACAATCAAACTAAAGTCTGCTTACAATTAATACAATTTGTGCTTTGCTGAAAAGAAATAAAACCTGCTTCTCACTTTCTGCATCTTGTTGCAAGACTCAACAACTGTTGGTGTTTCATGTAGCAGCGCGGCGGTTGTAAACATAGCCGGCACTGATAGCCGTTATGCCTAGTACGAGTTGCCATGTGATGGAATGGCTGTTTGCAACACCATTGAAACCAAACACATCAACCGACGGTACCTTGACTGCATGGACTGCAACATAGAGACCAAACAGAAAAAGTGACGAGAAAGTGCGTGGCGTTTTGGATAAACGCCCCAGCAAGCTGGCGAGAGCACTCATGCTGAAAATGCCGGTCAATAATGCCATTGCCCGGGTCGGCTCATGCATGGCCCAACGCAGGGTGATGACACCCGTCAGCATCAAGGCGAGCAAGGCACTTGCCGCAAACTGACGCACATATCGCTGTGTAATGCCGCCTGACAATGCACCTGTCATGTCGCTTGCGGCAGCCTGGTGGTCCCGGCAACTCAGGTCGCTGATCAATATTCCCCAGATGGCGACACTCGCCGTCAACATCCCCGGCAAACCAGCATTCGGTAAGAATACGGACAGCAGGGGTATCAGCACCAGCGCCAGGCCAGCCACAGGTGTCGTGACGATCGTCAGGGCAACGTCAGCACATATTTGCCCGGCCAGCCCTGGCAGAGCTTGTGCCAGGTGAAACAGGGGTTGGGCAATACGGGCGAAAGGACGCAATAGTTGATTCAATAAACCCAGGGGCGAGCGGCGTTTGCGGGTTTGGCCGACTTTTACACGGTCTGGTGAAAACCGGTGGAACAAGGCGATGGCCGGTAATAATGGCAGCAAGGCCAGCATGGCTGAGGCACAGCGTATGGCCAGCAATTTGCCTGACCACAGAATGGATGGCAGTAAAATGGGGGTAAGCTTCGCATCAAAAGTTGCAGTACCCAATGAGAAGCTGTTGGTATGCATCAGCAATTTCAGATTCACCATGGAAGTGGCTGCGCCCATGAAATCAATAAACATATAGGGATTGATTTGACCAGTTATCCCATCTTCTATTTTGCTCAGCAGGGAGATTTGCGCCATCCAGATAAAAAAGAAAATCACATCGCCCAGCTTGCCCAGCAGAGGAGAATAGCTGTCAAACAAAATGGCGCAACTGACCGCAAAAAATACCATGGGTAGCAGGAGGACTATATAGGTTTGCAGATATACCGGTAACGCTATCGGCCCTTCGCCACGCACAAGATGGCAGACCAGCATGGCCACCAGGAAAGAAGTGATCAGTGCCAGCAAATACACGACGCCACCGATCCAGCGCGCCAGCAGGAAAATGCCATTTCCTATCGGTGTGGTAGCAATGACGCTACCACAACCACTGCGCATATCTTCTGCAATGCGGCCGCGTACCAGATAAAATCCCGCCAGACCAAATAACAGGCTGGCCAGCGCCGCGCTACCGTAGGCGAGTGTTGTGCTGGTGTATAAAACACGGATGTTGCGTATGGTCATCAACGTGGTACCTGATTGTGGATCAGGAATCATCACCCACGCCAGCGCAATCACTGCCAGTACCGTCACCACGCTGCTCAGGCGGCGCAAGCGCAGGCGGGCTTCATTCAAGACCAGGATAGTCAGTGTATTCAGCAGAGAAGGGCTCATGCTGCCAGCTCCTGCACTGCATAGCGTTGCGCCATTAAGGCTTCTTCCAGACTGGGCGTAGCATGGCGCGCGCCTGCACATGGCTGGTGTGGATGGGCAATACGCAAGCTCATGTGATTGCCTTGTTTTTGGGTTTGCAATACATGTACCTTGTTGCGCAAGGCATCATACTCATGGCTGGCAATGTCAGCTGTCCAGATTTGTCCATGCGCCTGCGCCAGGATGTCGTCTGGCGTTGCATAGGCAATCAATCTCCCCTGACGCATGATGGCCAGTTGGCTGGCGATGCTTTCTACGTCAGAGACGATATGGGTGGACATGATGACCAGTTTCTTGAAGCCCAGCTCGCTTAATAAATGGCGAAAGCGCAGGCGTTCTTCCGGATCCAGTCCCGCGGTAGGTTCATCGACGATGAGTATGTCAGGATCATTCAACAGGGCCTGGGCAATGCCCAGACGTCGCCGCATGCCGCCAGAAAACGTCGATGCCTGACGTTTGGCCTGCTCATGCAGGTTCACCATTTCCAGCAAGTGTCTGACCCTGGCCGGATCGCGTACACCCTTGAGAGCAGCAAAATACTGCATGAATTCCAGCGCTGTCAGGTTTGGGTAAATACCAAATTCCTGCGGCAGGAATCCCAGGCGCTGGCGTATGGCCTGGGGCTTTTTAACGATGTCCTGGCCCTGAAAAAATATGCTGCCACTACTGGGACGTGTCAGTGTTGCCACCATTTGCATGAGTGTAGTTTTACCTGCGCCATTGTGCCCTACCAGGCCGACTACGCCAGGACCGAGATTGAGCGACATGTCATGCACTGCTGTCAGTTTTTTGCCAAAGGTTTTTGTGATATTCCTGATTTCCAGCATTTCGCTCCCCCGTCATTATTTTATTTGCATGGGCTAACTGTAAAGAAAAGTTGTTTGATTTGCCTTGGCATTGAGACAGATTGCGTAAATCGCGGTATGAAATGGCTTTTAAATGATATGTAATCCGTGCAGACTATATTTTCTGGAAAACGGTTGATGAGGCAATACAAGCCTATACTGACTTGTCACCAAGGCCTTGGTGTTCCCAGGAGTAAATCATGAGTAAAGTTCAGCAAAGTAATAAAGAAACCAAGAAGCAGGCGGCCAGTACGCCTAAAGAAAAGAAAGCCGCCAAGCAAGCCAAGAAGGAAGCTGGAACGGCAATTCCATGGACACAGCGCACAGGCGCATAGATTTGATCTGCACCAGGCTGGATATGTCGCTTGGTGAGAGTGGATGTATCAAATTTAGACTATGTGCGGAGATCTTTTGAGAGAAACTCCGCACATCAACAACGCACTTCAGTAACGCATATCCGTAAATCAAACAGGCATGAAGCGCGCCAGATACTCAGGCGAATTGATAAACTGCCCGATCAGCGTGACTACATCCGTGCCAGACTGTGCCAGCAATGCCTCAAAGGTCGCCTGATCAGGTGCATGACCCAGCAAGCCTATG